>DATJPS010000077.1:0-23689 GCA_035506255.1 Candidatus Omnitrophota bacterium | reverse complement strand
ACTGATAACTTCCGAAGTAAAGTTAACCGAGGGCGATGCGGCGCCGGTGGTCAAGAAGGCGGCGGGGGAAAAGTGCGAACGCTGCTGGATGTACAAGCCGACCGTTGGTCAGGACAAGTCCCACCCCACCCTGTGCGAAAGATGCGCGGGGGTGGTGAAACATTGATTAATTCGCTATTTTGCTTTCCCCTTTAATTTGTCTTCGTCACTTTTATCATGCAATATATGCATTTTTCTATGGCAATTCGGGCAAATTGCTACTGTATTATCAATACTATCGCGTCCGCCTTTTGACAACATTAAAACATGATGGACTTCAAGATATGGCACATGCTTCATATCCTCAAATGGCGCTTTCTGCCCACACAATTCACAAATACCATGAGCTCGACTCTTTGCATGAGCTGCCACATTTGGATCTCTTGGATAATATGTAGTTTTTACTTCTTTTGGTGGCTTTGTAATCGCCCGAATCGCTCGCTCTCTAAGTTCTTGCGTTGTTAATTTCCCCGCTTCTTGCTCAGCCTTATTTTCCTCTTCAATTAATTCTTCTTCATTTTCGAGTATGTCCTGATTTTCCCCAAAAAGAAAATTCTCGATTGTACCATATTTCTTGAATATATTAGTCATTCCAAGTTCGTTCAAGGGCTGGAAACCTTGTAATCTCTTCCAAGTACTTTTATATCCCCCTAATTCAGCTAAAAGTGATATATCAATTTGGATTCGCCTTAAATCCTCCAGAAAGAATATGCAAGGCCAAGTCTTCCCTCTTTTACTCCTTGGCCATAATGCAAGTGACATATCTTCGCTCATTTGTTTATATTTAATTCTTCCCGACTGTATAAAAGCCCCCTTAACATAAAATATTACATAATCACCGATTTTCATTTTATCCCATGATGGCTTCTTGTCGGCCACATTCCCCCACGCAAATAGTCTTACATCATGCCTGAGTATTTCCTTGCCTTCTATATCAAGAAACGGTTCCACGCGGGAGTATTCAAGTCCATATTCAATAGTAGATTTAAATTTTTTATAAGAAGTCTCGCTACTTCTTGGGGCTAAAAATATTCTATGCTTTTTAACTTCAATCAAACAATTCGCCCACTTTTATATTGAGTGCTGAGGCTATTTTCTCTAGGGTTTCAATTGTGGCGTTCTTCTCCCCTCGTTCCACTGCCCCAATATAAGTCCTATGAATACCTGCCTGCTCAGCTAATTCTTCCTGAGATAGTTGTTTTTTCTTACGAAGAGTCTGAATGCGTCCACCCACATCCTGCCTAAGATTAATACAATGGTTATATTATGAAAATGCTATTTATATGTCTACACTCTATATGTAGCATGGCAATCGGCAATTACATTGATGTTAATTTTTATATGTTACATTCAATAAGAAAGCAAATGATATCTTTTATGCAATTTATTTAACTGGGCATTTTCCTAATATTGACACTATACCAGATAGGAAAAAGCAGATCGCATAAGTATATGGCAATGTTTTCCAATGTCTTAACATTACCAGTTTTTCCTTTTTACTTTCAGATACATACAAGAGAAACAGAACAATTAAAGAAGTATACATAGCAATAAGAAGAAAATATTCTTTTATAACCATATAATTAAGAAATGAGATCCCTATTAACAAATAACTGGTGTTTCTTTCGGCGAATTCGATCAAGCTAATTTCGGTTTTATATCCAGGGCTCCTATATTCTTCCCACCAATGGAAAACGTGCCATATCATTACAAATATTCCAATTAAATAAGGTGCAATATACCACATATCATAAGACTGCAAAGAATTAATATTTTTGTTATAAAAAAAGAATAAAGGAAATAATATTAACCACAATATTAATCCAAATAAATAGATATATTTTATCCCTTTCACATTAAATGACTTATCAATATCAACCTCATTGCTATTCATTTAAGCACCTCTCAAATAGATATTATAATTATACATTTCATATTTAATACAAACAACACGACGTAAATTATTACAACTTTCTACATAAGTTAATTTTATTCCACGAAAATATTGTGCATGATTAAATATATTCGATTACTATTCAAACCCCTGCACCTGGATCGTAACCGCCGCCTTGTTGGGGATATTTATCGCCGATTCGTAGCCAAACACATCGTCAAACGCCAGCGCGTACGCCCGCCCGTTGATCGAATACCGGCTGTTGTGGAAAAACTCGGCATACTTGTTGTACACCCCGCCGTTATCCGCCGACGACGCGCTGTAAAATTTGGAAGAATCCCCCTGGTCCGCCGCCGCCGCGCTCTGTATAACGCCGCGGTTCACCGCCCCCGATACCCACTTTACCACCTCCGCCTTGCTCCCGCCCGCCACCTCCTGCCCGAACATCTGGAGCGAGGTCGGCTTTACATACGCGCCGTCCACTCCAAAATCGATCTTGCTCCCGTCCGCCGTCCCCGTTATCTGCCTCCTCACCGTCTCGTCCGTCAGTATGGTCACGCTGTTCCCCGCCGCCCAGTACTGGTTGATAATGGCGTCCCAGTAGGTCAATAGCGCCGGGAAGTTGGCCGTGTCGACGGGGATCACCTTTTCCGGATTAAGTATCCGCAGACGCTTGCCGGTGTTGTCGTGCAGCAGCAAGTTGGCCCAGTCGCCGGTCATCATCGCGGCGTATTCGTCAAATATCTGCTTGCGGGTAATACCGTCGTTAAACCCGCGAACCTCCGCCCCGCAAGTTATCTTTATCGGAATTGCAAAGTAATCCACCTGCGTCAGATTGACCACATTCCCCGTGTTCATCACCGTCAGCTCTATCTTGTCGTATACCTTGCCGTCGGATACGCTCTGCTGGTTAAAGTCGGCCTGCTCCGCCCCTACCTGTTTGTCCAGCGCCAAATAGATGCGGCCGGAGTTGATGTAGGGGACGGTCACATTGCCGCGCGCGATCAGCGTATCCAGCGTCACGTCCGGCGGCGTGGAATCGGTGAACTGCAGCGGCTCCTGGCTAAGGTCAAAGTACTTCTCCACCCCACTCGCGTCCTTCCCCTTTATCATCACATGGAACCGGCTGGCGGCGTAGCCGGAGTTATTGGCAAAGTTGAGCGTGATGTAGAGGTCGGGCAGCGGCCCGGGAGGAGTGGTCGAGACATCAGCGATCTTTGCGCAACCGACGAGCATTGAAAGGCTCAGTAAAACGAGAATACAATTTACGCTCTTCTTCATGCCCTATTCTCTCATCGGCAGAGGGCAAGGTCAAATAAAGTGATGATCGACCGGGACTTGGCAGAATTGTACGGCATTGAAACCAGGGTTCTAAAGCAGGCAGTAAGAAGAAATAAAGAACGGTTCCCTGAGGATTTTATGTTCGAGCTGAATGATAGAGAGTTCACCAATTGGAGGTCACAAATTGTGACCTCCAATCCCGACAAGATCGGACTACGCTATAATCCTTACGCTTTTACTGAACAAGGGGTCGCCATGCTGTCTTCCATCCTCAACAGTCCGCGCGCCGTAGAAATAAACATCTTAATCATGCACGCTTTTGTCCGCCTAAGACAGGTTATCGCGGACAATAAAGATCTCGCCTATCTTTTTAAGGAATTAAAGCGCAAGGTCGACCGCCACAATACCGAAATAGGCATCATCATAAAGACGATCGAAAAGATGGTCGCGATCGAAAAAAAGCCCAAACGCAGGATCGGATTCAACGTTTAATATGATTCGGCTATAAGTCCACTCTATAAACCGGTGCCCCGGTCTCAGCGATATAGATCATCCGCACCGGGGTAAAGTCTTCCGGGATCTGCGCCAGGTACAGCGCCTTCAAGCCCGACGCCGGCAGCAGCCGCTTGGCCGATTCCCTGGTCTTCCAGGCGGTGCGGCTTACATGATAAACCGCGTCAAACAGCTGGTCGTCCTTGTCCACCAGCTGCAGCTTGCCCCACGGCCCGCCGTAAGTGGCGGTGAACTTGTGCGCGTTCTTCACTTCCACTTCGATCGCGATCCATCTTTTCCCCGCGTCTGGCTTTTCCCCCTTAGGCCCCACTTCCGGATATTTGACGCTGTTGACGATGAACTTGGTGGTCCCGTTGAACAGCCACTCTCCCACCTTGCCGTGATCGATCCCCTTGAGCTGGTTCTGCCCGCCGGGTACCACCGGCTTCTTGACCGTGGTCGCCGCCACCGCGACGCTCACCATTACCAGCGCGACTAAAAGCAAAACTACCAATTTCTTGTTCATGTTATGCTCCTTTTCAGGACCAAGTATAGCACATTTTACATATTACGGATTGCGGGTTACGGTTTACGGATTACGGTTTACGGATCACAATGCTCCGGTTGCCTCCCTCCCCGTTAGATGATAAAATAGCTATATCATGAACAAAATTAAACTTGGTATTCCCAAAGGCAGTTTGCAGGAAACGACCGTTTATCTGCTCAAAAAAGCCGGATATAACGTCCAGGTATCGAGCCGCTCCTACTATCCGACCATCGACGATCCGGAGATCGAATGCATGCTCATCCGCGCGCAGGAAATGCCCCGCTATGTGGAAAGCGGCATCCTCGATTTCGGCATCACCGGTGTCGACTGGGTGATGGAATCGGGTAAAAAAGTGTCCCGCGTCGCCGATCTGGTCTACGCCAAATCGGGAATGCGGAAGGTCCGCTGGGTGCTGGCGGTGCCGGAGAACTCCAAGATCAAGTCGGTAAAAGATCTCAAGGGAAAAAGGATCGCCACCGAACTGGTGAATTTCGTGAAGAACTGGCTCAAGGCCAACAAAGTGACCGCCGAGGTGGAGTACAGCTGGGGCGCGACCGAGGCCAAGCCGCCGGAGCTGGCCGACGCCATCGTGGAGCTGACCGAGACCGGCTCGTCGCTCCGGGCCAACAAGCTCAAAATACTGGAAACGGTGCTCGAATCCAACACTGTCATTATATCTAACAAGACCGCGCTCGCCGATCCCTTTAAGAAGCAAAAGATGGACAACCTCATCATGCTTCTCCAGGGAGCGCTCAATGCGGAAGAAAAAGTGGGGATCAAGATGAACGTCCCGCGCCAGTCGCTCAAGAACATCCTGGCCCTCCTCCCCGCCCTGCAGACGCCGACCATATCGGAACTCTCCGACACCCGGTTCGTCGACGTCGATACCATCATCTCCGAACGGACCGTTCGCGACCTGATACCTAAATTGAAAAGAGCGGGCGCGTCGGGGATCGTGGAATATCCGCTGAACAAAGTCATATATTGATTAATATTTGAAGGAGCTTGCCCCGACCCCGGCCGTGACGGCTCCTTAAAATGATTAATTTCCTAGGCACAGGCTCACTATATCTGCTCGATCCGCTCGCGCTCTTTTTTGCCGCGGTGATCGCCCTGATCGCGGTCCCTTCCGCCATTTTTTCGATCGGCTATCTCAACGGGCATTATCCGAAAGAAAAGATCATCGGTTCGCAGCTTACCGCCGCCGTCTTTGTCCTCTCCATGCTCTTTGTCGTCTCCACCGGCAACGCCTTTTACTTCCTGGTGGCGTGGGAAATAATGTCATTAAGCTCGTTCTTCCTTGTATTGTTCGATCGGGAAAGCGAAAAGTCGGTCCAGGCCGGTATCATCTACCTGGTAATGACGCATATCGGCACCGCGTTCCTCACGGCGGCGCTGGTGCTGATGTTCCGCCACGCGCATTCGTTCGATTACCGGTCGATCCAGTATTCGGTCGCTACCATGACGCCACAGCTTAAAAATTTACTATTCATCTTCCTGCTTATCGGGTTCGGCACCAAGGCGGGGGCGGTCCCGCTCCATATCTGGCTCCCCTACGCGCATCCGCAGGCGCCCAGCCATATTTCGAGCCTGATGTCGGGGGTAATGATCAAGACCGCCATTTACGGGATGGTCCGTTACATGATTTTTATCCTCGGCGGGGGGCCGGCGTGGTGGGGAATCTTGATGCTCTCGATCGCCGCCATCTCGTCGCTGCTGGGCGTGATCTACGCACTGATGGAGCATGACTTAAAGCGCCTGCTCGCTTACCACAGCGTGGAGAACATCGGCATCATCCTTTTTGGCGTCGGCGCCAGCTTGCTCTTTTTTAGCACCGGGTTCACTACCGGGGCCGTCTTCGCGCTGATGGCCGGGCTCTACCATCTTATCAACCACGCCGTCTTTAAAGGATTGCTTTTCCTCTGCGCCGGCAGCGTCGACCGCGCCGCCGGGACTCGGGACATAGAGAAGCTGGGCGGGTTGGTCCGGACCATGCCGCTCACCGCTTTCTTCTTTTTGACCGGCGCGCTCGCCATCTCCGCCCTGCCGCCGCTTAACGGCTTTATCAGCGAATGGCTCACCTTCCAGGCTTTCTTTATCGGCGCGCTCCACGCCACTGTCGGCATCCGGGTGGTGCTGGGGATCTGCGCGGCGGTGCTCGCCCTTACCGGCGGCCTGGCGGCCGCCTGCTTCGTCAAAGCGTTCGGGATCACCTTCCTCGCCATGCCGCGGAGCCGTCATGCGTCGGACGCGGTGGAATCCCCCCTTTCCATGCAGATCGGGATGGGACTGCTCGCGGCGCTCTGTTTGATACTCGGCCTGTTCGCCCCCTCGGTGGCCGGTATATTGTCGAATATCGCCGGTTACGCGCTGGGAGCAAAAACGGCCGCGCCCCCCGCTTCATTCACGCTCAACATCCCGCTGGTACCGCAGAACGGGATTTCGCCGATGATGATCGCGCTGGCGCTGTGCGGGTTCGCGCTCGCCGCGTTCACCGCCTACTCTATCCGCCGCCCCGCCGTCAGAAAAGCAGAGACCTGGCATTGCGGCTATTACGAGCTCGCCCCGCGGAACGAATATTCCGCCACCGCGTTCTCCAAACCGTTCCGCATCGCCTTTAGCTTTATCCTGATGCCGTACCGGAGGACCAAAAAGATCGCCGATTCCGCCTACCATATAAAGAACATCAGCTACGAAACGCACACCACGCCGTTCTTTAAGACCTTTTTCTACGAGCCGCTGCTCAAACTGATCTTCCGCAGCGCCCGCTCGATGAAGACGGTACAGGCCGGAAGCATCAATCTTTATCTCGGCTATATCTTTTTTGCCGTGATCGCGCTGATCTTATTGATAGGAAGGTTTTAATGGGTAACGCTTTGCTCGAAATAATTAAAATGATCGCGACATTAGCGCTGGCGCCGTTGGTTGGCGGCATCATCACCAGGATCAAAAATAATTTAAGGATGAGGAAAGGGCCGGGCGTTTTCCAGCCTTATTACGACATCATCAAGCTGTTCGCCAAGGAAGAAGTGGTGTCCAAAGAATCGTCTTGGATCTTCCGCTTCGCCCCGTTCGTGGTCGCCGGTTCGGCAATGGCGGCGGCGCTCTTCGCCCCCGCCCTGGTCTCGGCGGGGGACGTGCTGATCGTATTTTTCATCCTTTCGCTCGGCCGGTTCATCCTTTCGCTCGCCGGGCTCGATACCGGGAGCGCGTTCGGGGGAATGGGTTCGTCGCGCGACATGTTCGTTTCCAGCCTGGCGGAGCCGGGAGCGTTTCTGGCCGTCTTCGCCGTGGCCTTGAGCCGGGGGAACACCGCGCTTATTCCCGCAGGCGATCCGTTCGCGCTTAAACTTTCGGCCATCGCCGCGGCGGCCGCCCTGCTCATCGTCATCATCGCCGAGACCTCGCGCATCCCGGTGGACAACCAGGAAACGCATCTTGAGCTGACGATGATCCACGAAGCTATGACGCTCGAATATTCGGGCCGCCCGCTGGCGCTGATCGAGCTGGCGGCATATGTAAAGCAACTCGTTCTTTTTTTACTTCTGGCCTTTGTCCTTTTCCCGGCCGGAGCGAACCCGGTCGGCGGCACGGTCACGCTGGCCGCGTTGGCCGCGCTAACGGTCGTCATCGCCGGGATCGAGGTGGCGGTGGCAAAGATGCGGCTCTTCCGCGCGGTCGATTTTCTCTCTTTCGGTTTAGTATTGGCGATACTCGCGGCGGTCGCCGCCGCGCTGGGAGCATAAGTGGAAATATACATCATCTTCGGCATATTGACGCTGACCTACGTGATGGTCGTTACCAAGCGGGTACGCGGGCTCATCACCGGGTTCCAGTTCCAGTCGTTCTTCCTTTTCCTGCTCACCGCCGTAGAAGCCTGGAGCGGCCGCAGTATTGAACTGGGAACGGTGGCGGCGCTGCTGTTGCTGGTAAAAGTGATCGGCATCCCGCAGCTGCTCTCCCGCATGACCGACCGCGTCCGCGCCAGCGAAGACCTGGGGCTGATCCTCAATTCCCAGCTTTCGCTCGTTTCGGGACTGCTTTTAACCTATCTTTCCTGGCTTTTTTACAGCTATGTCGTCCGGGGCCACAACCTGACCGAAGGGATCGCCCTTTCGGCCTCGCTCTCCATCATTTTAATGGGATTGTTCCTGATGATCTTCCGGATGAAGGCGCTCTCCCAGATCGTCGGCCTGCTCACGATGGAGAACGGCATTTTTCTCCTCGCTTCTTCGCTTTCGGGCGGAATGCCGTTCATTGTGGAGATCGCCATCTTCTTCGATGTCCTGATGAGCGTCATAATCCTCGGCATGTTCGTCTACCGTATAAATAAATTGTTCACGCACGTCGACGTGAGCCGGATGACCCATTTGAGGGGATAGGATGAAACTGAGAACGGCCGGCTGGATCAACGCCGCTCTGCATTTCGCGGTATTCGCGCTCGCGCTCTTCCTGGCGCGGGCGGTACTGCACGCTGGGGTCGTCCGGTTCGCGTTCAACTTCTTCTATCTCGACGCGCTGAGCGCGTTCTTCATCGTCGTGATCGCGCTGGTCGACCTGGCCTCCGCCCTCTTTTCGGTCGAATACATAGCGAAAGAGGAAGAAAAAGGGGCGATCACTTACAAGCGGGCGCTCATCTACTATCTGCTCTTCAACCTTTTCACTTTTTCGATGATCTTCGTGGCGATGGTCAACAACCTCGGCATGCTCTGGGCGGCGGTTGAAGTGACGACGCTCGTCTCGGCGTTCCTGGTCGGATTCTATAATACCAAGCATTCGGTCGAAGCGGCCTGGAAGTACATCATCATCTGTTCGGTGGGGATAGTTCTCGCCTTGCTGGGGACCATCCTCTTCTCATATGCCGCGTCGATGACCACCGGATTAAAGAGCCTCAACTGGTCCGACCTGCTGGCAGTGGCGGGCAGAATGGACCCGAATATGGTGCGGATCGCGTTCGTCTTTATTTTGGTCGGCTACGGTACCAAGGCCGGGCTGGCCCCCATGCACAACTGGCTCCCCGACGCGCACAGCCAGGCGATCGCGCCGATCAGCGCTCTCCTCTCCGGCGTATTGCTCAAGACCGCTGTTTACGCCATTATCCGGTTCGGCATCATCGTCGATCTGGCGGTCGGCGGCCGCTACTTTGGCCACTTGATGGTGCTGCTGGGTCTGATATCGCTCTTTATCGCCGCCGTGTTCGTTCTGGTGCAAAAGGATATCAAGCGCTTGCTGGCGTACAGCAGCATCGAGCATCTTGGCATCATCGCGGTGGGGCTGGGGATCGGCGGGCCGCTCGGGGTTTACGCGGCGCTGCTGCACCTGTTCAACCACGCCGTCACCAAATCGCTGATGTTCTTCTGCGCGGGCGATATCGTCTCGGCTTACAATCGCCACAACCTTAATTCCATCCGGGGCGTGCTCAAGTCAATGCCCTTTACCGGCTTCATGCTCGCGGCCGGCACGCTGGCGTTGAGCGGGTTCCCACCCTTCTCCCTCTTCATCAGCGAATTTCTGATCGTCACCGCGGCGTTCCTCAAAGGTTCTTATCTCGCCGCCGCGCTCATGCTCGCGTTCATCGTCGCCGTTTCCTGCGCGTTCATCTACCATCTGTCGCGCGTCATCTTCGGCCGTCCGCCGGCGGGGATGCCGCCGGAGGCCAGCCCGGCGGGGACCCGGCTCGCGCTGGTGATGCTTTTCATCCTCTTCTGCGCTCTGGGGATATTCATCCCCGGCCCCGTCAACTCGCTGATCGTTTCGGCGGCGGAGGTAATTACCAGATGAAGGCGTTGAACGAACGGAAGACGATCGTTACGCCCCGGGAATTCAGGGAAGCGTGCCTTAAAAAGCATCAGACGCTCCGCTCCCCGGTGATGATGCTCTTCGCCTCCGATCACCGCCCGCGCGACGGCCGGTTCTTCATCCACTGCATCTTCCTTGACCGGGACAACGGCGAATGGGATGTCGTCGAGACCTACGCGGAGGATAACGCTTTCGATTCGCTTTCGAAAGATGTCTACTCGTCGATCCTGTTCGAGCGCGAAATAAAAGAGTTGTTCGGCCTGGAGCCGAAAGGCGGGCTCGATACCCGGCGGCTCCGCCTGCACGACGAGGTCTGGCCGGAGGGCCACTACCCGCTGAGGAAAGATTTTAACTTATCGTCGGCCGCTTCCGGCGCGCGCGGAAAATACGCTTTCACCAAAGTCGAAGGCGAAGGGATTTTCGAGGTGCCGGTCGGACCGGTCCACGCCGGGATCATCGGTCCCGGCCATTTCCGTTTCAGCTGCGCGGGCGAACCGGTGATCAACCTTGAGCTCCGGCTCGGCTTCACCCACCGCGGGGTGGAAAAGATGTTCGAGAACGCGCGCCCGGAAGATAAGGTCGCCCTTTCCGAATGCGTGGCGGGCGATTCCGCTTTTGCCCACGGCCTGGCCTTTTGTTCCGCGGTAGAAAAGATCAGCGGCATCGTGGCGCCGGAGCGCGCTCGCTATGTCCGCGCGGCCTGCCTCGAGCTGGAGCGGATGTACAATCATGTAAACGATATCGGAGGCATCGCCACCGACGTCGGCTTCGGATTCCCCGCCAATCTGGCCGCCATTATCAAAGAATCGCTGCAGCGGATCAACCAGAAGCTTACCGGCAGCCGTTTCCTCAAAGGTATCAATGCGATCGGCGGCATCGGCCGCGATCTGGAGCTTGGCCCCCTCCCCGCACTCCTGCTCCCGGTGCTCAAGGATTTTAACGAACTGAAGAACATCCTCCATTCCAACGTTTCGTTCATGGACCGGGTCGATACCACCGGAACGCTCGACAAAAAGACGGCGGAAGACCTGGGGATCATCGGCCCGGCCGGGCGCGCGTCGGGGGTCGATCTGGACTTAAGGAAGATCTCCGGCGGGATATACGAAAAAGCGGGCTTCAATCCGGCGGTGGATGCGGTCGGCGACGTGCTGGCGCGGCTCAATGTCCGGATCCGTGAATTCGAAGAGTCGGTCCGGCTGATAAAATATTTCGCCGACAATGTACCGGAGGGGAAGATACGGGCGGAGATCGAAATGACCGTCGGTTCGGCCATCGGCAGCGCGGAGGGGTGGCGGGGACCGGTCCTTTACTTCGTCGAAACCAACGGCGAAGGTAAACTCGAACGGGTGAAGATCGTCGATCCTTCGTTCCGTAACTGGCAGGCGCTTTCGTTCGCCATTCTGGGGAACATCATCCCCGATTTCCCGCTCTGCAACAAGAGCTTCGACCTTTCTTATCCGGGAGGGGACCTTTAATGCTCAATATGCTGAAGAACCGCCTCTTCAAGGGCGTGGCGTTGGAAAAGGATAAGGAGATAGAATCGCTGGGGCGCGAGCTCAAGCGGCAGATAACGAACAAGTTCGGCCGTTCGTTCTCCTTCCGCGAAGTGGATACCGGCTCATGCGGCGCCTGCGATTCCGAGATCATCGCGGCCACCAATCCGATATACGATATCCAGCGGTTCGGCGTCCATGTCGCCGCCTCGCCCCGCCACGCCGACGCCCTACTCATCACCGGCCCGGTCAGCCGCAACATGCTGCTGGCGCTCAAGGAGACCTGGGAGGCAACGCCCGCGCCAAAATATGTGATCACGGTCGGAGATTGCGCGCGTGGCGGCGGGCTGTTCAGGGATTCTTATTACACGGAAAATGGGGCCGATGCGGTATTAAAAGTGGATCTTCACATCCCCGGCTGTCCCCCCACACCAAAAGAAATAATTGTCGGCCTGCTCACTTTTTTGAAGAGTCTCTGAACGCTTCCACCCGGCGGCGCAGCTCTTCGGTTATCTCTTTGTAGATGTCGTAAGCGGGGGTCGTCTTTTTCAACTCGATGTAAGGCGCCGGGTCCACTGGCTTGCCGAAGTATATCTTAACTTTCCCTCTTTTCAACCACCGTCCCCCACGCGGGAGGATATTTTCCGTCCCCTTGATGTAGACCGGGACCATCTTGACCCCCGCCTCCACCGCCAGTGTCCCCACCCCCACCTTGAACGGCTGCAATTCTCCGGTCTTGGAGCGGGTCCCTTCCGGGAAAATGGCAACCGAATGTCCCGAGCGCAGCACTCCTGCCGCGGCGCGGAGCGCGGTAAAGAAATCGGCGTCGGCGTCAATCCGGATAACATGCGCGGCGCAGAGCATGAAGAATTTCGAGAACGGATTGTCGACGTACTTTTTAGTGGCGATGGCGTAAAGCTCCCACGACCGCTTCCCCATCGCGTACGCCATGCAAGGATAATCCAGAAAACTGACGTGGTTTGGGGTCAGCATCACCGGCCCGGGAGGAATGTTATCGATGCCGTACGCCTTGATCGGGAAAAAAACGCGGGACGCGAGGCCGAAGAGAAAGAATAGCAACGGGCGGAATAAGCTGCAGGAGGAGCGGAAGCTGTTGGCCACGCCCGGCGGGACCGGACCGTCGACCCCCAGAAGCTTTCGCCAGTAAGCCGAGGTGTCCTCGGTCACTTCTTCGTTACTTGCCGCCCTTAAGGGCCTCTTCAACAATGCGGATGATGTCACGTAATGTCTGCACCTCGCGCAGTTTCGATTCCGGCACGTCAACCTTGTACTTCTTGTCGAGCGCGGCGAAGATCTCGATCCCCAGCAGCGAATCGATCCCCAGGTCGGTAAAGAGGTTGGTGTCCAGCCCCACCTGCGCCTCCGGCTTTTTGATGACCTTCGCGACCAGCGCCCGGATCTCGTTCTCCAGATCGTTGTTCACAGTTTTTCTTCCTTTCGCACTTCGAACCGCCTTACCTTGCGGGTGGTGGTCTTGGGCAGTTCGGCTTGGCGTATTATAACATTGGAAACCCGTTTGTACTCGGTCAATTTTGCGTTCAGTTTCTTTATTTCCCAGCGCAGATGCTGCTCCAGCTCCTGCTGGCCGGGCTTTTTCTTCTGTTTGTCGAAATATTTCTGGTCCGGCACCACCACCGCCCACACCTCTTCCATCCCCTTCTTCAACCCTTCCCTGATCTTCACACCCAGTACGCACGACTCCAGCACTCCCGGCAATTTGTTGATGAAGAACTCGATCTCGTCCGGATATACGTTAACCCCCGCTCCGCTCACGATCACGTCCTTGATCCGGCCGGTGATGTAGAGATATCCGTCATCGTCGATCGTACCGATGTCGCCGGTGTGAAGCCATTCGTCCTTCAACACTTCGGCGGTAAGGTCAGGACGCTTGTAATATCCCTGCATGATATTGGGCCCGCGCGCGATGACCTCCCCCTGCTCCGTCAGGCGGATGCCGATCCCGGGGAGCGGCCGGCCGGCGGCGCCGGGGCGGTTGTGCGAAAGCGAGTTGCAGGTGAGGATCGGCGCCGTCTCCGTCAGGCCGTAGCCCTGGAGGATGGTGATGCCGAAAAGTTCGAAGCTCAGGATCGTCTCCTTGTCAATCGCCGCCCCGCCGGAAACGAAAAAGCGGATATGCCCGCCGAACTTTTTATGGATCATGGAGAAAAGTTTCCGGCGGACCAGCTGGCTCGGGACCGCCTTTGCCAGCGCCTTGAGCGACGCGAACGCCGCCTTCATCAACGGGCCCTTCTCTTCCACCTCGTTAAATATCCCCTGCAGGAACAGGTTGTAGAGTAGCGGCACCCCGCAGATCACGCTCACCTTTGTTTCCCGCATATTGGCCAGCAGGTGGTACGATTTAAGGCTTTCGGCGTAGGTTACGGTAACGCCGAGCGAGAACGGGCACATGAACCCGGCGGTCGATTCGAACGTGTGATGTAGCGGAAGAACGGATAGAAAGTTGTCGCCGGGGCCCAGCTCGAACAGCGATACCACGCCCATTACGTCCGACATGATGTTCCAGTGGGAAAGCATCACCCCTTTGGGAGCGCCGGTGGTCCCCGAAGTGTAGATGATCGCCGCCAGGCCGTCCGGATCCACCTCCAGCGGCGGCAGCGCGGAGCCGGAATATTTGTCGATCTCGTCAAGCAGCAGGTGCGGCATCGAAAAGCGGAAGCTATCTTGAAGTTCGCGAGATACTAAAAGTAATTTTGCGCCCGAATCCTTGAGCAGATTGTCGATCTCCGGTTTGGTCAGTTTGGCGTCCAGCGGCACGGCCACCGCCCCCATCGAAGCGGCCGCCAGATAAGCGATCGGCCAATCGGGCCGGTTCTCGGAGAGGAGCGCCACCCGGTCGCCGGAAGCGATCCCGCGCTTTTTAAACTCTTCCGCCAGGCCGCAGGCGATGCGGTAAACGTCGTTAAAAGTATATTTCCAGTACACCCCTTCGCGTTTCATCTGGAACGCGGTATGGGGACCGAACTCCGCCCGGGAATGTTCCAAAAGGTCCCGCAGCGTCAGTAGCTCGGACATCTCCCTAGTAGGTAAGGATGTCGGAATAGAGGATCCCGAAAATGTATTGCGAGATCAAAAAGTTGATCAGCAACATCAGGATGATCCCGGCAATGATGGAAGTGAAGGTGAACGGCGGCTCTTTGTCGTGCGCCGCTTTCAGCAGCTTGGGAATGCCGGTATAGAGCTGGTAAGCGCCGTACAGCCCCAGGATCATCAGGATCCTGATGCCGGGGATCAGCTGGAAGATGCCGCACAGCAGCGGCGCGGTGGAAGCGTAGACCGCCAGCTTGGCCGCGGACGGCATGTCCGATTCCACTTGAAAATAGTTGGCCAGCACCATGATGAGGAACGCCATCACCGCTACGCCCAGAAGCGAAAGGAAGTAGGCGACCAGCGCGGAATAAAAACTGTTAAGGAACGACATCCTGACATAGCCGTTGGAGCCGATCCAGAGGCCGATCAGCCAGTAACCGATCATGATCGCCACCGGCTGTACCAGCGCCAGCACCAGCGGGTAAACGATCAGGTCGCGGCCCGGTTTTTCTCCTTTTATCTTCTCCCAGGCGCGGGCGGGATAGAACAGCAGTTCTCTGGCGCGTTCGAATATCAATACAATGTTCATAATGCAAAAATTCTATCATCGTCTTCTTGCTTCCGCAAGACTAATTTGATAAAATCCGTAACTGGAGACTAAAATATGAACAATATCGTTCTCCGTTCCGTCTCTCTGGCGCTTGTCCTTTCCTTCATTGTTTCAGTTTCTCCCGCTTTCGCCATGTACGGCGCCCGGCCGCTCGGCATGGGAGGAGCGTTCACTGCCATCGCCAACGACGCCAATGCCGCCTACTGGAACCCGGCCGGGTTCGCCGTCAACCCTGGAACAGATCTATACGGTACTACCCTGCTCACCAACCGCAACGTGCGGGTCGGCGACAACCTCGCCGCGCTCAAGATGTGCTTTGAGGCGGAAGTGAACCCGTACCTCTGGGCGATCGGCGTGGGGGCGGTCTCGCTGATGGCGCTCGAAGGGGCCAAGTATCTATCCGACCTGGGGATATTAAAGAAGAATTGGGGCCGCGACAAGGAGAAAGAAAAAAAGGACGAGGCGGTGACCAATCAGGTGCTGCAGAGCGGGGACCAGAACACGGTGCCGGTCGGGAAGGAAGCCAAGGAAAAGCTGGGCGAAGCGGTGAGCGGGATGGTCAACTCCACGCTCAATACCGTCAATAACGCCGGCAGTTCGGTACGGACGAATATTTATGTGAACCCGCCGCCCCGCCGCGCATACTGGGGGCCTTACTATTATCCCTGGTATCATTATGACTACGACCGCCCCACCTACTGGGACCATCGGGAAGACCGGGCGGAACAAGAAACCCAGGGGAGCGCGCAGTTCGGGTTCGGCCTTACCTGGCTTACCGATCACAACTCCGACCTGAGGCAGGACACCAACTTTTATACCCTGTCGCTGGCCACCGGGTACGAAGAACGGGTAGCGCTCGGCGCCAACCTTAATTTTTACGATCTCGCGGTCACCGCCCTTTCCGGCAGCAAGGTCCGCGGCTACGGCGCGGGGGTCGACATGGGACTGCTGGCGCGGCCGGTCGATCAGGTTTCGTTCGGGCTGGTCGCCAAGGAACTGCTCACTACCGATGTCTATTTCGAGAACGGGGCGACCTTCGCTTACCAGATGGAGGTGAACGCCGGTATCGCGCTCGATCCGATCGATGATTTGACGCTCGCCTGCGACGTGGATAACATTTTCGAACAGGGAGGAGACGATCGTACCATGCACTATGGCGCGGAATACCGCCCTTTCCCCGGCCTGGCGCTGCGGGCGGGGCTCAGCGACGGGAACAAGACCGCCGGAGCGTCGGTGATGGTGGGGAGCGCGGTCATCGACTACGCTTACCTCGGCGGCGCCTACGACCGCACCCAGATCCTGGGGCTCACCTGGAAAATGTAAGTGTTCCAACTGCTTAAAGTCCATCTGGACGAGAACAACCCCGAAACCTGGGAGAATTTGATCAAGCTTCCCGAATCCACCCGTAAGGAGTGGCTGCTCAAACACGCCAAGGACATTGTCCGCACGCTCGAAAGCTCGCGCAACGCCGCCGCCTGGAAGGATATCGGGCAGACGATGATCAACCTCAACCTTTACCATGAAGCGGAGGCGCTCTTCGACCAGATGTTCCATCTGATGCAAAGATCGCACGGCGATTTCGGCACCCCCGCCTACCTCCGCGGCATCAGCCGGTTCTTACAGGGACGGTTCAAGGAAGCATCCGAGGATTTCAAGCTCGCCCGCCAGCACGACCTGCACATGCGCATACCCAATTCCCCCTCCGCCCGCGCTATCGCCTACATGGAAGAGACGATCTTCCCCACCCGGGAGATCATCCGCAAGAACCACGATAAGCTGATACGCGATCTTAATTTGGAAAGGCAGCTCGATTACAAAGTTGGGGCCAACGTGCTCAAGACGCTCCACAAATGGAACTCCGCCTCCCCTCTCTATTCCCGTGGACTTTCGCAGGGGGGAGGATATTTCCTGACGCTCCGCTCCGCGCGGGGCGACGCCAAAGGGATCGCGATCGATCCCGGGTACGACTTCTTCAATATTCTGAGGGACACCGGGCTCGGCATCGCCGACCTTGATGCCATCATCATCACCCACGACCACGACGACCATACCGAATCGGTGGAATCGATCCTTTCGCTCCTGGCCAAATACAATGATTACAACAAGGAAAAGAGGTCCAAGGTGCTCGATATCTTCGGCTCGGCGGGGGTGCTGTTAAAATTCCACGGCCTGCTCTCCGCCACCGATCCGATGGGGAACAAGGAAATAAATTTCAATTTATTGGTACCGGGCAATCGGATCCGGCAGAGCGGAGGATCCCTGCTAATGGACAAGTACGGCTTCAATCTACGCGTCAATCCCGCGTTCCACACCGAGCTCTGGACCGGCCAGGAATCGGCAGTGGGCGTGGTGATAGAGACCAACCTTACCGACCGTAACGACGAGATGCTCAATATCGGCATCACCGGCGATACTCGATATGTAGAGGGGCATGGAAAACACTATACCGACTGCCAGGTGATCCTCCTCAATATCGGCTCGATCGAAAAAGAAGAAGGGAAATTCTTAAGCCAGCATCTGGGAATGCTCGGTTGCATCAATTTGTTGAAAGAGGCGCGGCTCCACAAGCCGGCGCTGGCGGTGCTCACCGAATTCGGGGAAGAGTTCTCCGGCAAGCGCGACACCATCAGTCGGATCATAGAGAACTGGGCCCAGCCGCTCAATGGAGGGTCCGCCAGCCGCGACCTGCGGGTGATCCCGGCAGATATCAATCTTGAGATCAAATTGCACGACCTGAGCATACGAGAATCCGATACCAATGTCTTCTTCCCCTATCGCAAGATCGAAGTCGACGAATCCGACCCCGGACTGCTTAAATACCGCTTCAATGGCTGATCTATCTTCCTTACTTTTTCTTTGTCATGATACAAAGAAAAAGCAACAAAAAGAAATATCTAGGCGATTTCGATTTTTTACCGCCCTTTCCCCCGACCCGTTATCCTCCCCAAGCTCGCCCCGCAAGAATTAGCGGGTCTCGCTAACGGCATCCCATCCTCCGCCTTTTGTAATGAATACGAAATCGCCGGACATTATATATTCGGATGTGACCTGAGTGGGGTGTTTCACAATCGGGAGGGGCGGTGAGCTGCGAAGCTCACTCCGTCCATCGGAATTGATATAGCTGTTCGTTTTATACCTGAGTTGCGGAGCAGCGTGGGCATACGAAGGTCGGGGGTCCAGGGGGACACCCCCTGGTTGGTTGCTTTCTTTTTATCCACTTTTCTTTTCAACAAAAGAAAAGTGGAAAATGATTCCATCAAGGGAAAGAAAGTAAGAGGAAATATTGATATAATAAACCATGGCTGATCTCATAAAGTTCCTGGGGACCGCGGGCGCGAGAGTGGTGGTCTCAAAACAGCTGCGCGCGTCCGGCGGCATCTGGATCTCGCTCGACGGCGTTAACCTTTATATCGATCCGGGCCCCGGAGCGCTGGTGCATACTTTAAAGTCGCGCCCCCGCCTCGACCCCGCCGCGCTTGACGCCATTCTCCTCTCCCACCGCCATCTCGATCATTCGGGCGACATCAACGTGATGATCGAGGCGATGACGGAAGGAACATTTAAGAAAAAAGGGACGGTCTTCGCCCCGGCGGACGCGCTGGACGAGGACCCGGTCATCTTGAAGTACGTCCGCCGCTATCCGGAAAAGATCGAAAAGCTCAAGACCGGCAAGACCTTTAAATTAAAAAACCTCTCGTTCACCTGCCCTATCCGCCATGTGCATCACGGGGCGGAGACCTACGGGTTCAAAATAAAAGGGAAGCAGCGCACTATCTCTTATATCACCGACGGGAAGTTCCTTCCCGGCATGGCCCGCGCCTACAAGGCCGACATCATCATCGTCAGTGTATTGATGGCGGAGCCGTTCAACCTGGACCACCTCTGCCTCGACGATTTCGTCAAACTGGTAAAAGCGATCAAGCCGAAGACCGCCATCATGACCCACTTCGGGTGGAGGATGCTCGCCGCCCGGCCGTGGGAGATCGCTTCGCGCTTGTCGAAAGAGCTTAAAATTGAGATAATAGCGGCTAACGACGGCATGGAGATAAAATTATGAAAATACTTGTCACCGGCGGCGCGGGATTCATCGGTTCGAACGTGGTGGACGCTTATCTGGATGCCGGCCACGAGGTCCATGTGATCGACAATCTCACCACCGGTAAAAAGGAAAATCTCAACCCGAAAGCGGTTTTCCATCAGGCCGACCTGCGGGACAAAGAGCTCGACCGGCTGGTCGGAGAAATAAAGCCCGACGTCATTAATCATATCGCCGCGCAGATCGATGTACGTAAATCCGTAACGGACCCAATCTACAACGCCGAGGTCAACGAGATCGGGACCCTCAATCTGCTGCAGGCGGCGGTGAAGCATAAAGCGAAGAAGATCCTCTTCTCCTCTACCGGTGGCGCCATTTACGGCGAAGTGGAAAAGAAGTCGGGCGCGGGAGAGGACCATCCGCAGGAACCGATCTCCCCCTACGCCATCACCAAGCGCTCGGTCGAAATGTACCTTTTTGCTTACCGCGCGCTTTACGGATTGACCTACACCGTCCTCCGCTATGGCAATGTTTACGGTCCGCGGCAGGACCCGCTCGGCGAAGCGGGAGTGATCGCCATCTTCTGTGGCAAGATGCTCAACGGGGAGACACCTACCATCTTCGGCGACGGCAAGCAGCTGCGCGATTATATATATGTCGGCGATATCGCCGCCGCTAATCTTCTTGCCCTCACCGCCGGGGATAACTCCATATATAATGTAGGGACCGGAAAAGGGGTTTCGGTCAACGAGCTTTTTGCCCACTTAAAGGAGCTTTTTGCCTTTAAAGGCGAAGCAACATATGCTCCACCCCGCACCGGCGAGCTGTTCCGCAGCGTCCTTTCCGCCAAGAAGATCAAAAAAGAGCTCGGCTGGAAGCCGAAAGTGAGCATTAAGAAAGGTCTTAAGCTCACGCTTAAGTGGTATAAGAATAAGTGAAGAATGCCGAGAATTAATTCTCGCATAAAATATTTAACCGCGAATTTATTCGCGGGTTTTAACGGGAGTAATAAATGAAGAAAAAGATACTCTACCTCTTTTCCGACACCGGCGGCGGGCACCGCAGCGCCGCCACCGCCATCATGCAGGCGGTGGGGAACCGCGCGGACCAGGAGATGATCGACGTTTTTGCCGCGGGGAGCGGATTCCTCAACGTTTTCGCCAAGCTCTACGCGCCGGTCATCAAATATTCCCCCCAGATGTGGGGGATGCTCTACTATTTCCTTGACGACCAGAAAAAGCTGCAGCAGCTGGAAAAGATCTCCCGCCCTTTCATCCTCGACAAGCTGACCCAGATCATCAAGAGCAAACGGCCGGACGCGATCGTATCGGTCCACCCGATGGTCAACCATTTGACGGTGCAAGCGATAAAAGATTCGGGCCTTAAGATCCCGTTCATCGTGGTGATCACCGATCCGGTGACGCTCCACCGCGCCTGGGTCACCCCCGACGTCGACCAGTGCGTGGTCGCCACCAATGACGCAAAAAAATTGGCGATCAGCTACGGCATGCCGGAAAAAAAGATCAAAGTGATCGGTATGCCGATCCACCCCAAGTTCGCCAAAGGCCCTTCCGACAAGGAAAAGCGGAGGAAAAAGGACGGGCTCGATCCTAAAACTTTCACCATTCTATTAATGGGCGGAGGCGAAGGCGCGGGCGGCATGTACCAGATCATAAAAAAGATCGACGATTCCGGGCTCAACGTCCAAATGATCGTGGTCGCCGGCCGCAACCAGCAGCTGGAACAAAAGCTGACCGCGGAAGCGGCTAAAATGAACCGGAAGATAAAGGTCTACGGTTTCACCGACAAAGTAGACGAGCTGATGTCCGAATCGGACCTCATCATCACCAAGGCCGGTCCGGGGACCATTGCCGAAGCGCTCGCCATGAACCTGCCGATCGTCATCACCTCCTGGCTGCCGGGGCAGGAAGAAGGGAACGTCAAGTTCGTAGAGGAGTTCGAGGTCGGTTATGTCACCAAGGAACCGGATAAAGTGGTGGAGATCATCGGGCGGCTGCAAAACCCGTCCGCGTTGAACGCCATCATGAAGAAGATCAAAAAAGCAAGGAAACCGCATGCGGCGATCGATATTGCTGATTGCATTCTTAAGCATCTGTAGCCTCGCCTCCGCCGAGGAGCCGAAGTTCAAGGACATGCCCGACCGCCACTGGGCGCAGGCGGCGGTCTACGACCTGGTAAAGAAAGGCGTGACCAGCGGTTATCCCGACGGGACTTTCCGCGGGTTCAAAGTGATGAACCGTCAGGAGATGGCCTCCTTTCTCAGCAAGCTCGCCCAATCTTCCACCAATTTGAACGAAGTGGAAAAGCTGACCGAGGAGCTGAAGAGCGAGCTCAATCTCGCCAAATACGAAATGGACAATCCCGATTCGGTTAAACTGTCGGGATCGGTCGAAGAGCGCACCCGGCTGACCAACGAAATACTCGATACCGGAGGCCCGCACGGGCCGCGCCTCGATTACCGGATCAAGCTTAACGCGGAGCGGGACTTCAGCTCTACCCGTTATTTAAAGATCGATCTGGACACCATGGACTCGGGCTTCGGCGGAGGGGACCGCGACTTTGCGTCAAAATTGCTCGATATCGAGGGGAAGATGAGGATCGGGAACGTCGATCTTAAGGCGGCGGCCGGTCCGGGAACGGTCTGCCATGTGGAGACCGACGGCACGGTACCTTCCGACGATTATTACATCTACATCCGGCCCAAGACTTCCGCCGCCGTTTCGACCAGTTTCGGACCGATGGACGTTTCCGCGGCGTACGTCACGCGCAAGGTCTCGCCCTGGGGAGAGGTCGGGGTCAACGAGCTCACTTCGACCGCTTCTTATGTTTACCAGAAGCTTCCGCTGTTCGGCCGGACCAGGATCGCGCTCACCCCTCGTTATCTCTGGCAGGGGGAACAAAAGGATTCGCGCCTTGAACTAAAACTGTCGGCCATGCCCCACCCCGCCCTTACCGGCGAACTGTTGATCGGCGAAGGGAAAAGCGGGACCAATCGTGGTCTTTATGCCAGAGGTTCGCTCGATTATTCCGATCCGCAGACCGAGATCACGCTGATCGCGCATAAGGTCGGCGGGGAATACCGCGCGGACATAGACAAGTACGAGTTCATCCCGCTCAATTATTTCGGCAAACTGATCCTTGACGGATCGGTCGACGCCGGGATCATGGTATCGCGCCTGGTCTGGAACGGCATCAGGATCAAGTTCGTCAGCGACGCCGTCCTGACGTCCGGCTTAAAATACGGGGAAGAATATCCAGGCACTTCGATCACCAATGAATTCACCGTCGGCAACGATAACCTCAACCTGTTCTACCGCAGTTATTTTGTCCCCTCCGGCATAAGCTCGACCGACCCCACCATGTCCAGAAATATCGCGCCGGCGACCGATCTTATCGGACTCGACCTTGGCCTTAAATTTTAAATAAATTCAGCTTGCAGTATATAATGTAACGGATATAATAGCGGGTGATGAAACGCACCGTACTTGCCCTGAGCGCGATCTTTATCCTTTTGGGAAGCGCCGCATTCGCTTTCCAGATGCGCAGCGGGTATTACGTCGGCAGCGGCGTTTCGCGTTCCATCATCATAGAGAACGGCTTCCAGCCCGACCTGGTCATCGTCAAAGCCGACACCGCGGCGGGCGAGCCGGTCTGGCGCAGTTCCGCCATGAGCGGAGATTCCACCGCATACTTCGCCTCTGCCGCCGCCAACACCACTAACGCCATCACATCGCTCAACAGCAACGGATTTTCGCTAGGTACGATGGCGGTGGTCAATTCCGCCAATGTGAGGTACACCTGGACCGCGTTCTCGGGTAGCGGCGGGAGCGATTTTAAGGTCGGTTCTTACACCGGCAACGGCGTCGACAACACCAATCTTGATATCCTAAGCTTCCAGCCCGATATCCTCTGGATCAAATCGAGCGGCGCTTCTACCGGCTGCTGGCGGACCTCCGCGCTCGGCGCTTCTGATCTAACGCTATTCTTCTCCGCCGCCAACCAGGCGGCCGATTATATCCAGGCGTTCCGGCCCAGCGGTTTTCAGGTCGGCACCAACGCGTCGGTCAATTCCAACACAGTCACGTATTATTATGTAGCTTTTAAAAATATCACCGGTTCGGCAACGGCGGGAACATATATGGGCGACGGCACCGACAATCGTGACATTACCGGGCTCGGGTTCAAGCCCGATCTAGTATTCCTCAAACAGGGTATTTCCGGTACGGCGCGGGTCGGAGTGATGAGGAACAATCAGAATTACGGGGATGAGACCCATTACTTTTCCGCCACCGCCAACGCGCTCAACTTCGTGCAATCGCTGGAAGCGGACGGTTTCCAGATCGGCAGCGACGCGATCGTAAACACCTCCGGCACCCGGGAATACTTCGCCGCCTTTGCTGGAGTGGGC
>DATJPS010000076.1:0-7604 GCA_035506255.1 Candidatus Omnitrophota bacterium | reverse complement strand
TGCTTGAACCCGACCGGGGTCTCGAATACTTTTTGATGATGGAGCGCGGCGACCGCGTCCACCATGTGGGTGGTGGCGATCGAGCGGGCGGCCGGGCCATTCATTCCTTTATCGGTCAGAAGATATTCATACGCCATGGCGATCGTCTGGTTGGCGGTGTAAAAAGCACCGTTCTCGTCCACTACGCCGAACCGGTCGGCATCGCCGTCCATCGCCAGCCCGGCGGAGGCTTTGAGCTCTTTTACTTTGGCCACCAGTTCCCCGAGCGTTTTTTCTTCCGGTTCCGGGTTCTGTCCGCCGAACAGGACGTCGCGGTAGCCGTGGATCTCTTCCGCTTCCACCCCGAACCGCTTGAGGATATGGTCAAGGAAATTCCGTCCTGATCCGAACATCGGATCGATCACCACTTTGAGCTTTGCCTTGCGGATGGCGTCCAGGTCGAAGAATTTTTCTATGTAAACCGTGTATCGTTCGCGGGGATCGATCCGTTCGATCTTTCCTTTGCGGTGAGCCTCGACTGCGAAGTCGATCAGGAGGTTGGCCTCGATCTCCTTTGTGATCTGCTGGTTGGCGGGGCCGGCGTATTCGGGGATGAATTTCATCCCGCAGTATTGCGGGGGATTATGGGAAGCGGTCAGCATGACCGCTCCGCATCCCTTGCGGTCCAGCACTTCCCACGCCACTACCGGCGTCGGCGTGTCCCGCTCACATAAAAGGACATCAATGCCGGCGTTCTCCATCACCAGCGCCACCGCTTCGGCGAACTTGTCGGCCAGAAAGCGAGCGTCGTAGCCGATGACGATCGGGCGGGAAGCAAGATCGCGCCCATGGACGTACAGCGCGATCGCCTGCGCCACCTTTTTCACATTGGTAAAGGTGAACTCGTCCGAAATTATCGCCCTCCAGCCGTCGGTCCCGAACTTGATCATGATTTACAATTTTACCATAAAAGGATAAAATCAGAAAATCATGCACGACCGGTTCATGCAGGCGGCGCTCGCCGAAGCGGGAAAAGCCTTTAAAAAGGAAGAGGTCCCGGTGGGATGCGTTGCGGTAAAGGAAGGCCGGATCATCGCCCGGGCGCACAACCTGCGCGAGACCAATGCCGATCCCCTCGCCCACGCCGAGATCCTCTGCATGAAGAAGGCGGCCCGCAAGCTGGGCGGATGGTACCTGCACAAGGTCGTCCTTTATTCTACACTGGAGCCATGTCTGATGTGCGCGGGAGCGATGATCCATGCTAGAATAAAGGATATCGTGTTCGGAGCGAGCGACCCGAAGGCGGGAGCTTCGAAGGTTTTAAAGAAGTACAGCGTGAACGTCACGAAAGGCGTGCGAAAAGAAGAATGCCGCCGGATCCTGAAGGATTTCTTTCGCTCGCTGCGGAAAAAATGAAGAACGAAGATTTTCAATTCAATATTTGCTGCTGGAGGGGTGTCCGAGCGGTTGAAGGAGCACGCCTGGAAAGTGTGTATACGGGAAACCGTATCGAGAGTTCGAATCTCTCCCCCTCCGCCAGTTAAATGATGAAAAAAGCTTTCGTCATCGTTATGCTGGCCGCGCTTCAGGCCTCCTCGCTGGCGGTCCTTTCCACCATCGGCGTCACTCCCCTCAAGTTCGATTGCGGCGCCCGCTATCAGGGCATGGGCGGCAGCAACGTCTCCATCGCTTCTGACGCCAATTCGGTATTTTCAAACCCCGGCGCGCTGGTCTGGTCAAAGGGGATCTCGGTCAGCCTGAAGGACGCGGGGAACATCTGCGCCGGGGAAGCTTATCCGACCGGCTACGGGACCACGTTGGGGTTCGGGGTGATCATGAACTCATTCCCGGACGCACCCGGCGCTTCATCGATCTCAAGCAGCGCCCTTTTATTGTCCGCCGGGTCGCGGCTCGATTCCATCCTGCCGCTGCCGGACTTCACGGATACGGAAAAGAACATCGGCCTCGGTTTTTCGTTCAAGTCTCTGCTCAACCAGTCGTTCTCGCGGGCCGGGATATATGATCTTTCGGGGAACGGCTGGGAACTGGACGCCGGGGTGCTGATGCGGGCGCTCCCATGGGTCGACGTAGGGGCGGCCGGGTACAACCTGCTGCCATACAACACCCTGGGTGGGGGAGCGCTGAACTGGAACAATGTTTCGGCGGAATCCATCCCCGCCTATTTTAAATTCGGGATGTCGGCCAAGATCGTCGGCGACATCCGTTCGCCGTATTACTGGGAAGACAACACCATCCTGCTCGCCACCGACGTCGAGTTCGCGCAAAAACCGCTTTTTCATCTGGGGGTGGAATGGAACCGCTCCGACCAGTTCCTCCTGCGGGCCGGGCTCTCCCAGAACATCCGCAACCAGGAGGTTCAGACCGATCCTTCGTTCGGCGTCGGATATAAAGCGGAGGACTGGCAGTACGATATCGCGATGGAAAAGGAGCCGGTCAACGGCGATAGCGCGTTCTATGTTTCGGCGGTATATTTTCCCAAGGACTGGTTCTTTATCGCCCATCCACTGATAAACATCTCGCTTGCGGACACCCAGATCACCTTCAAGCCCAGCATCGAGGTTTCGGGCAAGGTAAGGCCGGAAGTGAAAGTGTCGATCAATTCCGCCGACGTCCCGACCGATGCCGAAGGAAATTTCGATACCGCGGTGCCGCTCAGCATCGGGAATAACGCGGTCACGCTGGTGACCGACTATCTGGGTGAAAAGCAGAATTGGTACTACAATGTGATCAGAAAGCTGGTCCCCGCCGTCCCGGCCGACATCGTTTTCCCGGTGGGGACAGATATCGTCTTCACTCCCACTCTCGACATCTCCGGCCACGCCGCCGACGGCGTCGACAAATTATATATAAACGGCCAGCAGGTAGGGCTCGACAGCGCGGGGGCGTTCACGTACTCGATCCCGATGAATATGGGAAAGAACGAGATCGTCGTGGTCGGCGAATACGACGATTCCAAGGTAAGCAAGTCCTATATTTTCTACCGGAAAGTCCCTCCCGTTTCCGGTCCCGCTGAATTACCGGAAGTAAAAGCGGCCAAGAGCGGTGAAAAGAAGAAAGCTCCCGCCATA
Source organism: Candidatus Omnitrophota bacterium (assembly GCA_035506255.1). Lineage (GTDB taxonomy): Bacteria > Margulisbacteria > WOR-1 > XYC2-FULL-46-14 > WPAF01 > CAIYXV01. The sequence goes on along the minus strand of DATJPS010000076.1, from coordinate 4,536 downwards.
AGGAAAAAGATCAATTACCGCCTTTTAAGCTACAAGGAAGCGCTGGCCAGGATCAAGGCGTTAAAGCTGAAGAAGTCTAAAAAGTCACAAATAATGGCCAAGTTCAAATCCTATGGATCGAACCGCATTTCCAAGGCTCAGCTGAAAAAGGCGAGCCGCAACGGAGGCAAGATATGGAATTATCTGCTGGCGGCGGGATACATTGACCCTTCCGGCTCCATCACTCCGCAGTTCGACGGCAGCCGCGCTTCATACACCCCGTCGCCCGACCTGACCGCGGAGGACAATCAGAAAGCGTTCGAGATATTGAGCAAAGCGTACAATCCGTTCGTGGCCACCGCCGGGATGCCGCAATCGGAACAGTGGAGAACGCTGGTACGGTCGGCATTCTCCGAAACTTACGAAGACCAGCCCAAGTCCGACCGCAACCCGGTCTCGATCTTCAACTTCGAGCAGTTCGGCCCCAAACGCAACGCGATCTGGAACGCACTGATCGACGACGGGTACCTGGACGCGAACGGCCGGGTGCTCAATAAGTTCGCCGACGACCGGCGTTCGTTCCGTCTTTCGCTGCCGTTGACGCGGCAGGAGTTGGACCGGATATTCAACATCCTCCTGCGGCCGGTAACGGTGACTAAAGATGACATCAAGATGATACTGCGCGAACAGGCGCGCGAACTCGCCGCTTCTAAGGAAGCGGAGCGGCTGTCCCTCATCGCCCAGCGTGACCAGGACAAGTTCAACGCCCTGCAGGCGCTGATAGAGAACGCCACCGGACTGAGGATCACCCGCCGGATCGGGATGAAGATGCCTAAAGGATACCTGGCGGTGTTCGTGATAACCGACGGGCGCGACCTGGCTTTGAAATATCTTGGCAAGAACAGCGTTTCGGTCGAACTGTACTATCCCGCCACCGGCGCCTGGTCCATCATCGCGCACCTCCCCTATTCTTCAATAAGAAATCTGATATAATAGTTATCGATCAGCATAAAGGTAACCGCACAGTTCGCGGAGGAGTGGCCGAGTGGTTGAAGGCGATCGCCTCGAAAGCGATTATGGCAGCAATGTCATCGGGGGTTCGAATCCTCCCTCCTCCGCCAGTTATCCAACAGCAATGAATTCGTCCGTCTCAACTATTTTCCGCTTTTGATATAAATCCATTTCCTGTATACTGTAGGAAATTTATGGGTAAATTCCCGGAATTCATCAATGACAAAGCGAACGCCATTGCCGCCGCTAACCGGAGCAAGGGGGTAACAGGTTTCGTTTTTGACGGCGTTGACCGGAGCCAGGTCTGCTTTTTTGAATGTCAGGCCGACGGCATCTCAAAGGAGCATACGCACGATTACGACGAATGGTTCTGCGTCGTCGAAGGCCGCTACACCCTGATCATCGGGGATAAAAAAATGCCGGTCGGGCCGGGACAGGAACAGTTCATCCCGAAAGGCGTTCCTCACAGCGGCGAGTTCACCGCCGGGACACGGACCATCAACGCCTTTGGCGGCAAGCGGGCGGAGAGGGAACATAACATCAATGGAACGCTGATCGCGATCTCCCGGCGCCGCAGTACAAGAAGCTACCGGCCCGATCAGATATCAGATGCCGAGCTAACGGCCGTGATAGAAGCGGCGCGCCAGGCGCCCAGCGGCCATAACGACCAATCCTGCTTTTTCTCCATTGTCCAAAACCGGGCACTGATCGACGAAATGAGCGAAGGCAGTAAGGCCGAAATGTGCAAAATACCGGTCGACTGGATGGCGGCGATCGGCAAGAACAAGAATGTTCATATTTACCATCATGCCCCGACCGTCATCATCGTTTCCTCCCGGAAGAACGCCGTTTCTCCCCTCCCCGACGCCTGCGCCGCCATCGAGAACATGCTGATCGCGGCGGAAAGTATGGGATTGGGCTCCTGCTGGATCGGCTTTACCAAATTCTACTTCAATGGTCCGGAGAGTTACCGCAAGCTTGAGATCCCGGAAGGATACGAGGTCCATTACGGCGTAGCGCTGGGATACAAGCCGCAGGGAATTGCGCAGAAACCGCCAGAAAGAAAAAGCGAACCATACCGGATCATCAAATGAACAAGGAGAAGATCATGAAAAGAACCTTGCTGCCCGTCCTGTTCGCAGCTCTCTGCCTCATGGCCGCCTCTTGCGGACCTTCCGGTACCGTTAAAACTTCCGACCTGGTCGGGAAATGGGAAACCGGCAGCGGGGCCAGCACCGAATCATATTCATTCACCGCGATAAAAGGCGAAAAGAACCGTTTTGTTTCCTATCGCGCCGGAAAAATATCCGGATCAGGGACCTGGGAAGTTAAGGAGGGCAAGCTTACGCTCGTTCCGCTGCGGGAAAAAACGCGGACCATCGGCGGCGCAAGGATCGAGAACGGCGCACTGGTAATAAAGGACGAGAACGGGTCGGAAACGAAGTTCGGCGCCGCGGGAGGACAAATAAAAGAAGGACCTCCCGAGAAAGAAGACCGTTCGGCCCAACCGGAACCGGCGGACTTCAAGATCGGCAGCCTGCGGGAACTGATGCTCACCCTCCGCGCGAACAGCGGCATCGACTTTTCGGAGCCTCGCCACGCCGGTTTTTCGTGGAGCATCAGCGACGGCGGGGAGATCCCGGTCCGCGGTCTGGAGATGGAAGCGAAGATCCCGGTCAACGGCGACTTCTCCGTCCTTAACGCCCGGGCCAGCGACGTGGCCCGCTGCCTTTATTCCTCCGGCTTCGACAATGACGCTGCCAACACCACCGAGATCAGCATTGGCGCCAAAAAGAACGGCCTGGTATGCGTGGTCGCCCTCCCCTGGACCGGCAACAGCGAACCGGAGGGAAAGTTCCCGCTGAAGGTCCGCTGCGGTTATATCCGGTAGTCATCGGAATTGAAATCCCGGACCGGAGCGGTCGATATAAGATCTAGTGAGAACCGTAACAATATCTAAGATTTTGCTGGTGATAGTATCGATCGCCCTGCTGGCCGGGGCCGGGTCGGCACGCGACCTGCGCGCGGTCCGCATCGAAAAATTCCTCGCCCGGTACAACCCGACCAGCCCGCTGCGCAACAAAGCGCAGGAAATGCTTTACTGCGCCGATATTTTTGGCCTCGATTACCGTTTATACCTGGCCATTGCCGGCGCCGAAAGCACTTACGGGCGGAGTTTCCCCAAATACAAAAAGAACCTTACCGGCATCCTGAACGGCAAGACTAAATTCGCTTCCATCTATGAGAACATTTATTACACCAACAAATTGCTGGCCACCGGAAAATGGTACAAGAAATTCAATAAAACAAAAAGGATCGAGGATTTCGTCTATATCTACAAAGGCGTCCCGCCTTACGACCATTACATCCGGGCTTTAAGGTTCACGCTCGACGGCGTGAGCGCGGTATCGATCAAGAACGAACTGGCGGCGGACAATCTCCTGCTCGCGAGGCTTAACTCGCCGGCGGAAAAGGCGAAAAAGAGGCAGAAACAGTCGGAGAGCCTGGTGGTCTGGAACTCGATCCGTTACGACCAGTTCGAGCCGGGAAAGACCAACACGCTTTATCCGGTCACAGACGGCGGTTACAGCAATCTTTTGAACTACAATCTCGCCCCCACCCTGTCCGACAACGACCTTTTTCTTTATTCCCCGAACGACATTCTGCTCCAGACAAGATAAAAATAATCCGCCCGATATCCAATTAAAATGCTGATATAATGCCCTATGATCGGAAAAGGGGCCTGACGATGAAAAAATATCTGTCAATTATATTGTTACTCCTGTTCATCGTGAATTTTTCGCTTCCCGCGTTCGCCGACGCCGCGCCGATGAGCGCCGCCGACCGGGTAAAGAACATGGCCGGAGAAGAAGCGGCCTGGAGATATATCTCCGCCGGGGCGAAAATCGTCGCCGGGGGTCTGCTGCTGGCGGGCGGGATCGGACTTTACAATGCCGGGCAATCGAGCTTCTTCGCCGCAATCGCGCTGATCCCGCTCAGTTTTATGGTCGGGATACCGGGCGCGCTGACGATCGGCTGGGGAACGGTCGACCTGCTGTTCGGCTCCCGGGAATACGAGAACCAGTTCGACAAGCTCAGCTTATTATCGGAACCGGACAAGGAGAACTCCGCCCTTTCCTATCTTAAAACGAGATCGGAAAGCGATCATCAAAGCCGTCAGCCGAGCTTCTGGAACGGCTTCGGTATTTTTTCGATGTTCGAGACCCCGGCGGAAAGGGAATACAAGGCATATTTAAAGGACCGGAGCCAGTTCGGAGTACAGCCGTAACCCTATGAAATTTTGGGAAACCCTGCCGACATCGAGCATTCTGCTCGTTTCCGCCAATTTGATACCGGTGGTAGGCGTGATACACGGCGGCTGGAACCTGTTCGACATCCTCTTCATTTATTGGGCGGAGAGCGCCATCATCGGATTCTTCAATGTGCTCAAGATGATGTCCGCTGGCGGGAAAAAGAGCCTGACTTCCCCGATCGACTGGCTGATCAAGCTCTTCATGTGCGGGTTCTTCACTGTGCATTTCGGGC
>DATJPS010000075.1:0-6294 GCA_035506255.1 Candidatus Omnitrophota bacterium | reverse complement strand
ACCGGTGGGATCTATTCTTCAAATCCTTCCATTTCGTCCGTGACCGCGGCGACCACTCTTTCGGCCGTGGCTACCATCACATTTACCGCGATCAGCGGCGGTGGTGGTTCGGGCGTGGCGTCCCGGGACGTTTCGGCTGCTCTGGTCATAGACAAGAGCGGTAGTATGTGGACGGATAAATTGGTTTCGGCTGAGATCGCAGGGAAGATGTTCGTTGATCAAATGGCGACCGGTCCCAATAACAATTGCGCGGTCGTACTGTTTGACGACCACGTTTCGGTCGAGGCTTCCATGAGGAACGCCGCAGCTAACAAGCAGTCGTTGATCGATGCGGTGACCACTGAAGCCGCTTACGGCGGATCGACGGCGCTGTATTATGCGATCGCTAACGGTATCTGGGAAGCGTCCAAGGAAGCCGCATCGGCCACCCGCGTCCGCGCGGTGGTGGCTTTGACGGACGGCGGAGAGAACGCCAGCCCGTATCCATACAGCGGCACTTCCACCGGAACGATCGAACTGGTCAATCAGGCGGTAGCGGCCGGCATTCCGGTTTACACCGTCGGGTTGTACATGTCTTCTTCCGAAGCGAGCTATTATGCCCCTTATCTTAAGAGCATAGCGCTCGGGACGACCGGATCAGAAAGCAATTATTTTGAAGTGATCGTGGGGGTCACCGGCCTCTCCGCGCAGAGAGCAAGAGCGCTGGGAGTTCTTACGGATCTTTATACTCAATTGTTCACGGGTCTGTCGCAGTCCTATTCGATGACTTCGCAGATCTCGTCCAGCCTGACCGCTGGCCAGACATACTGGCTGCTGATCACATTCACCGCACCGGTCCAGGGCGGAAGCACGATCACCCAGACACTGGTCATTCCTTTCATCGCTCATTAGTAGGTTGATCTAGTTCCCAAAACGGGGCCCCGATCCGGGGCCCCGTTTTTTTATAAGAGAAGAACATCCGTTTTGACGCTGCCCTGCAAATATGATAAAATCAAAATAGAATTCTTATTGTAAGGAGTGCGTGCAATGCATTTTGACTTGGAACACATAAGAAAGATCGATCCGGAAATCGCAAAAGTACTGGACCAGGAATTCGAGCGCCAACAGACACACCTTGAAATGATCGCGTCAGAAAATTTCACCTCCCGTGCGGTAATGGAAGCCGCCGGATCGGTCCTCACCAATAAATACGCCGAAGGATATCCGGGGAAAAGATATTACGGCGGCTGCCATTTTGTCGACATGGCGGAAGACCTAGCAAGGGAAAGGGCCAAAAAGCTTTTTGGCTGCGACCATGCCAATGTCCAGCCGCATTCCGGTTCATCTGCCAATATGGCGGTCTATCTGGCCTGTCTTAATTACGGTGACACGGTAATGGGGCTCAACCTTTCGCATGGCGGCCACCTTACCCACGGCTCGCCGGTCAACATATCCGGTCTATATTTCAAATTCGTTTCGTACGGCGTAAGACAGGATACCGAAGTTCTCGATTACGACGAACTGCGCAAGCAGGCGTTGGAGATCAGGCCCAAGATGATCGTGACCGGCGCTACCGCTTATCCCCGTACGCTCGATTTCGTGAAGTTCCGCCAGATCGCCGACGAAGTGGGCGCGATATTGATGGTCGATATCGCTCATATCGCCGGACTGGTCATCGCCGGCCTGCATCCTTCACCGGTGCCTAATTCGCAGGTGGTCACCAGCACCACCCACAAGACTCTCCGTGGCCCGCGTTCCGGTATGATCATGTGCCAGCAAGATTACGCGCAGAAGATCGACAAAGCGGTATTCCCGGGAATGCAGGGCGGCCCGCTCATGCACATCATCGCCGCCAAGGCGGTGGCTTTCGGCGAAGCGCTGAAACCGGAATTCAAGACTTACCAACAGCAGATCGTGAAGAACGCCAAAGCGCTGGCGCAGGCTTTGATGGAGAATGGTTTCCGCCTGGTTTCCGGCGGCACCGACACCCATCTGATGCTGGTGGACATGCGCAGCAAAAAGATCAACGGGAAGGAAGCGGAGAAGCTTTTGGACGAGGTGGGCATTACGGCCAATAAGAACACCATTCCGTTCGATCCGGAAAAGCCGTTCGTCACCTCCGGTATCCGCCTGGGCACTCCTGCTATTACCTCCCGCGGGATGAAAGAGACGGAAATGAAAAAGATCGCCGAGTTCATCGCCCGCGCGATCGAGAACCGGGACAACGAATCGAAAAAGAAGGAGATCCGCGAAGAGGTGAAGAATCTTTGCCTGCGGTTCCCTCTATATAACGAATGATCGAACTCAAGCACGTATCGAAATTGTATCAGAACGGGGTTGAGGCCCTGCTTGACATCAATCTTCACATCGGCAAGGAAGAGTTCGTGTTCATTGTCGGCCCTTCGGGCGCGGGTAAGACCACGCTGATGAAGATGCTTTACCGCGAAGAGACCCCGAGCAGCGGTCAGGTGATCGTCGATCGCGTTAATGTTACAGAACTAACGCCAGACCAGGTGCCGTATTTAAGAAGGAACATCGGCGTGGTGTTCCAGGATTATAAATTATTGCCCCGCCGTACCGTGTACGAGAATGTCGCTTTCGCTCTGCAAGTAACGGGGGCGCCCCGTTCTCAGATCCGCCGCCATACCATGCAGGCGCTGGAACTGGTCGGCATGCTCAAGCGCTCCAATTCTTTTCCTGAAGAGCTTTCCGGCGGCGAAAAACAGCGGGTCTGCATCGCGCGGGCCATCGTCAACAATCCGCCGTTACTGCTGGCCGACGAGCCGACTGGCAACCTGGACCCGCAGACCACTTTCGAGATCATGGAGCTGCTGGACAAGATCAACCGCCGCAGCACCACTCTCATCACTGCCACCCACAACAAGAACATCGTCGATATGATGAAACGGCGGGTGGTGCAGCTGGAAGCGGGGAGGGTGATCCGCGACCAGCAGCTTGGGACGTACAGCAACTCATGAGCGTATTATCGAACCTTGAATTCTTCGTGGTCGAGGCTCTGCGCAGCATCCGCCGTTCGGGGCTGATGAGCTTTGTCGCCATCGGCATCGTCGTTATTTCTTTGTCGATCTTCGGCATGTTCCTGCTGTTCATGGCGAATCTCGGCAATATGGTGGCTTTTATGGGTTCCCGGCTCGATATCGTGGCCTATGTCGACAAGGACCTTACCACGGACGCGGCGCAAGTGCTGCAGAACTCCATCTCCCAGATCAGCGGGGTGGACAAGGTCGTATATATCCCCAAGGAAGAAGCCTGGAAGAACTTCCGCGAAGAATTCGGTGCCAAGCTCGACCTGCGCGAAGTGCTTGACGAGAACCCGCTCCCCAATTCTTTTTCGATAAAAGTTACTTCGCCGGACGTGCTTCCTAAAGTGGCGGAAGCAGTGGCCAATTTTGCGGAAGTGAGCGAGGTCCGATACAGCGGCAAACTGATCAAGCAGATTCAGACCATGGTTGACGCCGTAAGGATCGGGGGTCTTATCCTTTCGATCCTTCTTTTCTTTGCGACGCTTCTGATCGTCGTCAATACGATCAGATTGACGGTTCTGGCGCGGGAGACCGATATTTACATCATGCGGCTGGTAGGAGCGACCAAATCGTTCATCCGCTGGCCGTTCGTGATCGAAGGCGTGCTGATGGGGATCATTGGCGGCACATGCGGGATCATGATATTGAAGTTCTCCTACGAAGCGGTGCTCGCCCGGGTCAGGAACGCGCTCCCGTTCCTGCCGGTGGTATCGGATCCCAATGTCCTCACATTGATCTATTTCAGCGTGGGCCTTTCCGGCGTGCTGCTGGGAATGCTCGGCGGTTATATCTCCGTTTCCAGAGTATTAAAAGAAAAGGGGTAAGATTATGCTGACCTGGTTAAGGAAACATACTAAAACTATCATGGTGGTGGTGGCGGTGCTTTTCGCCGTTTCCATGTTCTACGGTTTAGGATATCGGGGACTCAAGAACATCGGCAGGGAGAAGACCGGTTTCATACAGGTCAACGGCAAAGAGATCAGCCCGCGGCTTTACGCCAATATTTACCAGAAGATAAGAGAAAGCGCGCCGGGGAAGCTTAAACCCTCGGAATCGATCGCACTGCAGGCCCAGGCGCTCCAACAGACCATCGATTTTGCGGTCATGCTTGACGACGCCCAGAAGAATGTTGGCGTATCAGGCGGGGAACTCAACCAGGCGATCGATGAGATCGCGAAACAGCAAAAATACAATTCGGTCGACGAGTTCAAAGCGGCGCTGGAACGGACCGGTTACGACTGGAACGACTTCAAGCGTATGCTCAAGGACGACATGACCGTGCAAAAAATGGTAAGGAAGATCAGGGACGAGGTTTCGGTCTCTCCCAACGACCTGCGCGAGATCAAGGTCAGGCATATTTTGATCCGAGTGGTGCCGGGCAAGGAAGACGAGGCCAAGAAACTGGCGGACAGCCTGATGGACCGGATCCGCAAAGGCGAGGACTTTGCCGCGCTCGCCAAAAAGTATTCGGAGGATCCCGGCTCCAAAAATTCAGGCGGGCTGATCGATTTCTTTTCGACCGGGGCAATGGTCAAGCCGTTCGAGGACCTGGCGTTCTCGCTTAAGGTCGGAGAGGTCGGCGGGCCGGTCAAGACCGAATATGGATATCACATAATCAAACTTGAGGACGCGCGCTTAAGGAAGATCAAAGGCGCGGCGGACCCGGAAAAGGCGATTCTCCAGCAAAAACAGCAGCAGGCTTACATGGAATGGATCTATAAGATAAAACAGAACGCCAAGGTCGAGATCCTGGACCCGAGCATAAAGGCGCTCGATTTGCGGTTCCGCGGAAGGATCGGGGACGCAGTGACCGAATATCAAAAGGCGATCGCACAACATCCGGAGAATGCGTACCTGCACCTGGCATTGGGCCAGCTTTACGAGGACGCGCAAAAGACCGACCTGGCGATCTACGAATACAAACAGGCGATACTGAGAGAAGCCGGCGACCCGACGCTTTACATCACGCTCGGGGACGCGTACCGCAAGAATAAGCAGAGCGACCTGGCGATCGAGCAATACAAGAAAGCGTCGATGATCGCGGGGGACGACCGCAAGACGCACGAGGAGTTAAACCAGATATTCAAGCAGATCGGACAGCCGGCGCTCGCGCTGCAGGAAGTTAAAGAACTGGCCCGCATCGACCGCAAAGAAGCGTTCGAAAAGAGCCTGAGGGAAAAGGCGAAGGTCAAGACCGAATAAGCTTCTGGCCCGCCTCTAGTAATAGCTCTACCTGGTCGAACGAATACGCCTCCGCGTAGATGCGCAGCAGGGGTTCGGTACCGGATGGCCGGAAGAGTATCCACGAGGTATCATCGAAGTTAAGTTTTACTCCGTCCAATTTTTCTATCTTAACAACGGGCTTACCCGCGAAATCCGCGATCGTACCCAGTTTTTCTATCTTCGGCATGAAGTCTTCCCTGTTAAGGTGGAGATCGATGCGGTCATAATAGTAATATCCCAGTTCGTCCATGATCCCGTCCAACAGCTGTTTGAGCGTCTTTTTCTCGTAAGCCATCAATTCCAGCAGCAGCAGGGAGCAGAGACTTCCGTCGCGTTCGGGGATGTTCCCCAGTACGCCGATCCCGCCGCTCTCTTCCCCCCCGATGAGAACTTTTTCGTTGATCATTTTGTCTGCGATGTACTTGAACCCGATCGGAACCTCGTCCAGCGGAAGTCCGTACTTCTTAGCCTGCTTTTCCACGAGCCGCGATATGTTGAATGTTTTTACCACCTTGCCGTCAAGCTTGCGGTTCTCCACCAGATGCTTGAGGATAAGCGAAAAAGCATAATGGGAGGTGATGAAAGTGCCGGAAGGATCGACCCCGCCGATCCGGTCGGCATCGCCGTCGATCGCCAGCCCGACCGCCAGCCCCGGCAGTCCCTTTACGTATGATGCCAAGTCTTCCAGATTCACAGGGATCGGTTCCGGATTGACCCCGCCGAACAGCGGGTCCCGGTTGCCGTTGATCTCTTTAAGGCCGATCAATTCCTTGAGATATCCTGAGCCGCTCCCGTGCATCGGATCGAGCACGGCATTAATACCGGCGTTCTTAATCCTCTCCAGATCAACGAACGAAGCGATGTGCTTGAGGTATTCCGGTTTCGGATCGAAAGTTTCGACCGTGCCCATTCCGGAAGGGATCGAGCTTTTAGCCCGGTCAAGGAAGGATTCAACCGCCTTGGTAACTTCCGGACGGGATGAGCCGCCGAAGTTCTCTTTTATCTTGAAACCGTTCCAATCCGGCGGGTTATGGCTGGCCGTGATCAT
>DATJPS010000074.1:0-8849 GCA_035506255.1 Candidatus Omnitrophota bacterium | reverse complement strand
ATCGCTTGTTCGATCGAGCCAGGAGCGAAGATCGCGCGTGGGAACTCGCCGTGGCCGGAATAAAGCGCCAAATCAAGGTCCCCCTGCTCGGTGCGGGTCGGCAGTCCGGTGGCTGGGCCCGGCCGCATTCCCAGGCTGATCACGACCGGAGTTTCGAGCATTCCCGCCAGGCTCAATCCTTCCTGCATCAGGTCGTACCCGCCGCCGGAAGTCGTCACCATCGCCCGCGCGCCGGCGTACCAGGCGCCGATCGCCATGTTGATCGCCGAGATCTCGTCCTCCGCCTGCTCCGAAATTATCCCCGTCTCCGCCGCGTTCTGGGAAAGAAAAGTAAAGATGCCGGTAGAGGGGGTCATCGGATACGCGGAAATGAAATTTAGCCCGCCCGCCAGCGCTCCCAGCCCGATCGCCTCCGCGCCGCTGATAACGATCGCGTCCTTCACGCGCGGGTCGGGAACGAGCTTCGCCCTGACCCGGCCGGAGGAAACGAGCTCCACCCCTTTTTCGTAGCCGGCATCGCCGGCCGCCAGATTGCTCACGACCACCTGCTCCCCTTTCGACGAAAAACGCTTTTTCAGCTCGGCGCGGACCAGTTCCTTATCGACGCCGATGATCGCCGAGAGGGCGCCGATCGCCTCGGTGTTGGTCGCGAATCCCTCCAGGACGACCGTTCCCGGCGAGATCCTCCGGGCCAGATGTTTGGTGCGCTCCTTGCTAAGAGGGACCAGGATGTCGATGCGATCGACGCACGCCGCCACCGGACTTGAGGAGACGCGGATGGAAGTGGTGTTGCAGCCGCCGCGGACACGCGACATGTATTCTTTGGTGGCAAAGACATGGTAGCCGGAAAGCTTGAGCACCCGGGTCAGGACATTTTCGACGGTCTGGACCCCCTGCCCCGCCTCTCCGCTCAGAACGATCGAAAGTTCTCCGTTCATCCGCTCCATTCTACATTAAAAAATGACGCCGTTCTACATTATTTGGTATTTCTACATTATTTGGTATAATGTACCGGCGAACATGAACAGCCGTAACGGATTGATAGTTTCGATCGTCATCACCGCCGCCTTTTTCCTGGTGGAGCTCATCGGCGGCTACTTTTCGCACAGCCTGGCGCTGATGTCTGACGCCGGCCATATGGTGACCGACGCCCTGGCGCTGGCCCTGGCGCTGGCGGCATACCTTTTTTCCTTGAGGCCGGCGACCAAGGAAAAGACCTTCGGCTACTACCGGTTTGAGATCATCTCCGCCCTCTTCAACGGCTCTTTTCTTGTCGCCATCTCGCTCCTCATTTTTTACAGCGCGCTCAAGCGTTTCCTGCACCCGGTCGAGGTCCAGACCGGGCTGATGCTGGCCATCGCGGTGATCGGTCTTTTCGCCAACGCGGTCCCGGCATTCATACTTTACCGTAAGCCGGGAGAGAGCCTTAACCTTCGCGGGGCGTACCTGCATCTTCTGGCCGATACCGCATCTTCCATCGCGGTGATCGTAGGAGGCATCGTCATATATTTCACCGGGTTCTATTTATTGGACCCTATCCTGGGAATTGTGATCGGGCTGCTGATCTTAAAAGGAGCGCTGGACCTGGTATATCGATCGGTCAATATATTACTTGAATCGGCTCCGGAGGGGATCGATACGGAACAGGTCGCGGCATCGATCAAGTCTATCAACGGGGTCAAAAGTATTCACGATCTCCATGTCTGGACGATCACCTCGGGCATCAACGCGATATCCGCGCATCTGTTATTGGACGACGCGGAAGCGGAACACGCCCCGGAGATCCTGCACGAGATCAACGGCATGCTGAAAGAAAAGTACAACATTTCCCATTCCACTTTCCAGACCGAATGCGAATCGTGCCCGGACGGGCTGATCTGTAAACTGGACCGGGGAAAAGAAAGGGAGCAACATGGACACCATCATTGATGTGGAAAAACTGACGCGGAAGTTCAACGGCCTCACGGCGGTCGACGGGATCTCGTTCTCCGTCGGCAAGGGAGAGGTGTTCGGTTTCCTGGGGCCTAACGGCGCCGGGAAGACCACTACCATCAGCATGCTTTGCACCCTTCTTCGCCCCACCTCCGGTACCGCCCGGGTCGGCTGCTGCGACGTGGTGAAGGAGCCGAACCGCGTAAGGCGGGAGATCGGCATCATCTTCCAGGACCCGTCGCTCGACGACCGGCTGACCGCGGAGGACAACCTCCGTTTCCACGGCTACCTTTATCACATGAAGGTCAAGGACATAGACGAACGGATACCCGAAGTGATGGCCCTGGTGGAGCTGTCCGACCGGCGGAGGGATTTCGTCAAGAAATTTTCCGGGGGGATGAAGCGGCGGCTGGAGATCGCGCGGGGCTTGCTGCACCACCCCAAGCTCCTTTTCCTCGACGAGCCGACGCTCGGGCTGGATCCCCAGACCCGCGCCCACATCTGGGATTATATCTTGAAAATGAGGGACGAGGCCGGGCTTTCGATCTTTATGACCACGCACTACATGCAGGAGGCCGAGGTCTGCGACCGGATCGCCATCATCGATCATGGCCACATCGTCGATCTCGATACGCCGAACAACCTGAAACAGAAGCACGGCGAGGACACGCTGGAAAAAGTGTTCCTGAAGATCACGGGCAGGGAGATCCGCCAGCAGGCTGGCGAATCGGCCTGGTCCCAGTGGATGAGGAGATAATAATGGGAGACCTATGGGCGGTATATATTCTCTGGCTTCGCGACGTAAAACGCTACTGGTACGATAAACCGCGCATCATCGCTTCGCTCGGCCAGCCGATCCTTTTCCTTTTCGTCCTGGGCACCGCCCTCTCGCCTTCGTTCCGTGGGCCGGGCGGGGTGAACTTTTCCGAATTCATCTTTCCGGGGATCGTCTCGATGACGGTGCTGTTCACCTCGATCTTTTCCGCCATCTCCATCGTCTGGGACCGCGAGTTCGGCTTCCTCAAGGAAGTGCTTGTGGCGCCGGTCTCGCGCTGGTCGATCGTCACCGGCAAGGCGTTCGGTGGCTCTACCGTCGCCCTCTTCCAGGGAACGCTGATGCTGATGCTGGCGCCATTGGTCGGCGTCAGGCTCAGCATATTCTCCGTCATCGGTTCGCTGTTGATGATGTTCATCATCGGACTGTCGATGAACTCGCTCGGGATCGTGATCGCGGCCAAGATGAAGGAGATGGAGGGCTTCCAGATGATCGTCAACTTCCTCATCATGCCGATCTTCTTCCTTTCCGGCGCCCTCTTCCCCATGAACAACCTGCCTCCCTGGCTGATGGTGCTCAACCGGATCGATCCGCTGACCTACGGCGTGGACCTGCTGCGTGGGGTCATATTGGGCATACACAATTTCCCCGTTATCTTAAGCCTTTTCGGCATCCTGGCGTTCATGCTGCTGATGTTCGCCATCGCCGTGTTCGAGTTCAACATATCGGATTAAAATGAAGAAGAACAGGACCGAGTTCAGGGTGATCTACCGGGATACCGACGCCGAAGGCGTGGTCTACTACGCCAATTACCTCGCCTGGTTCGAAGCGGGGCGGTCGGAACTGATCCGCGCGCTGGGGATATCGCTTCCCGAGCTAAAGAAAAAAGAGAACATCGTCTTCGCGATTAAGGACGTATTTTGCGAGTATTTACGACCGGCAAGATACGACGATGAGATCGTGGTGGAGACCGAGATAAGCGAAGTAATGCCGGTCCGCATCGTTTTTGAGCAGCAGATACGGCGCAAAGTCAGCTCCGAACTTCTGACGAAAGCGAAAGTCACCGCTTTCCCGATAGACCTGAAGACCTTTCGACCGGTCCCGATCCCCAAAGAACTTAAAGAAAAATTAAAAGCGTAACTACCTAAAGGCCTGCTACCCGACCAAGATCACTTGATCAGCCGGCGTTTCATGAAATAAAGCGCGAAGAAATAAAGGACCGCTCCCGCTATGAGCAGCGCGGCGAACCTGGCCAGCAGGAACGGCTCGAACGTTCCGTTATAGATCGCCCGCGATATCTTTACGGCATGGGTAAGCGGTAAAAGCTGTGTTATTAACTTTACCGCCGCCGGCATCTTGTCGAGCGGGAAGAACACCCCGGCAAAAAAGAACATCGGGGTTAAAAATAGCTCCGTGTAATAATTGAAGAAATCGAAGTTCGGCGCGAACGAGGTCACGATCATCGAAAGTGAGGCGAACAGGAAACCGACCGCCGCCATCAGCACCACCACCATCAAATATCCCCAGTTCGACGCCGGATGTATCCCCAGCAGGACGGACACCATCAGCATCAACAGACCGCTCACCATCCCGCGCATCACCGCCCAGATAATATCGCCGGTAACGATGTCCTCCGCCGAGACCGGCGTCACCAGGAACTCGTCGAACATCTTCTCGTGGATCATGCGGACGAAAGTGCCGTATAGACATTCGAAAGCGGAAGCGAGCATGACCGAGGTGATGAGCATGCCGGGGACCAGAAAGGATAGATACGACTTCCCGCCGAACAGCCCCATATACGCCCCCAGCCCGAGCCCCATCGCGATCAGATAAAGGAGCGGCTCGCCCAGGCTCACCAGCACGGTGGGAACAACGAACCGTTTATACGACCAGAGGTTGCGCTTTACGATGTAATAAAAACGGTATGACAGGTTCATTCGATCAGGTTCCTTCCCGTGAGCTTCAGGAAAACGTCCTCCAGCGACGCCGGGCGGTGGATCACCCGCGGCAGTTGCAGTTCCATTATTTTCTGCATCACCGACCGTCCGTCCCGGCAATAAAGGAACAGCATGTCTCCCACCCGCTCGTGCTCGCAGGCAATACCAGCAAGATGCCCGAGAATTTTCTTGTCCTCTTCCGCCGCTATCTGGATCTCCACCACCTCGTTCCCGATCAGTTCTACGATCAGGTCGGAGGGACGACCTTCCTTGAGTATTTTCCCTTCGTTCATGATCGCCACCCGGTCGCAGAGCTGTTCCGCCTCTTCCATGTATTGGGTGGTGAGGACCATCGTCGCCCCCTGTCGCTTAACCTGTCGCAGGCGCTGCCAGATCATATGCCGGGCCTGCGGATCGAGCCCGGTGGTCGGCTCATCCGCGATTATCAGTCTCGGCTGATTTATCAGGGCTTTGGCGATGGAGAGCCGCCGCTTCATCCCGCCCGAAAGCTCGTTAATCTGCCGGTCGGCTTTCGGTTCCAGTTCCACGAACTTAAGCAGTTCCGCGATCCGGGCGTCCGCCTCCGCCTTTTTTATATTGAAAACGTCGGCGAACAACAACAGATTTTCGCGGACCGTCAGGTCCGCGTCCAGATAATTATCTTGCGGGATGACGCCGGTCATCGCCTTGATCTTCCGGTCATCGACGTTGGCGGGATGGCCGAACACCGTCAGCGTTCCCGAAGTGACAGGGGAAACGCAATGCATCATCCGAATGGTGGTGGTCTTCCCGGCGCCGTTGGGGCCCAGAAAACCGAAGCATAGCCCCGGTTCGATAGTGAACGATATGCCATCAACGGCGGCAAGATCGCCGAACTTCTTTATCAGGTCTTTTGCGGTTATCAGTTCGTTATCCATTTTTATGATCTATTTGTGCGATGCCAGGTAACGGAACGCAGAGAGCGCCGCTTTGGCCCCCTCGCCCGCCGCCACGATTATCTGCTTTTCCGGAACATTGGTCACGTCCCCCGCCGCGAAGATACCCGCCACCGAGGTCCGAGAGGCGCAGTCGATCAAGATCTCCCCCTGTTCGTTCTTTTTCACGATATCGATCATGCTCGAATTGGGGGTAACGCCGATCTCAATGAACACTCCCTGCGCCGGGATCTTCCGCCTCTTCCCTCCGGTCTCGATCGCGATCATTTCCACGAATTTTCCGCCGCTGATGCCCACCACCTTCGCCGAATTGATGATCTCGCAATTGGCCGACACGGATAACTTTTCCTTCATCACCGGATCACCGGTAAGCTCGTCCGCCAGATTGATGACATGGACCCGCGACGCGATCTTTATCAGCTGGAGCGCGGCGTCCAACGCCGAATTTCCGCCGCCGATCACTGCCACTTCTTTCCCGGCAAAGAGCGGCCCGTCGCAGGTGGCGCAATAAGTCACGCCGCGATTCTTGAATTCCGATTCGCCGGGAACCCCCAGCGCCTTCGGGTTCTTGCCGGAGGCGATGATGACCGTTCTCGCCCGGTATTCTTTTCCGTCCGTTGCCTTTACCAGCAGATCATCGTTATCCTTCAGTACCTTTTCCGCGCGCACGCCTTCCTGTAAATCGAACCGGTATTTGCCGAGATGTTCCTCGAATTTGGCCACCAGGTCGGGGCCGGAAATTAACTGGTAACCGGTGTAGTTCTCGATACTGCCGGACCAGGCCGCCTGACCGCCGATGTCATCGGTAAGCACCATAAAGTCCATTTTTTTACGTGCGGCATAGACCGCGGCGGTGATGCCGGCTGGCCCGGCGCCGATGATGATCAGTTCCCGGGACTCAGTCAACGTTCCAACGCTCCTGTTCCCGGTACCAGTCACCGGTCTTGTCCAGATACTGCAAGGTTTCCGCCAGCAGTTCGTAATGGGTCTCCTCCTGCCCCATCAGAAATATGAAGAACCGGCGTTCCTTCGGGTCGGACGCTTTCAGCATCATTTGCTCGTAATAATTATATGATTTTTTCTCTAGCGCCATCCCGGTCCGATAGGCTTCGGTCAGGTCAAGCTCCGCTTCCGCCTTCTTTTCCAATTCCGCTTTAAGCCCTTTCATGATCAAGTTGATAAGCTCGCCTTTGGTCACCGGAGCGATCAGGGCGGTCGCCCGATCGATATCTTTTGCGTAATTTTCGATCGCCCGCATGTGGTCCAGCTCCTTTTTGGCGATCGTTTCCAGCGTCAACCGGCCGAAAGTGTTCTTCGTCTTCTTGGCGGCCGACATATAAACATCGTATCCTTCTTTTTCCATCTGGAGCGCGGACTTCAGTGCTTCCGTTAGATTATCCATTTTCCCCTCCTAAAACGTACCGGCCGGCCCGAATGGGCCGGCCGGTCAACGAACCCGTTATTTCTGCCCTTTTTCCATACCACCGGGCATTTTGTGCATCATCCCCGGCATTTCCTTCTGCATCTTTTCCATTATCATCTTCTTTTCCGGCGTCATCATTCCGCCACACATCCCCCTTGACCTCATTGGCGCGTAAATGCCGCAGTAGATGAACATGATAACGGCAATAACCGCGATCACGCCCGCCAGTATCTGTCCGGTGAGCTTCCATCCCCCCGATTCCTTGTTCGCGAGGATCCAGATTATGTACGCGTAGCCCAGAAGCAGCGCGGTCGCGAGGATCGAAGCCCAAACGATGCCGTATCCCATTCCTCCCATCATCATGTTATGCCTCCTTGATCGTAACTTACCGGGAATATTTATTCCTCTCCATCACCTCCCTGCCGCATTTCACTGCTTACCGTGGCAAAGCCGATCACCTAATAATACCAGACCACGAATAGCCCGTACAGGGCCAGCACGACGCCGCTGATCCGCTGGAAAAGCGAAGAAAAGCGCTGCACTCTCCGCGATCTCACGATCGCTCCCGCCGCCCCGGTAGATATCCCGACCACTAGGATGACAGCGGTGTGCGCGAGCGCGTAAGTAAAAAGGAGCATGACCCCGTAAGCCAGGTTCTGCCTGGAGGCAACGAACGCAAGGACGGCCGCCAGTACCGGCGTCGCGCAGGGGGAAGAAAGCGCGCCAAAAAATAATCCCAGGAGCATCGCTCCCGGCAATCCCTTAAATTTGATCCGTGGAAGCGAGCCCTGGGGGATGTTCAGGCGGATCGCGCCCGCTAACTGAAGGCCCATTATTATTAATACTGCGGAAAGAATATATTTGGAATAGCCGCCAAGGTCTCCCATTAACCTGCCGGTCATCGCCGCCAGCGCCCCGAGCGCGGTAAAAGTTATTGCCAGCCCCAGCGAGAACGACAACGCGAAGAGCGCCGAACGTTTGAGATCGCCTTCCGAATACCCGCCGACGAACCCGATGATCAGCGGAAGCATCGCCAGCACGCACGGGCTTACGGAAGCGGCCAGCCCCGCCAGGAACACTGCCAGGTACGCCCAGGCCGGCTCCGCAAGGTTCATTTAATGAATCCAAAATCCCGCATCCGCGCCTTGACCTCGTCCTTGCTCATGAAGCCCACGTTCTTTCCGACCGCCCTGCCGTTCCGGTCGATGAATATCATGGTCGGGATAAGGCTGATGCCGTATCTTTCGGCCAGTTCCCGATGCTTATCGACGTCCAGGTCCACCACCGAGACTTTCCCCTTGAGCTCCGACTTCAACTGTTGCAACACCGGTTTCATCATTCTGCAGGGAGGGCACCAGTCGGCCCCGAACTTGACCATCATCGGCAACCCGGCCTTGAGCGCGGCATTGAACTCGGACGCCTCCCCGCTCGATGTCACGATCACCCTCAGTTCCTGCAGGTCTTTCTTCTCGATCGCGCCCGCCGCGGTGAACGCCAGCATAAGCAGCAATAAAGCTCCGATCGATCGTACGAAAGTTTTACTTTGCATATTTTTTCACCTCCGCTTCGAACGCCGGCTCCGGACGGAAACCGATCAGCCGGCCCGCTTCTTTGCCTTCCTTGAATACAATTATACACGGTATCCCGGAAACTCCATACTCCGCCGCTTTTTCCATGTGTTCGGTAGTGTTGACCTTGCAGAACTTGATCTTCGGGTATTTTTCGGCCATGGCGGCGTAGACCGGGCCCATCATCACGCACGGACCGCACCAAGGGGCCCAGAAATCGACGAACACCACCCCTTTATCCTGTTCCACTTCGGCCGTGAACTCGTCATCGGATATTTC
>DATJPS010000073.1:0-10356 GCA_035506255.1 Candidatus Omnitrophota bacterium | reverse complement strand
ATCGGCCGATCCGTTACTTCCGCGGGCATGCCGATTGCTTTATACAGGGCATATCATTGATAAAGGAGGTGAAATATGGGAGCTTTGAACAAGACCATTCTTACCGGCCGGCTTACCGCCGATCCGGAAGTCAGATATACTGCCAATGAAAAACCGGTCGCGCATTTCTGTGTCGCGGTCGACCGTCCCGTTAAGAACGGCGAGAAGTCTGCCGACTTCTTGAACTGTATCGCTTGGGGCAATCTGGCCAAGACCTGCGGCGAGTACCTGAAAAAAGGGAGGCTGGTGGCGGTAGAAGGCCGCCTCCAGATCCGCGTTTACAAGGATAAGAACGGCGAGAACCGCAACTGGACCGAGATCATCGCCAACAGCGTGCAGATGCTCGATTGGAGAGGCGTCAAAAAGGACGATAATGAGAGCGAAGTAGCGGAAGAACCGAAAAAGGCCGGCAAACGCGCCTGAATATCAGGCCCCGGGCGTTCTCGCCCGGGGCCTACTTTTATGTTATAATCCTTCCATGTCAAGAAAGCTCCTGGCCGTCTTTCTGCTCCTGGTCGGCCTGGCCGGAACCGCGCTGTCGGTCGAGACCATCCGCCTGCCGATGCCCAAGACCGTAGGTAAAATGACCCTCGAGGAATCACTTTATCGCCGCCGCTCGCAAAGGTCCTTTGCCGAAGGTTATTTCAGCAACGATCAGATCTCGCAGCTGCTGTGGGCGGCGCAGGGGATCACCGACACTACCTGGGGTTTCCGCACCGCTCCTTCCGCCGGTGCCGCCTATCCGCTCGAACTTTACCTGGTAAAGCCCGAAGGGGTTTATCATTATGTCCCCCAAACCCACAGTCTGGAACTCCACATCAAAGGGGACAAGCGGCCGTCGCTCGCGCGCGCCGCGTTGGGCCAATCGTTCATCGGCGACGCATCGATCAACATCGTCGTCTGCTCCGTCGCTGACCGCACCCGCGAAAAGTTCGGCCTGCGCACCGACCGCTACGTCCATATGGAAGCCGGGCACGCCGCGCAGAACGTTCTGCTCCAGGCGACCGCCATGGGCTTGGGAGCGATCGGGGTAGGCTCTTTCTGGGACGATGTCGTCATGGCCACGCTCGAACTCCCATATGGCTACGAGCCTCTGTATATCATCGCGGTCGGATATATAAAATAGGTATACCGGAATGAAGCGCAGGATCGATATTTTAAGATTGCTCGCGGTCCTGGTGGTCGTGATGGGAGTGGTCTATTTCCATCTCAATGTCTTTCTCCCCAAGCTGATACCCAATTTCCTCAAGGCCGGCGTGATCGAGCGGCCGATGAACATCCTGGTGCTCGGCCTGGACATCAATTACAACCCGATCACCAAAAAGCCGATCTTTGACGATGGGCGCTCGGACACCATGATCCTGATCCATTATGACCCGATCAAGGGAGTGATCAACGTGCTGTCGATCCCGCGTGACAGTTACGTCGATATCCCCGGCTATTACCCAACCAAGATCAACGCCGCTTACGCATTCGGCCGGATCGACCTTACCAAACAGACGGTGGAGAACCTGACCGGCGTGCATGTCGACAAATATCTGATCGCCGATCCGCGCGGATTGGTAAAACTGATCGACCTGCTCGGCGGCATAACGGTCGACGTGGAAAAAGACCTTTATTATACCGACCGGGCAGCCGGCCTCTACATCAATCTCAAGAAAGGCCGGCAAAAATTGAATGGAACTCAAGCAGAAGGATATATCCGGTTCCGGCACGATGCCATCGGCGATATCGGCAGGATCGGTCGTCAGCAAAACTTTCTCAAGGAGATGACCCGTTCGCTGGCCACTCCCAACGCGCTGCTAAAATCACCGTTCATTGTGGGGATATTCGAGCGGCATGTCAGGACCGACCTTACGCTTAAAGAGTTCATTCTGTTGGGAAATACGCTCCGTTCGCTCGACCTTAAGGAGATAAACACCGCCAGTGTGCCGGGCGAGCCGGCCGACAATCAGGCGGGATCGGTCTGGATGGTAGATTACCCGGAGATGCGGAAGATCATTTCCCAATACTTCTGATGTCGGGAGCGGTGCGGTAGCATTCATTGAAATCCAGGCCATAGCCCACCAAAAATTCGTCCGGGACCTCGAACCCGCGGTACGCGACCGGGACCTCCACCGCCCTTCTCGACGGTTTGTCCAACAACGCGCAGATCCGGATGCTTTTCGGTTTTTTCGCCGCCAGCGATCCCATCAGATATTTCATGGTATAGCCGAAGTCCACGATATCCTCGACGATCAGAACATGCTTGCCCGTTAACGGAAGGTCAATGTCCTTTTTGATCCGGGTGATACCCGATGAAGCGCGTGAGGCGCCATAGCTGGAGATCTGGACGAAATCGATCTCGGCCGGAATGGTAAGGGCGCGGGAAAGGTCGGAGAGAAATATGAACGCGCCCTTCAGCACTCCAACCAACACCAGTTTTTTACCTTTATAGTCGCGGGAGATCTGCCGGGCGAGAGCTTTTACTCTTTTTTTTATCCTGTCGGCCCTGATGAACGGTTTGGCCATGCCTTATTTTATAGCGTTGCGGTAGGCGTTATCAAGCTTTTCAAGCGCGAGATCGATCAGTTTTCCGATCTTCAGCGCGCGACCGCCGACCTTGCCCACCGCACCGAACGTTACTTTCCATTTTTTCGCGAGCGCCTCGATCTTTGAAGAATTTTCCGGCGCGCATGAAAGGATGATGCGCGACTGGCTTTCGCCGAAAAGGAGCGCGTCCTGCCGGATCTCAGATCCAAGGTCGGATATTTCCGCCCCAAGCATGTTCTTTTGATCGATGATGCAGCTTTCGGCCACCGTTACCGCCAGTCCGCCCTCCGAGCAGTCGTGCGCGGAACTTATCAGTCCCGCCTGTATCGCCTCCAGCATCATCCCCTGGAGATTTTTCTCCGCGTCGAGCGAAATCGCTGGGGCATCACCGCGAACTAGACCGTGAACGACCTTGAGGTATTCGCTCCCGCCCAGCTCCTCTTTGGTCTCGCCGAGCAAGATGATCTCGTCCCCTTCGCGCTTGAAGAAGCTGGAGACGCGGTCATCAAGCTTTCTCAGCACCCCGACCATGCCAATGGTTGGGGTAGGATTGATCGCGCCGCGAGGGCTTTCGTTGTAGAAAGAAACGTTCCCGGAAATTACCGCCGTGCCGAACGCCTTGCAGGCGTCGATTATCCCTTCGATGCAGTTCTTGAAATAATAATAGCGGTCAGGTTTGTTCGGATTGCCGAAGTTGAGGCAATCGGTCACCGCCGCCGGGTCGGCGCCGGAACAGACCAAATTCCGAGCCGCTTCCGCCACTGCGATCTGCGCCCCGCGGTACGGGTTTAGATAACAGTAGCGGCTGTTGCAGTCGGAAGTGGCGGCGAGCGCCTTTTCATATCCTTTGAGCCGGATCACCGCGGCATCGGACCCGGGAAGGACGCTGGTATTGGTCTGGACCATGTGGTCATACTGCCGGTAGATCCAGCCTTTGTCGGCGATGGTCGGGGATGAAAGGAGTCTTAGCAGAATTTCGTTCATATCCTTGGGGACCGGAATGGTCTTGAGATCGAGCTTATTGATCTCGTCCAGTTCCGCCGGCCGTTCGAACGGCAGGTTAAATATTTCCGGTTCGGTGAGCGAACGGGTGGTCATGTCCGCCACCACTTTCCCCTTATCTTTGATCGTGACCATCCCCGAATCGTTGACATGGCCGATGACGACCGCATGCAGGTCCCATTTGTCGAAGATCTTCTTTATCTCGCCTTCTTTACCCGCTTTTACGCAGACCAGCATCCGCTCCTGCGATTCGGACATCATCACTTCCCACGGTTCCATTCCCTCTTCCCGCCGGGGAACATTATCGATATCGATCTCGATCCCCACCCCGCCCGCCGCCGCCATCTCGGATGTGGAGCAGGTGAGCCCCGCCGCACCCATGTCCTTTATGCCGACGACATGGCCAGTGGCCAGCGTTTCGAGCGTCGCCTCGATCAGGCACTTTTCGGTGAACGGATCACCGATCTGCACGGTGGGGCGCTTCGCTTCGCCTTCCTTGAACTCGGCCGAGGCCAGTATGCTCGCGCCTCCGATGCCGTCCCTTCCGGTGCTGGAGCCGACATACATGATCGGGTTGCCGATGCCGCCCGCCCGCGCACGCGCGATCTCGGTCCGCTTACAGATGCCGATGCTCATGGCGTTGACCAGGCAATTGCCGGAATAACTTTCATCGAAATAGACTTCGCCGCCGACGGTGGGGACACCCAGGCAGTTGCCATAGAAGGCGATCCCGTCCACTACTCCGCCGAGGAGATAACGGTTATATGCTTCGGTCAGCGGGCCGAAACGGAGAGAGTTGAGCGAAGCGATGGGCCGCGCCCCGGCGGTGAAGATATCGCGGATGATGCCGCCGACGCCGGTCGCCGCACCCTGTTTGGGCTCTACCTGCGAGGGATGATTGTGCGATTCCATTTTGAAGATGATAGCCAGGTCGTCGACCATGAACCCGCCCGAATCCTCGCCGACCAGGGTTTCGTATTTCCCCTTCTGCGGGAAAAGTTTGAGGTATTTTTTGGACGATGAATAACCGCAATGCTCCGACCATTCGACCGAATACATCGCCAGCTCGGTCGGCGTCGGTTCGCGGCTTAAAATGCCTTCGATCTTTTGATATTCCTTATCGCTCAGTCCGAGCGCCTGGTAAACTTCCGGTTTTATCATTTATTCCCCATTGCCGCCACGATCGACTCGAATATGCCCCGCCCGTCGGTCGAGGTCAACTCGGGCTCTGATGAACGTTCCGGGTGCGGCATCATCCCCAGGACATTCCGCTTCTCGTTGACGATCCCGGCTATATCATCGACCGCTCCATTGGGATTTTCCCCATGGTAGCGGAAAATGATCTGTTTGTTCGCTTTGAGCTTTTTAAGTCCGGCGTCATCGATATAATAATTGCCTTCATTATGGGCGATGGGAATGCATATGATCTGTCCTTTTTTATATTTTGAAGTGAAGGGGGAACCGATCTCTTCGACTTTAAGTTCTACGAACTTGCAGATAAAATGCAGCCCTTTGTTGCGGAGCATAGCGCCCGGAAGAAGTCCGGCCTCGAGCAATACCTGAAAGCCATTGCAAATGCCGATCACCAGCCCGCCGCCATTGGCAAAATCGATCACCGGCTTCATGATGGGAGAAAAGCGGGCGATCGCGCCGCAGCGCAGATAATCGCCGTAGCTGAAACCGCCGGGGATGATAAGACAATCGAATTTGCCGAGCTTCGTTTCTTTGTGCCAGATGTATTCGGTGGGCTGCCCCATCACTCTTGAGGCTACGTGAAAACAATCCTGATCGCAGTTGCTACCAGGAAAAACGACGACGCCGAACTTCATTTTGCCTCTTCGATCTTAAAGGAGAATTCTTCGATGATGGGGTTGGCCAGCAGCTTTTCGCACATTCCCCTGACTTCCGCTTCTGCCGCCGCTTTATCTTTTGAATCCAGCCGGAGCCTGACGAGCTTGCCCATCCTGACGTCCTTAAGACCTTTGTAACCTAAGGACTCAAGCGCATGCTTTACCGTCAGGCCCTGCGGATCGGCCACTGTATTTTTTAGCGATACATAAACTTCGGCGTTGAACACGCCATAATTATATCAGGAACCGCCGACCGCTTCAACCTTGGGAGCGCGTCAGGATCACTGCGTCTTTTTATTGACGTTGTCCCACTCTACCTGGCCGTTCTTGCCAGACTGCCCGTTATCAAATTTGATCTTATCAAAGCTGAAGGTGATCTCTTCCGCTTGCTGGAACCCCGAATTCTTGTCATAGACTGGCACATATGAAGTAATGGCGGCATTGGTCAAAAATATGCGGTGGATCAGATTGCTACCGGCAGAATAATCGAAGGTAACATGTTCGATTTTTGTCCCGTTAAGGCAATATGAGATCAATCCGGCGCTGCTATGATCGAACGGTTTTACAAAAGTAATGGGATCAACGCTTCCCGCTTTTACCGTTGCGCCTTTGATCCCGCTTACCAGCATCGCTCCCTGGTGAGCTTTGTCCGTTCCTCCCGTATCCCCTGCGATCCCATCTACCTGCAGGTACATTTCGGCCATCGCCCTGAATGAAAACATCGTCATTATCGAAACTATCACTAATAAAAGCCTTAATTTCATCCTCGCACCTCCAAATATACGGCCATTGTAGATCAAAATACGTACCGGTCAATACTAAATAATAAAAATCAGGCCCGGCACTCGTCTTCAACTTCATAGGTTGAGTAATAATAAGGGGTGTAGGCCTCGAACTCCGCCGCGCAGGTATCGACCAGCTTGAAAGTGGTAGTGATCCCCGCCTTCTTCCCCGCTTTGAAGACCGAATCCTCGTCGGTTTTGGCGATTCGGGATAACTGGATATCGGAGAACCCGGCTTTTTTAGCTTCGATGAACAGGGCGCGGTCTTTGAGGATCTTCTTTCCGGCGCTCTTGATCTTCTTTTCCAGCTCGATGATCTCTTTTAAATTGTTGAGGAACCAGGGATCGATACCGGTCAATTTGTATATCTTATCGACCGTGTAGCCGTGCTGCAGGGCGTATTTGAGGTAGAAGATACGCTCCGGGTTGGGAACGGTGAGCTTTTCTTTTACCGCTTTTGGATCGAACTTTTTCAGGTCGTCGAACCCCGCCGCCTTGATCTCCAACCCCCGCATCCCCTTCTGCAGCGCTTCCTTGAACGTCCGGCCGATCGCCATCGTCTCCCCCACCGACTTCATGGAAATGGTGAGCGTGGGATCGGAGCCGGGGAACTTTTCGAACGTGAAGCGCGGGATCTTCACCACGCAGTAATCGATCGTCGGCTCGAACGAGGCCGGGGTCTCCTTGGTGATGTCGTTCGGGATCTCGTCCAGCGTGTAGCCCACCGCCAGCTTGGCCGCGATCTTGGCGATGGGGAACCCGGTCGCCTTGCTCGCCAGCGCGGAGGAGCGGGAAACGCGCGGGTTCATCTCGATCACCACCATCCGCCCGTTATCGGGATGGAGGGCGAACTGAATGTTGCTGCCGCCGGTATCGACGCCGATCTCGCGGATCACCGCGATCGAGGCGTCGCGCATCTTCTGGTATTCGACGTCGGTCAGCGTCTGAGCCGGGGCCACGGTAATGCTGTCGCCGGTATGGACACCCATCGGGTCAAAGTTCTCGATAGAGCAGATGATGACGACGTTATCGGCCAGGTCGCGCATCACTTCCATTTCGAACTCTTTCCAGCCGATCACCGATTCTTCGATCAATATTTCGGATATCATCGAAGATTCGAGGCCGCGCGCCGCCTGTTCTTCGAACTCCGCGGCGTTGCGGGCCACTCCTCCCCCGGTCCCTCCCAGGGTAAAGCTGGGGCGCACGATCACCGGGAAGCCGATCTTTTTCGCCACCGCTCTCGCTTCGTCCATGTTATGGGCACGGTCGCTCTTCGGCAGGTCGAGCCCGATCTTTAGCATCGCTTTTTTGAACAGTTCGCGGTCTTCCGCTTTCTTGATGACCTCGTCGTTGGCGCCTATCATTTCAACATTGTACTTTTTGAGGATGCCGCTCTCCGCCAGCTGTACCGCGCAGTTAAGCGCCGTTTGCCCGCCGAGCGTCGGGAGGATGGCGTCGGGCCGCTCCTTTTCGATTATCTTCTCCACAAAGTCGGGATGTATCGGCTCAATGTATGTCCGGTCGGCCATTTCCGGGTCGGTCATGATGGTGGCGGGGTTGGAATTCACGAGAATGACCTTGAACCCTTCCTGCCGCAGAGCCTTGCACGCCTGCGAGCCGGAATAATCGAACTCGCACGCCTGGCCGATAACGATCGGCCCCGCGCCGATGATCAGAATACTCTTAATGTCAGTTCTTTTTGGCATTCATCTCTCCAATAAACTCGTCGAACAGGTATTTGGCATCGTTGGGGCCGGGGCTCGCTTCCGGATGGTACTGCACGCAGAAGACCGGATGCTTCTTGTGCCGCAGGCCTTCCAGCGTCTTGTCATTGAGATTGATGTGCGTCAGCTCCACTTCGTCCTTGTTGAGCGAATCGATGTCGACGCAGTAGCCATGGTTCTGGCTGGTGATCTCCACCCGGCGCGTCTTGAGGTTCATCACCGGCTGGTTGGCGCCGCGGTGGCCGAACTTGAGTTTGTAGGTCTTCCCGCCCAGCGCTAGGCCGAGCATCTGATGGCCGAGGCAGATGCCGAAGATCGGAACCTTGCCGACCAGCTCCCGCACCGCGGAAATGACATAAGTCACCGCCGCCGGGTCGCCCGGGCCGTTGCTCAGCATCACGCCGTCGGGTTTAAATGAAAGGATATCCTTCGCGGTCGCCGCCGCAGGGACCACCGTTACCCGGCAGCCGCGCCTCTCCAGCTCGCGCATGATGTTGTGCTTGGCGCCGCAGTCGACGACCACGACACTCAACTTGCCGGATTTATTCCATTGATAGCTTTTCTTACAGGTAACAAGCTTCACCAGATCGATCCCCTCCAACCCTTCCCACCCCTGCGCCATCTTTACCAGTTTCTTCGGGTCGGTGACCGTTGCCGAGACCGCCGCTTTCATCGCGCCGCGGCTCCGTAGGTGCTTGGTCAACGCGCGCGTATCGATCCCGTCGATGCCGACCACCTTGTTCTTCTTCAGATAAGCATCGAGCGAACCCTTGGCCCGCCAGTTCGAAAACACGCCGCTCAGTTCTTTAACGATGAATCCGGAGCAATGCGGCTTTTCCGATTCCATATCTTCCGGATTAACGCCGTAATTGCCGATCAGGGGATAGGTCATGGTTATGATCTGGCCCTTGTAGGACGGATCGGTCAAAATTTCCTGGTAGCCAGTCATCGAGGTATTGAATACCGCCTCGCCAAACGCGGTCCCCCACGCCCCGAACGAGCGGCCAGTGAATATCGTCCCGTCTTCCAGTGCCAGTATCGCTTTCATTGTGTCCTTCCGATCTCAAAAAAAAGGCGCCTTTAAAAAAGACGCCTTTATAGGTCTTTTAACCGACCGAAGCTTTAAAACCTCGAATCTCTCCGTCCTTCGCTCTTCGGTTTCGCTTCGTTCACGGTCACTTCGCGGTCGCCCCACTTGTAGCCCGTCATGCCGGCGATCGCTTTGTCCGCATCGGCGTCTTCCATGTCGACGAATCCGAATCCGCGGGACCTGCCCGAGAATTTATCGGAAACGACCCTGGCGGAGATCACGTTGCCGAACTCCGAGAATTTCTTCTGGAGATCGTCATTGGTGACCGACCACGGAAGGTTGCCAACAAATATGCTTTTCATGTTACGATCTGTCTCCTCATATTTTATATATTAATGGAACCTTACGGCCATTAACCTCGACCTTTGCGATGATATTTTATCAGACATTTTATCATCCTGTCAACGAATGGAAGCGCTTGCCGCGCGCGTCCGGTTTCGTGTTATAATATGGCAGATAAAGGAAGGATGGTAACATGACAATAGTGGAAAGGTCCGAGTTCAAGGGGAAACCGATGCTGGTATTGAAGCGGGACGAGGAGGACAAATACCCGTTCTCGTTCGGTATGTCAAAAGCGAAGCTGATCCTGGAGAACATCGAAGAGATCAAGAAGTTCGTCCAGGAGAACGATAAAGGATAGCTCAAATGAAAAAACTGTCCGCCCTGGTCATGCTCTTTGCCGCCGCGCTGCTGGTGGCGGGCTGCCTGGAACTGCAACCGCCTCAGGTCACCCATAAGGACACGCAGGTCAGCGTCCTCTCGTTCAGCGAGCTGCTGGCCAAATCGAACTTTGAGGTGAAGAACCCCAATCCCATCGGCCTCCGCGGCGCGGTGGAATACCAGATCACCGTCGACGGCAAGCCGTTCACCTCCGGGGTCACTTCCACCATCGAAATGAGCGCCAACGGGCAAACCTCGTTCATCGTGGAATCGAAGATCGACCTGGTGCAGCTGTTCGGTACGGTCAGCGACGTGGCTAAGATAATCGGCGAAGGGAAGACCAGCATTCCCTACTCGATCAGCGGGAAGTTCAAATCGGACATCGTCGGCATACCAGTGGAAGCGCCGGTCAGCGCCAGCGGGACCCTCCCCCTGCCCAAGCTCTCGGATATAAAGATAAAGTTCTGATACTATCAGCGGATATTTAAACGGATCAGCGGATAAAAATATCCGTTTATCCGTTGTCAAATCCGCTAATCGAATCAACGGATAAAACATCAGATTAATCCGTTTATCCGTTGTCAAATCCGTTGATAGTTTGCGTTGATCAGATCAGCGGCAGCGAGGATTCGCCCATGAGGTATTTATCGATATTGTGAGCCGCCCGTCTCCCCTCC
>DATJPS010000072.1:0-3818 GCA_035506255.1 Candidatus Omnitrophota bacterium | reverse complement strand
CGCGCGCTGGTTAAGGAGCCGGACTACGTGCTGGCGGACGAGCCGACCGCGAACATAGATTCGAAGACCGGTGAAGAGATCCTCGATTTGATGAGAAAGATGAACGATACGCTCAAGACCACCTTCATCT
Organism: Candidatus Omnitrophota bacterium; assembly: GCA_035506255.1. Classification (GTDB taxonomy): domain Bacteria; phylum Margulisbacteria; class WOR-1; order XYC2-FULL-46-14; family WPAF01; genus CAIYXV01. Next base: position 3,688 of record DATJPS010000072.1, on the reverse strand, counting down.
TTTCCACCCATGATCCCAAGGTAATGCAGCACGCGCGGCGGCTGATCCGGGTCCGCGACGGCAAGATCGAATCGGACACGGTCCAGAACGGGGGCACGGCATGAAAAAAGGATGGCTCATTCTGCTGGCCTTTTACCTGATATCTTTTTACGGTGTGGCCAGGGCGATCACCGGTGACGAGATCGTCAATAAGGTCGACGCTAATATGACGGCAAAGACCTCGCGTTCGGAATCGCGTATGGTGATCACCGTCGATAACGATGTGCGCGAAAAAACGATGCTCGCCTATGACCGGGGGAGCGATACCGGCTATGCCGAATTCCTCTCCCCGGCGCGCGATAAAGGGACCAGGTACCTTAAGATCAAGGAAAATATGTGGATGTACCTGCCGTCGGTGGACAAGGTGATAAAGATCTCCGGTGCCATGCTCCGCCAGTCGATGATGGGATCGGACTTCAGCTACGAGGACGCGCTTGAAAGTTCCAAGCTGCTTGAAAAGTACACCGCCACGCTTATCTCCACCGAAGCCCTGCCGGTCACTTTCCGTACGGGCGATAAAGTGGAAATAAAGAACCGTCCCTGCTATGTGATCGATCTCACCGCTAAAGTAAAGGACGTTACTTACTACCGGCGGGTGGTCTATGTCGAAAAGGAGTTCTTTGTTCCGGTCAAAGAAGGCCTGTTCGCCCTTTCCGGAAAAAAGCTTAAAGAAATGACGATGGGGGAGATAAAAAGGATCGGCGCGCGGCATTACCCGATGTACATGACGATGCGCAACCTGCTGCGGCAAAACTCAAAGACCGAGATGTACATAACTAAAATAGAATTTGACGTTGCGGTCGATCCGAAGGTGTTTACCGAGGGTAATCTGACCAAATGATCCGTAATGCGGGATCCGTAATGCGTAATCCGATCCGGACTTTCGGCATTGCGGCGTCCATTTTACTGCTGTTGATGATGGGAGCTTTTCCGGCCATTGCGTTATCGTTCGGCGGGTCATACGAGAACGATCTACTCGGGCTGATGAAGAACGACGGCAGCAACGCCGTCGGCGATTTGAACCGCCTCCGGATCAAACTGGACCATGACTTTTCCGACCGCTTAACCGTCCATGTTGAACCGCGCTATTATTTATTGAGCAAATCGAAGGATATCCCGTTGACCGGCGCGAGCGATCTGTCCCAGGTGGCGTGGGACCGCGTTTACGCCAAATACCGGGCGGACCGATGGTCGCTCACCGCGGGCAAACAGCGTATCGCCTGGGGGACCGGCTACATCTGGAACCCGGTCGACATCTTTAACCCGATGGTCCTCTCGTTCGCGGTCCGAGACGAGGATAAGATCAATGTGGAATCGCTTAGGCTGGAGGTCCCGGTCGGCGAGGCTGGCGGGATCGATGCTTTCGTCCTGACCGGAAAACCATGGGAACAAACGACCAAAGGGATAAGGGTAAGGGGGACACAAGGACTGTTCGATCTTGCGTTAAGCTATGTCGATCAGGGAGCGCTCGGGCATCAGATCGGGCTTGAAACGGCAGGCGATATCGTTAAGGACGTCGGGCTGAGAGGAGAGGTCGCGTTCAAGACCGGGGCGGTGGGGAATAATTATATTCAGGCGGTAGCGGGCGGCGACTATACGCTCGAAAACGGCATCGGGCTTAATCTTGAGTATTACTATAACGGGTCGGGAAACCGTGACCGGAACGATTATAGCTGGGGAGCGGATCCGGTGGGAATGGATTATCTATTTCTTAGCGGGAACAAGATACTGGACGAGTTGACCACGGTAACGGTATCGCTGCTGACCAATATGGACGATCAGAGTTTTATGATCTATCCGCAGTACGCCCGCAACATCGGGCAGAACCTTGACCTTAATCTGGAGGCGATGCTGCTGGGCGGGCCGGGCGGGTCGGAATTCGTTCCGCCCGCGGCGTTCGATCCGTACGGTTTCGGCGGGAGTAAAATGGCGTTGATCCGGCTGATCTACAGTTTTTAAGGAGGAGAGCGCATTCTAGTCAACGGGAAAAATTACCGGACGGTTTCAATGGAAGGGAGTTCGGTCCTTATGATCGAACAGAACCTGCTGCCGTTCCGGTTCGAAATATTCGAAGCTAAGACCTGCCGCGATACCTGCAACGCCATAAAGAATATGACGGTACGGGGGGCGGGGGCGATCGGGGCGGCGGCCGCCTATGCCATGGCGCAGGCGGTCATGACTTCCGGATCGCCGGAAGAGATCGAAAAGGCGCGGAACGAGATCAAATCGACGCGTCCCACGGCGCAGAACCTTTTTTACGCGGTGGAGCGGGTGTATACCGCGGCCAAGAAGGCAGGATTTTCCGCCAAAGCGGCGGCCGAAGAAGCTTCAACGATCGCAAATGCGGAAGTGGAAGCGGGCCGGAAGATCGGCGAACTGGGAGAGCCCCTTATCCGCGACGGCGCCAACGTACTGACGCACTGCAACGCGGGCTGGCTGGCGTTCGTCGATCACGGTTCCGCGCTCGCACCGGTCTATCTGGCAAAAGAACGCGGCAAGCAGGTTTTTGTTTACGCGGACGAGACGCGGCCGCGCGGGCAAGGGGCGCGCCTTACCGCCTGGGAGCTTTCGAACGCGAACATCCCGCACGCGATCATTGCCGACGGCGCCGGCGCGCACTTCATGTCAAAAGGAAAGGTCGACCTGGTGATAGTGGGAGCCGACCGGATCGCCGCCAACGGCGACACCGCCAACAAGATCGGCACGCTGGACAAGGCGATCGTCGCGAGCGAGTTCGGCATCCCGTTCTATGTCGCCGCTCCCAGTTACACGATCGATACAGGATGCCGGGACGGTGCGTCGATCCCGATCGAAGAGCGGGCGGAGGATGAGATCCTTTATCAAACCGGGATGACGGAAGCGGGGGAAATGATGAAGGTCCGGGTATCCGATCCCGGATCAAAAGCGATCAACCCGGCATTCGACGTGACGCCCGCAAAATATATAACCGGCATTATCACGGAAAAAGCGATAATTATGGCGGCGCCGGAAGATATTAAAAGGATCGCGGGATGAGCGGTGAAGCGGAAAAGGGGATCGCGCCGAAATTCAAGACGATATTCGCCGGAACGGATCCGGCGAAAGGACCGGAGGTCGATCGGTTGAAATACTGGTCGCGTAAATTCATCGACGAGGGATTGATGCCGGAATATCCGGGAGGATGTTTCGGCAATTTGAGCTGCCGCACCGCGGGTAACAAGTTCGTTATCACCGCGTCGGGAATGAAAGCGCCGGACGATGACGGGAGCTTTTGCGCCGTCGAGGCGGTGGATGCCGATAAGTTCGAGGTGACCGTTAAAGGCAAAAAAGCGCCGTCGTCAGAGACGGTACTACACTATAAGATCTATCGGGCAAGGCCGGAAGTGAACGCCATATTCCACGGCCATTGCCAGACGATCCTGGACCGCGCCGGTTCGCTGGGCGTTCCGGTAACGGAAAAAGGATCTCCGTACGGGACCGCCGAGCTGGCGGAGGAAGCTTTGAAAGCGCTTGGAAAAGGAGATTTTGTCATCTTAAAGGGGCATGGCTTCGTATCGGTCGGCCATAGTGCCGACGAGGCGGGCAGCAGAGCGCTTGAATACCTTGAACGATCGAGGTAATGATCGAAAAGGAGGGGATGGTAAATGGCGAAAAAGGATGAAAAGAAGCT
>DATJPS010000071.1:0-7440 GCA_035506255.1 Candidatus Omnitrophota bacterium | reverse complement strand
CGTAAGACGAGCGTGGAAAAATATATCCGTTACGCTTTTTCTTACGCGAAGAAGGTCGGGCTGCCTTTGATCTCGATCGATAAATACAACGTGATGGCGCGCTATGTTTACTGGCGTGCCATCGTCGAGCGGATCGGGAAGACGGAATTTCCCGATGTCCTGCTCATCAACCAGTTGGTCGATTCGGCGGCGGCACTGCTCTTCACTCCGGCCAAGCTCAACGGCGTGATCGCCTGCGGCAACGAGCACGGCGATATCCTTTCCGACGGCGCGGCGGCCGCGCTCGGGAGCATGGGGATGATGTGCAGTTCGTCGATCAATCCCGACACCGGTGCCGGATTGTTCGAGAGCGGGGCGGGGACGGCACCGACGCTGGCGGGTCAGGATAAGGCCAACCCGCTGGGGAGGATACTTACAGGGGCGTTGATGCTGCGCCATATCGGGGCGGAAAAAGGGGCGAAGGCGATAGAAGAAGCAGTGAACCGTCTTCTGGCCGAAGGCTATCGCACCGGAGATATATTCACCAGATCGGACGATCCTAAAAAACTGCTGGGGACGAAAGCGGCGGGGGATAATATCATCTCGCGACTGTAGTTTTCGCTGAAATCGATCCGGCCTCTTCCCGATAGCATACTGTATGGCATACAGCATCAGGGGAGATATCAAGGCGTTCCGCTCGCCGCAATCATACCCTTATTTCCTTGCATTGCAAAAACCGGTGAGGCAGTTGATCGCGGAAGCGGCCAAGCCAGAACTTCATCTTCATACCAGCGGATCGATCAGTCCGGAATTTATCGTGCGGATGGGCAGGAATATAGACTGGCACGATCCTATGTATCCAGACTATCCCAAGCTCATGCTGATCTCGGAGAATTATGGCCTGGATATCCCTACGGCGGTAAAGACCGGCGATACGGAAGCATTGAGAAAATTCCTGGAATTTGACGGGGGGACCGGCGGATTGCCCGATTACCTGAACCGGATGAGCCTGGGGCACCGTCTTCTGCATAACAATCTTGATGCCTGGCAGGAACTGGCTTATGATATCGCTCTGCGCTGCCGGATCGAAAGCAATGTGTCTAGCTTGGAACTGCGGTTCCCGGTAATAAAGCCCCCGCTCAGGCCGGAAGAGATCATCAAAGCGGTTCACCAGGGGCTCTTGCGCGCGGAAAGGGATGTTTCGGGGCTCAAGACCGGGATGATCGTATGCGCGATGAAGCCTTTCGCTCCCGAAATAACGGAAGGGATCGTGGATTCCATGATCGAACTGCGGAAAGATCCCGCTATGCGTTCGCATCTGATCGGACTGGATACTGCGGGGCCGGAAATATTCAAAGGACCGGACGGTAAACTGGTTAAATTCGATCATGATAAGGTCCGGTCCGCCTTTACCAGGGCCAGGATGGACGGGATCAAGATCGTGAACCACGCGGGCGAGCAGTTCTTTTCATTGGAGGACGGACTGGACGCGATCAGGAAGTCGGTGGAACTGCTGGGCGCGAAACGGATCGGTCATGCATTGGCGATAGGGATCAGGCCTGACGAACTACTTGGCAAACAGGACCTTAACAGGCGGGAATACGACCGGGAACGTATCTATCGACTCCAGGAAGCGCAGCGGGACCTTTTGCGCATGCTGATCGACCGCGAAGTGATGGTGGAAGCTTGCCTTTCGAGCAATCTGCAGACCCAACCCGGATTGATCCCGGACCTGAATGCGCACCCGCTCGGGAGATGGCTCAACCAAGGGTTGAAAGTGACGCTGGCGAGCGATAATTATGTGACTTCGGGGACCTCCCTTACCGTCGAATATCTTAATGCCGCGCTGGCGTTCGATCTGAGAACGAAACAGATCGAGAGGATGATAGAGCATGGATTCGAGGGTTGAACTATTTGCCCGCTTTTACTTTTAGATACGGGATCAGACCGCCGGCATCAACTATCTTTTGCATGAACTCCGGGAATGGTTGCGCCTGGTAGGTTTTGCCGGTGGACAGGTTCAAGATCCGTCCGGACGCCAGGTCGACCTCAACCAGGTCTCCCTCTTTTATTTCTTTCGACGCCTCCGGCGATTCGAGTATCGGCAGGCCGATGTTGATAGCGTTGCGATAAAAGATCCGGGCGAACGAAGCGGCGATCACCGCCGATACTCCCGCCGCCTTGATCGCGATCGGAGCATGCTCGCGCGACGATCCGCAGCCGAAATTCTCCCCGCCAACGATAAAATCCCCTTTACCGGTCTTCTTGATCCAGTTCGGATCGGCGTCTTCCATGCAGTGTTTAGCCAGTTCTGCCGGGTCATGCGTGTTCAAGTACCGCGCGGGAATGATCAGGTCGGTATCGATGTTATCTCCGAATTTCCAGGCTTTTCCTTTCATAACGCCACTATTTTATCATTTTTGCGAGAAAAAGTGAAATCAGCGGTGCGGTGGGGATGATATTAATAACGGAATGATGCATCTAACCGGTGTCTATCAATCGGCTACATACCTGGGCACGCTCCATTTCCGCCTGGGAAGCCGGCAGCTTTCGGAACGCTACAACGATCGCAATACCCCGGTCCCGGCACGGGCGCTTTGCTATCTGGTGGCCGGGCCGGAAATACAACTTGTGATGGAGCGTCCGACCCTTCTGGCAATGAAAGAGGTAAATCAGCGCGATTTCGCAAAAATGGAACTGCCACTTTCCGTAACCAGCGCAACGATCGACGAAATGATGCTCCCGCCGGGCGGTCAGGCCGGGACCCTGTTCGTAAGGAGCGGCGACCTGCCGGATGAGTTGAAGACGATAATTAAAGTGGCGGGAGAAAAATTCGTCAGCGACTTCGGGGATTTCGTGCGAAGGATCTGCCTGTTGCCGGGTGGGCGCTGGGAACGGTCCGAGCTTCCAGGATTCGAGCGTTCGATGACCGGCGCGTCCAACAGCGCCGTCAAAGAATTCTACGCAGGCATCAAATCGGAAGAATCCCGCCGGGAGCTGGAGAACGATTGTCCCAGCACGATGTTCTTCAACCCCTATGCTTACGACGGTTTTATCGTCCACCGGACCAGGATAAACGAGGAGGAACGGTTCCGGGCGCACTGCTTCTGGGTCAGCGGCTTGAGCCATTTGCTGGGCAGGATGATCGCCGACAGTTATCTGGTGGACCTGGGAAAAGAGAGCTTTACGGGGAAGAACAATCTGCGGACATATTTCGCCCTGGTCTACCAGGCCGATAAGACAAAGATGCTGTTCCGTAATTATGCCGACGCATTCGGACTGGTGGCGAATTCGCTGCTGAGCGAATACCGCGACCGAAAAAAAGAGATCACCGGCCAATTATCGCGGATCGCGCTTACCGCGCCGCAAGCGGAATTCATCAGGATGCTCCGAGATCAGTTCGGCCTCTGATACTCCATCACCAGCGCGTCCTCGTCGTTGTCCTGGTAGTATTTATTCCTCCGCGAGATGACGCCGAACCCGAAGCTTTCGTACAGTTTTTGGGCTGGGAGGTTGTTGGCCCTCACTTCCAGGAACCATTTGGCGGCGGGGCGGGAGAGGGCGAACTCCATCATTTTCTTCGCGACGCCGGCGCGCCTGAAGTCCGGATGCACCGCCATGTGCAGGATATGCGCCTCGTCCTGTATCAATTCCACGCCGATGAACCCGACCACTTTCCCATCCTCTCTGGCCACGCTGAAATGGGGGAAAGAACCTCGGAACTGCTCTTCCGTCCAGGGGTTGGAGAACGAGAGCTTCTCGATCCCCAGGATCGAAGGCAGGTCGTCGGGATCGGCTTTTTCGACCGTGACCATCAGTTTACAAGGAATGTCCCGAACTGCCAGACTTCGTCGTCCGCGGGACACGGTTTGGAGAACTTCTCGTAAAGATCGACCCGGTTCTTGAGAGGGGTCCAGTCGGCCGCCTGGGAAATGTACGGCCCCAGGTACGGTTTTGCCCATTTCAGTATCTCTTCGTGCGGAAGGTCGTCGGGCACGCATACCCCTTCCTGCGGATTGTTGATCATCCAGGCGGCGGCGGCCAGCACCGAGCAGGCGACCTGCAGGGTGGTGGCGTTCTGGTGGGGTGCCAGCTTCCTGGTCTCTTCGATGTCGAGCAAACTCCCGGTCCACCACGAATTGAAATCGTGACCCATCAGGAGAACTCCGAGCTCGTCCCGGCCGCTGACGATCTCGTCGGTCAGGACCCGCTGTTCTTTCTGCAGGTCGAACCAGCGCATCTCCAGTTCGTGCAGGGAATTAATGGCGACCTCCGCCGGGCAATAGGCATAATGGACGGTGGGACGGTAGACCGGCTTTCCTTCTTCCCAGACCGTCAGATGGTCGGAAATGGTGAACGCTTCGCCGTGGCGCACCACCATGCCGGTGATCTCGCCGCAGGGGACCCAGGAACGGACCCAGGTCTTGATCCCCATCTGCGAAAGGCAGATCTGGTTGCCGGGACCATATTTGTGGAAATGCGCGCCGGACGGGAGCTTCCGCTCGTGCGTTCCCCATCCCATCTCGGCGGGAGCGACGCCTTCTTCCCTGAATCCTTCGACGCTCCAAGTATTGACGAACTCGTTGACCTCTTTCGGTTTGTTGGTGATCTGGGTATCGCGCTCGCTGATATGGATCACTTTAACGCCGGTCAGCTGGGCAAGTTTGGAGAAATTCCTTTCCTTGATGAAGGTCTTAAGCTGCGAGACGCGCGGATCCTTCGGCTTTTCGGCGATGATCTTGCTGGCGATATCGATCAACGCCTCTTTGGTGAAATGCGAGACCAGGCCGGGATTGGCGCCGTGCTCGAGTACCGCAGTCGCGCCCTTTTTGCTCCATTTCGCTTTCATTTCCCGGATCGCCATGTGGCGCACGTAAAGGGTCCTTTCGGTCGGGAGCTTGTCTTCCGCTCCCGCGTACGGGTCCCATAGTTCGACCGAGGTATTGATATAAAGGACATCGTGGTCATGACACCACTGAAGAATGGAGGTGCACTCGATGTTCCAGGCGAGGTCGATGATCATATCGCCCGGGCCGACGAACGCAGCGAGCTTGGCGGACATATTGTCTTCCGTGATGCGATCGACCACATATTTGACCCCGTGGCCCAGCACTTCTTTTACCGCTGAGCGGAAATCCTCAAAATCCATGATTGTTATCTTTTCGGCTGGCATGTCAAAATGCTTCAATAAAAGGGGAAGGGTACATCTGGAAACGTAACCGCAGCCGATCACCAGTATCTTGCCGTTGAACTTGATCTTCATTTTAACCTCCAAGTTATAGAACGGAGAATTAATTCTCCGTTAAAATGCGCGCGCATTATTGATTATATATCAATCAGGCATTAAGATGCAAAATTTTCGCCTTGGGGAAACCGTTGAAGTTGGTGGCGGAGGCGCTGCTGTAGGCGCCGATGTTCTCGGAATATAAGAGATCGCCGATTTCCAGGTCGGGAAGCGATTCGGCGGTGGAAACGGTGTCGAACGCGTCGCAGGTGGGGCCGACCACCGCGCAGATCCTCTTCGGTCCCTTCTTGAACGACTTGAAATGGTAAGGGATATGGTCGAAGACCACGCCCGAAAGCGTTCCATAAACGCCGTCGTCGATGTAATAGACGGTTTTGCCGTCGCGCGTCGCCTTACCGACGATTGCGGTGATGAGCGTTCCCGATTCGGCGACGAGGAAGCGGCCCGGCTCCGCCACCACTTCCACGCTTTTCGGGAAGAGCCGGTCGATCTCGGCCCTTAATTTGGCCGCCAGCTTCTCGAACGGAATGGCGGAATCGTCGTAAGGGACGGGGAACCCGCCGCCGATGTTGAGCAGTTTTAGCTCATGTCCCCGCGAGCGCATCTCCTCGAAAATGATGGCGGACGCCTCGAGCGCGTTGATATAGTTGTCGATGTTAAGGCACTGGCTCCCCACATGGAAGCTCAACCCTTCGACCGTCAGGCCGTCCCGGAACGCGCGCTCCATCAGATTGGGAGCGTCGCCCGGCTCGACCCCGAACTTGGAAGAAAGCTCCACCACCGAGCCGACATTGGCGACCTTGATCCGGCAGATCAGTCCGGCGTCGGGGCAGTATTTTTTGATCTTCTTTAGCTCTTCGGGATTATCGAAGGTTACCAGCAGCCGGTTGTTCGACAGCTTTTTGAGCGTATCGATCGGCTTGATGGTATTGGCCAGAATGATCCGGTCGTAGATGAAGTGTTCAAGGTCCCTTTTTTCGGCGGCGGGAACATTATCGACCACCGCGTTAAATTCCTGCAGCGAGGCCACATCATAGCCCGCGTTCATAGGCGCCAGCGTGCGGATTATTTTCGGTTCGGGGTTGGCCTTGATGGCGAAGTAAACGCCTACCCGGGGAAGATGCTCGCGCATCCGGCGGTACTGCCTACGGATAACGGAATGGTCGATCAGCAGCAGCGGCGTGCCGTGCGCGGCGGCTAACTTGCGTAGGTTCATCACTTCTTCCCTTTCTTCGGCAATCCCGGGGTCCTCTCGTACATCAGAGCATAGGCCAGCGAGACCGAAAGCTCGTTGACGATGGAATCTAGCAGGAACAAACCGCGTTTGCTGAACTCCTCGTTAGTTCTGGAGAAGAAGACAAGCTTTCCGATCTTCTTACCGCGCGGGGTGACGATCGGTTTGATGAAGAATTCATTGATCTTTTCCTGTTCCATCAGCTTCTTGAAAGCGGGGTCTTTTTCGCTGATCTTCGCTTCCGGATCGCGCGAGCAGATATAGTCCATGATGCTTGCCGGCGCGTTCTTGCTGATCTTGGTCGAACATTTTCCGCGCTGGGAATAGAGCAGGGCAGCGCCGGAGCTGACCCGCAGCACCTTGAAAGTTTGCTCCAGCACCCGCTCCAGCATGTTGTCGAGGTCGTTGATCTTGGTGGTGATCCAAGAAATGTTCGAAAGCGCGGCGATCTCTTCCTGCGATCCCACCTCGTTGACGGTCATCCGGTCGAGCCTTTTCCTTAAGCGGCGCATGATGGCGATGATGTAATAGGCGACGCCGGAAAAGAAGAAGAACATCACCGGAACCCCGATGCCGTTGATCAGCGACAGCCGGAAGACTACCGGCCAGGCGCGTTCGCTGCCGGGGGTGAAACCGGGGAAGATTGGCCTGGCCATCAGGTTCATGAAGATCATGACATCGTACCCCGCGGTGGCGCAGAACGACCAGATGAAGAGCGCCTGCGGGAAGAACGGGAACTCGATCGCGATGGTCGCTAGGTTGAGCAGGTAGAGGACGAAATACGGGCTTTCGGCGGCGCCGGTGAAATAAACGAAACTGGTGACGAATATCAGGTCCAGGATGGAGAGAAAGACCGAAAGGAAGAGCAGCTCTCCCAGGTTGAACGTCCGCTGGATGCTGAGGTAATAGCGGCTGAGGATGGCGTAAACGAAAAAGTAGAGCCCCAGCATCAGCGCGATCTCGTACCCGCCGTTGATATAGA
>DATJPS010000070.1:0-20276 GCA_035506255.1 Candidatus Omnitrophota bacterium | reverse complement strand
CGCATACCTTGCGCTCCACTCCAATTAATGCGAGCCCAATCTTTCTATTAATTAGTGAGGCGCCCATGAATGCGTTGGATATAATCAAAGAAATTGTTCGTTGTGAAAATACACTGGAGTAGTAAGGATTCGGCCTGCCCGGCTGGGGCAGAACTGGAAAACAGTGAGAGGTGAGCCGTAAGCGGAAAGCAGATTATTTTGTCAGCTTACAGCTTTCTGCTGTCGGCTTTCTGCTTTCAAATATGGAGAGGGAAGGATTTGAACCTTCGAAGGCGTAAGCCGTCTGATTTACAGTCAGATGCGTTTGACCACTTCGCTACCTCTCCATCCGGGTCAACCTGCTAATTTTATCAGAAAAGAAAGCTATTATCAAACAAATGGCCCTGATGTGGAGCCGGCCTCATCAAAGTGAAAATCTAATAAATATTAATTAAATATTAATTATTTTCTAATTTTATTTATTGTATAATTATACAGCCTTGCTTTTGGCAATGGGGGTGATCGAGAATGAAAAAAGTCTTTGCATTAATGCTGATCGCGGCGGTCGCGTTTGCTATCGCGGCGCCGTCATTCGCTGCAAAAGTGGTGGTTACCAAAACGGTAGTTACCAAGACCGTCACCATGGTCTCCGCGCGTCCCCACATGAACGCCGCCATGGCGAAGTTGGTTGATGCCCAAAAGCAGCTGGACCTGGCTGCGACCGATTACGGTGGACATCGTGTAAAAGCGATGGCGGCCGTCAAGACGGCGATGGATGAGATCAATCAGGCTTTCGCTTACGCGAACGCGAATCCGGGTAAATAATTATTTTCCTGCACACCCTGCTGTCGTGACCATATAGTCCTGCGGCAGGGTGTTTTTATTTCGTATCCTTCACCGGTTTGTAATACTTCAGCGCTTCCGGCAGCTCATTCTGGATCGCCGCGATCCTTTCCGAAGTGATGGGGTGGGTTGATAGGAATTCGGGCGTGGAGCCGGACTCGATCGCTTCCATCCTCTGCCAGAAGCTCAAAGCCTCGCGCGGATCATAGCCCGCGCGCGCCATCAGTATCAGCCCGATATGGTCCGCTTCGCTTTCCTGCAGCCGGTTGTACGGCAGCAGTATCCCGACGTTAGCGCCGACGCCGTAGGCCAGGGTCAACAGGTCCTGCGTCTGCTTCGGCTCGCTCTTCATCGCGTCGGCCAGCGTCACGCTGCCGTAATTGGCGAGCAGCAGCTGGCTCAGCCGCTCCGCCCCGTGCTTGGCCACCGCGTGGGCGATCTCGTGCGCCAGCACCACCGCCAGCCCGCTGTCGTTCTTCGCCACCGGCAATATCCCCGTATAGACCGCGATCTTGCCGCCCGGCAGGCAGAAGGCGTTGACCGTCTTCGGGTCGTCGATCACGTTGAATTCCCAATTGAAAGCGGGGACCGAGGAACCGAGCTTATTGTCCTTTATAAATGTGTCCACCGCGTTCGCCAGCCGCGTCCCCACGCGCAGCGTCATCGCTTTGGCGGCGGGGTCCATGCTCAGCTTGGATTTGGAGATCGTATCGTCGTACTGCTGTTTGCCGATCGCCAGCGCGTCGGCGTCGGAGACCAGCAGCAGCTGCTGCCGGCCGGTCAGCGGCACCTGCTGGCAGCCGGAAAAGATCGTCAGGGAAACGATTGCGATCAGGGATAAGGCGGCGATGAATGATTTTTTCATGCGGTAATTATACTACACTTTTTTCAGGCGGTCCGACATCTCACGGTATTTATTGATGATCTCCTCTTCGGAAAAAGCGTCGGTCCGGTATCCCAGTGACGGGGCCTTGCGGTGCGCTTCGTAGAGGTCCTTGAAGTTCTTCCGGAACGAGGTTGCTCCGTACTTCTTTTCGTCGAACCAGATGGGCGAGCCGGGATCGAGCTCCATCGGCATGAAGCGGACCCTTGTATCGCCGTGATTTCTCTTCAGTTCCGCCATCAGATCTTCGGTCTCTTTAAGGTCGTCCCCGGTCTCGAACGGCAGGCCGAGCGTGAAGTAAGCTTCCGCCTTGATCCCGTTCTTTTTGACGCGGTCCAGCTTTGCCATCAGCTCCGCGTTCGAATAACTGAATCCCTTGTTCAGCCGGCGGACCTTTTCCGATCCGGCATCGGGGGAAAAGATAAGGCACGATCCTTCGCCGAAGGTCTTTCCGAAATCGTTGATGAACCGGTCGGTCGGGAGGTCCCAGCATTCAAAATAACAGTTGAGCTTTATTCCTTCGCGCCGGACCTGTTCGAACAGCTTGAGGTAATGGTCGTTCCTGGGATCGGGATCAAAACTGGTATAGAGGTATTCCGCACCGTGCGCCGCGAAGCCTTTGAGGTCGCGGATAACGCTGGGAATGGAGATGAAAAGATATTTGTCCCGTTTGCTCGTCGCGCACTGGGTGGAATTGGACCCCCCGCAGAACGAGCAGTTCACCGGACAGCCGCGCCCGGCGTTATAGTAAGCGAACGGGCGCGAGGCCATCAGTTTTTCCCTGGTCATCAGATCAAGGTCCTGCTCGTGGTCGAACAGCCGCAGGTACATTTCATGATGGGCGATCAGGTCGAGGCGGGAATAAACGAGCGAATCGAGCATTTCCCGGCCGGCGGAATAGGAGAGGGGATTGCTGACCGTTCTTTCCCCGTCGCGCCAGGTAAGGTTGGGAATATCTTTTTTCGGCTTATCGCCTCTGGCCAGTTCCAGCAGCGGAATCTCGGCGTCGCCTCTTACGACGTAATCTATTTCTTTGAAGGTCGAAACGATCTCGTCGGCAAAGAGGGAGGCGGTCAGCCCTCCGAGCACCACCGCGCGGTCGGGGTCCGCCACTTTGATGCTTCTAGCGGTCTCGATGACGCGGTATGACTGCGGATGCCAGTGGAGCGTGAGCGCGACCAATTTCGCTTTTTCTTTCCGCGCCAGCTTTACGGGATCAAAGCCGGGATCGGCCTTTTGTTCGATCGATTCGTGGAATATCCTGGCGGAGAAGCCGTTCTTTTCCAGCAGATCGGCCAGCGCGGTGAGGCCGAGCGGCATCTTCATGATCTCGCGGTACGCCCCGACCTTTTTGGGCATATGCAGGAAAACGATGTCGGTCATGGGCTGATTATATAGGGAGCGATGGGCAATGTAAACCCGGAGCGGGGACCGCTGCGGAACAGTTCGCGGCTACCAGGTAGTGTACTGGCTGTTGTTGACCCAGACCCGGCCGGTGCCCGAATCGTACCACCAACCGCCCGCGGACGCAGTGGCCGGAACGGCGCCGGCCGAAACGGTGACGGTGCGCACGTTGCTTATCGGGTCGATCGGGATCTGGCTGTCCTGGAACATGGTGGCGTCGACGGTGGGCGGGGTGAGGGGCGATATCCCGTAGACCGCGCGGCTGGCATAGGTGATGGAAATGGTGGAGCGGATCGCTCCCAACGCGCCCTTAGTGGCCGAAACTCTGGCCTGTGAAGAAAGATCGACGAACCTCGGTAGCACCATCGCGGCCAGGATGCCGAGGATCACGATCACCATTACCAGTTCAATGAGGGTAAAACCTTTTCTATCCATTTTTATGGGCTCCTTTTCATAGGTGCTAAATATAAGATCGGTTTGTAATATTATATCAAAGGGGATATTTATTGCAATCGTTATTTTAATCAAAATTTAATGCTTTTTTAATGTCCTGGCGGCGGCCATATACAAACCGCGCGGCATAAGATACAATGGATCATGCGCTTATATCTGGTCCGCCACGGGGAGCAGGTCCCCGAGCAGATCGATCCCGAACAGCCGCTCAGCGAAAGAGGTAGGTTCGAGACCGCCGAAATGGCGGCGTTCCTCAATTACCTAGGCGTGCGGGTGGAAGAGATCTGGCACAGCTCCAAACTGCGTGCCGCGCAGACCGCCGCCATCCTCGCCGAAGGGATCCCGCATCGGAGCGTCGTCGAAAGGGAAGGGATGCTCCCAGACGACGAGGTCCGCGAGCTGGCGATCGAACTGGAAGAAGAAGAACGCGACATCGCCCTGGTCGGCCATCTTCCTTTCCTCAACAAGCTGGTTTCCCGTCTTTTGACCGGTACCGATCTCCACCCCTGTATCGAATTCAGCCGGTCGGGAGCGGTCTGCCTGTTGCGGACCGACGACCAGCCCTGGCTCATTGAATGGGCGATCAACCCGTCGATGATAAAGACGCCTACCCGATGAGCGCTAATATCATACTGGCTTCCGCTTCGCCGAGAAGGAAAGACCTGCTGGCTAAGTTCCTTAGAAAATTTGATGTCATTCCCAGCGTGATAGATGAGTCGCGCATCTTTGCCTCCGATCCCGAGACCTTCGCCCGTAAGGCGGCCATCTTCAAGGCCAATGACGTCGCCGCTTCCCACAAGGACGCGATCGTTATCGGCGCGGACACCATTGTCGTGCTGGACGGCAAGATACTTGGGAAACCCAAGGACGCGGCGCACGCGGTTTCCATGCTCAAGGCCCTTTCCGGCCGTACGCACCAGGTGATCACCGGCCTGGCGGTAGTATTCCCCAATCAGAAAGACATCGTGTCGGAGATCGAAGTGACAAGGGTCAAAATGAAGCGGACGGCGGAGAAAGATATCCTCGATTACGTCAAAAGCGGCCGGCCGATGGACAAAGCGGGTGCGTACGGCATCCAGGAGATCGAGGGGATCTTCATCGACAACATCGAGGGTGATCGCGACAATGTGGTGGGCCTGCCGGTGGCGCGGCTGAAGAGCTTGCTCTCGCGCCATGCTAAAGGGGGGTGCTAAAATCATGCCGATGGAAAAAGCGATCTGGAAACCGGGGACGATGGTCTATCCCGTGCCGGTGGCGATGGTCTCGTGCGGGGACAATAAAGAAAATTACAACATCATAACCATCGCCTGGACCGGAACGGCCTCATCGGAACCGCCGATGGCCTACATTTCCGTCCGCCCCTCCCGCCATTCGCACGCCATCATCAAGCGGACCGGCGAGTTCGTCATCAATCTGGTGACCAAAAAGCTGGTCGCCGCGGCGGATTTTTGCGGCGTTAAATCGGGCCGCGATATCAATAAATTCACCCGGATGAAGCTGAAGCCGCTCAAGGCCGATCAGGTGGCGGCGCCGCTGATCGCGCAGAGCCCGGTCAACATCGAATGCCGGGTCACCGACGTCGTGCCGCTCGGCTCCCACGATATGTTCCTGGCCAGGGTGCTCTGCATCCACGCCGATAAAAAGTACATCGATAAAAAGGGCGCCTTCCGCTTCGACGCGGCGGAGCCGGTCTGTTATTCGCACGGCAAATACTACCAGCTCGGCAAAGAGCTGGGGCATTTCGGATTCTCGGTAAAAAAGAAGAAGTGATATGAAAAAACTGAACTGGGCCCTGATCGCCATTTTGCTGTTGGCCGCGTTCCTTTACTTTTTCCAGCTTGGCACCCCTTCGGTCTGGGACAACGACGAGGGCCAGCTGATGGGCTCTTCGCTGGAGATGCTCCGCTCCGGCGAGTTCCTGACGCCGCACCTCAATTCCGCCATCTACTTCCACAAACCGCCGGTATTCGCCTGGTTGACGGCGCTGGTCTTCCAGCTTTTCGGCGTGACCGAATTCTGGGGACGGTTCTGGTTCGCGGTCTTCGGGATCGCGGGGGTGGGGCTCACTTATCTTTTCGCAAAAGAATTGCATAACGAAAGGGCGGGCCTGCTCTCCGCGCTGATCGTCGCGACCAGCCCGCTGTACGTCGTGCTTTCAAAAATGGCGCTGGTCGACATTGGGCTTACTTTCTTCATCACGCTTTCGCTCTACTTCTTCCTGCGCGGCTACAAGGCGCCGGCGGACAAAAAATGGTTCTTCCTTATGTCCCTGGCGATGGCGTTCGGCACCATGACCAAAGGGCCGCTTGGCATCCTCGTTCCCGGACTTGCCATCGGACTGTTCCTTTTGATCGATAAAAAGCTCCCGTTCTTGATGGAGATGGTGCCGCTGAAAGGATCGTTGTTATATCTTCTGGTCGCTTCTCCCTGGTTCATCGTCGAAACTGCCCGCGAAGGTCCTTATTTCCTCAAAGTGATCTTCGGCCAGTTCCTGTTCTCGATCTACATGTCGCCCATGCAGCAGCATCCGGGACCGTTCTACTATTACATTTTCGTGATCATCCTGGGGCTGATCCCCTGGAGCGGATTGTTCGTCCCGGCGTTGTTCCGCAAGCCGCACGCCCTCCCGCTGTCCCTGTTCCTGGTGATGCTGGCGATCTTTTCCACCGCTTCCACCAAGGTGCCGGGATATTTCCTCCCCGCCTTCCCGGCGATGGCGGTGATCACCGGCGCGTTCCTCGACCGGATCTTCAAAGGGGAGCACAAGCTCGACTATTACCTGGGATTGATCTTCCCGGTCCTGTTCCTTTCGCTCGCGGTCTGGGGCTTTTCGATCACCAAGATCCCGGCAGAATACGCGCAGGCGGCGGTCTATCTTGAAACTTTGATGCTGATCGCGCTGGCCGGTTTCTTCCTCGCTTTCCTCTGTTCGTTCATCAAGGCGCAGCCGTGGTGGACCATCGGCGCCTGGACGGCGGCGATCGTCGTTTTCTTCATCGGGCTGATCGGCTGGCTCCTCCCGTACGCCGAGGATTTTAAGTACACCCGCGACCTCTCGCTGGCGATGGCGGGACGCGATCACGTTTGCTATTACAAGACCTGGCTGCCTCCGAGCCTGGTGTTTTACCTCGACCGCCAGAAATACCCGGCCGCGGTGAAAGAGGTCTATGACGAAAAGCAGCTGGCGGAGTTCATGCGCCAGCCGCGTTCCGCCTGCTATACCTCCGCCGATGAGGAGAAGAAGATACAGCTGCGCCACCGCGTCGTCAGCAGCAAGGCTGGGTTCGCGGTGGTTTCGTTGTAGAGGAATAAAAGGAGCCATCTATGGATCATATCTATTCCCAGTTCATCGCCAGCCTGGTGGGGCCCAGGGAAGCGGCGGACCTAAAGCGGCAGCCTTTCTTCAAGGCGATCCTGTACCTGTTCGTCATCGTTCTGATCTTCGGGACGATCAGCGTGGTGCCGGTGGTGATCGATTTCAACGTCTGGGTCACCAACGCGCAGGCGCTGTTCCGCGACAAGGCGCCCGATTTCACGTTCGACAGGGGAGAGCTCAAGGTCCAGGGGAAGATGCCGGTCATCGTCGACCGGGACAAGACCGGGATCGTGATCATCGATACCAGCGGCAAGTCGGACGAGTCGGCCCTGGACCAGTACGAGAGCGGAGTGCTTATCACCAGGGACAAAATGATCAACAAGAAGAGCCGCCTCGAAGTGCGCACCTACAATTTCGAGGCGATAAAGGATTGGAAGTTCACCAAGTCCGACGTAGCCAAATGGCTGCCGCTGCTGCGGTGGTTCTCGGCGGCGATCGTCTTCTTCGCGCTTGGCGGCGCTTTCGTTTTCAAGTTGCTCGACGCCTTTATCCTGGCGCTGATCGGCCTGCTGGCCTGCCGCATCATGGACTTTAAATTGAGCTTCAACGACCTTTATAAGTTCGGGATCTATTATCTTACGCTGCCGATCATCCTTCAGACGCTGCTCGCGGTCACCGGTATCGAGGCGCCTTACTTCACTCTTATATATTTCCTGGCGGCGCTGGGCTACCTGATCGCGGCGGTAAACGCGTTGAAGAACCCGCTCTGATGTGTGATAATTAAGGAGTAAAGGAGAGATCGTTATGCAAGCAAGGACTAAAGTATTGTCGGACGTCTGGTTCGGGTCGAGCGAATATCCCAGGACACTTATAAAGGACCTTTTTCTGAGTTTCGCGTTCAGCTTGTTGATCGCGGCCTGCTCGCAGGTAATGATACCGCTCCCGTTCTCGCCGGTCCCCATCACCGGACAGACCTTTGCCGTGGTCCTGGCCGGCCTGGTGCTGGGACGCAACCGCGCGCTGGCGGCGATGATGATGTATGTGTTCGAAGGGGTTCTCGGCCTGCCGGTGTTCTCTCCCGGCGGCGCGTTCGGCATCGCCCGGCTGCTCGGCCCCACCGGCGGATATATCATCGGTTTCATGGCCGCCGCCTACTTCGCCGGTTACATGGCGGAGAAGGGGTGGGACCGCAGTTTCTTTAAGATGATGCTCGTCATGATCGGCGCACTGGCGCTGATCTATTCGTTCGGGATGCTCCGCCTGGCCGCTTTTATCCCGATGAATAAGGTCCTGCTGGCGGGATTGCTTCCGTTCCTCCCCGGGGAGATCATCAAGATGACGCTGGTATCGGCGTCGCTTCCCGCCGTCTGGAAGCTGATCAAGGATTGATCGAATACTCGATCGATAAGGTCTCTTCCGGGCTGAGGCTCGACGCGTACTTGGCGGGCGAAGGCCACGGGCTTTCCCGTTCTTTTATCCAAAAGCTGATCGAAGGGGGAAAGGTCCGCGTTAACGATCATCCGGCCAAACCGGGCTACCGACTCAAGCTTAACGACAAAGTAACGGTCGAAGTCCCTCCGCCAAAAAAATTCGAACTGAAGCCGGAGAACATCCCGCTCGATGTGGTGTACGAGGACGACGACGTGATGGTGGTCTACAAACCTAGAGGGATGGTAACGCATCCGGCGGCGGGGAATTATACCGGCACGCTGGTGCACGCGCTGCTCTATCACGCCAGAAATTTATCGGGAGTGGGAGGGGTTCTGCGGCCGGGGATCGTCCATCGACTCGATAAAGACACTTCCGGTCTGCTTTTGGTCGCCAAGTCCGACCTGGCGCACCGTTCGCTCTCAAAACAGATCAAGGACCGCACCGTGAAACGGGAATATGTGGCGCTGGTGCACGGCGTGATCGAGCCGGACGACGGCTATGTTCAAGCTCCGATCGGCCGCCATCCGGTCGACCGGAAGAAGATGGCGGTGATCAGCGACCCCGACCTTAAAAGCCGCGAAGCGCTCACTTTCTTCAAAGTGCTCAAGCGGTTCGACGGGTACACGCTGGTGCAGTTAAAGCTCAAGACCGGCCGCACTCACCAGATCCGCGTCCACATGAGCTATATCAAGCATCCGGTGGTGGGGGACAAAACTTACGGCGGGAAGACGGAGGTGGAGGGAACGAAGGTTACGACACTCCTCCACGCGCGGACGGTCGGGTTCGTTCACCCGCGGACCGGCGAGCCGCTTGAATTCTCCCACGATATGCCGGAAGACATGAAAGAGATCATCGATCTGCTGTCTAAAAAATGATTCTTTTCCACTTTTCTTTTGTTGAAAAGAAAAGTGGATGAAAAGAAAGCAACCAGGGGGCCCCCCCCTGGACCCCCTTTGACCTTCGTATGCCCACGCTGCTCCGCAACTCAGGTATAAACGAATGGTCAGATCTATTCCGGTGGACGCAGTGAGCTCCGCAGCTCACCTCCCCTCCCGATTGTGAAACACCCCATTCAGGTAACATCCGAATATATAATGTCCGGCGATTTCGGATACATTACAAAGGGCGGAGGATGGGAGGCCGTTAGCGAGTCCCGCTAATTCTTGCGGGACGAGCTTGGGGAGGATAACGGGTCAGGGGAGAGGGCGGGGAACAATCGAAATCGCCTTGATCTTTCTTTATTACTTTCTTTCCATCAAGGGAAAGAAAGTAAGAGAAAAAATTAAAAGATCATGTAGCTGGACATGAGGCCGAGGACGGAGGGGATGCCGATGATCATCGAGGTTTCCAGATTGCCGAAGCGGACACCGCAGATGTTCAGCGCGAGGAAAATACCTAGTCCCAGGAGGATTCCGATGCCGCTGCCGGAAAGCAGCTTGAGCAGATGGCGTTTCATTCCGGGTACGAGCTGCGGGCCTTCGACGATCTCATCGATCACGATATAAGGCGCAGCCTCTTCCGGTCTTGATCTTATGACCCTTACGGATATTTCCGCCGGTACTTTCATCATTGTCATTGATAGGGCGGAATAACGATCTGGCCGCCTTTACCCTCCACAATATTATCGTTCGCCATCCTTTATAATTTCAGCCAAAAATGATAAAATCCATTGATGCTGCTGGTCATAGACATAGGCAATTCTTCCACTAAATTCGGGGTTTTCCAGGGGGGGCGGCTCGTCCGGAAATGGTCGATGGGCACGCGCGATCTCCCCAAATGGAAACCTTCCGCTGAATTGCGGGATCTTCCGGCAATGGTCGCTTCGGTCGTGCCGCAAATGGAACCTTTCATCGATAAAATATTCAAGAACGCCCGGTTTATTAAGATAAGTGACATCCCGGAGCTCAAGATCGGGTTCAAGAAGAAAAGGGAGATCGGCGCCGACCGGATCGTCGACGCCTACGCCGCGTTCAAGCGGTACGGCGCTCCGGCGATCGTGATCGATTTCGGCACCGCCACCACTTTCGACGTTATCTCCTTGAAAGGGGAGTACCTGGGAGGTGCGATCGCTCCGGGGATCGGCCTTTCGCGGGAAGTCCTCCACACCACCACCGCCAAGCTTCCGCTGGTCACGATCAAACCGCCGAAAAAAATCATCGGCAGTTCGACCGCCGAGGCGATGCGGTCGGGACTGGTTTTCGGTTACGCGGCGATGGTCGAAGGGATGATCCAACGAATAAAATCCGAAATCCGAATTCCGCGATCCGGATCCCGCGATCCGAGATCCGGGATAAAAGTCATCGCCACCGGGGGCTACGCCAAATTGATAGCGAAATATACGCGAGGAATTGATATAATTGATGCGGACCTTACACTGAAAGGACTTTATCTGTTATGGCGGAAGAACTGAGCGATTTGTTAAAAATACGGAGGGAAAAGCTGGAAGAGTTCCGGAAAGCCGGGCTCGAGCCTTACCCGTACCGATACGACCGGACCGACACCTCGGCCGACATCTTCAATAAATTTGCGGAGCTTAAAGGGGAAGAGGAGGGGCAGGAAGTATCGGTAGCGGGGCGCGTAATGGCAAAGCGCGGGCACGGCAAGGCGTTCTTCATGCACATCAACGACGGCGCGGGCAAGATACAGATCTATGCCAAGCTCGACCTGTTGGGGAAAGAGAAGTACGAGCTTTTCGAAAAGCTCGATATCGGCGACTTCATCGGCGTCAAAGGGAAAGTGTTCCGCACCCGGACGGGCGAGCTTACGGTCAAGGTCTCCGACTGGACGCTCCTTTCCAAATCGCTCCATCCGCTGCCCGAAAAGTGGCACGGCCTCCAGGACAAGGAGCTCCGTTACCGCGAGCGCTATGTCGACCTGATGGTCAATCCCGAAACGAAAGAAGTTTTCAGGAAGAGATTTAAGATCGTTTCCGCGGTCAGGAAGTTTTTAGAGGGGCGGGGGTTCCTCGAAGTCGAGACCCCGATCCTGCATGTGATGCAGGGCGGCGCGGCGGCCAAGCCGTTCGAATCCTACCACGACGCGCTCGACATGCCGCTCTTCATGCGGATCGCGCCGGAGCTTTACCTCAAGCGGCTGCTGGTCGGCGGGTTCGAAAAGATATTCGAAATGGGCCGCGTTTTCCGCAACGAAGGGATATCGTTCAAGCACAATCCGGAATATACCATGCTCGAGGTGTACGAGGCTTACGCCGATTACCATGACGTGATGCGGCTGACCGAAGAAATGGTGATGGCGGCGCTCAAAGAAGTCTCGGACGGGACCAAACTTGAGTTCCGCGGCGAGACCATCGACTTCGCGCTCCCCTGGAGGAGGATTCCGCTCATCCAGGCGCTGCGGGAATACGGCAATGTTGATATCGAGAACAAATCCGACGACGAGATCCGCAAGATCGCCAAGAGCAAAGGGATCGAAGGGTATGAGGAGATCGGCATCGGCAAGATCATCAACGTGCTTTACGACAAGCTGGTGGAGCCCAATTTGAGGCAGCCGACATTCATCATCGATTACCCGCTTGAGACCTCGCCGCTGGCGAAAAAGAAAAGGGACAATCCCAGGCTGGTCGAAAGATTTGAGCTGATCGTGGCCGGCATGGAGCTGGCCAACGCTTTCTCCGAGCTCAACGATCCGCTCGACCAGCGTGAACGGCTCAAGAAGCAGGCGGAGCTCAAAGCGGCGGGCGACCAGGAGGCCGAGTCGATGGACGAGGACTTCCTCCGCGCGCTGGAGTACGGCATGCCGCCGGCGGGCGGACTGGGGATCGGGATCGACCGCCTGGTGATGCTGCTGACCGATTCCCCCTCCATCAGGGACGTTCTTCTCTTCCCGCACATGCGGCCGATGGCCGAAGCGGCGCCCAAAGAAGAAGAGATGAAGATCCTGGACAAATGAAAGTAAGCGAGCTGCTAAAAAAAGAAAAGCCGACCCTTTCTTTCGAGTTCTTTCCTCCAAAGAACGCCGACCAGGAAGCGCAGATGTTCTCCGCGCTCTCGCAGCTGGCCGGTTTCAAGCCGGATTTCGTTTCCGTGACCTATGGCGCGATGGGGAGCAACCGCGAAAACGCGTTTTTCTGGGTGAGCGAGATCAAGAAGAAGTTCGGCATTGAGCCGGTGGCCCATCTTACCTGCGTGGCATCCTCCAAAAATGAGATCGCCCGTTATCTTGAAGATCTAAAGACCAAGAGGGTGGAGAATATCCTGGCATTGAGGGGCGATCCTCCGCAGGGGATAAAGGACTTTGTTCCGCCCGCGGACGGTTTCCGGTTCGCCAAGGAACTGATCGCCTTCATAAGGGAAAAACAGCCGCAGATGTGCGTGGGGGCGGCGGGATTCCCGGAAGGGCATATAATGGTCCCCGATCCCGCGACCAACATCGCTTATCTTAAACAGAAGATCGATGCCGGCGCGGAATATGTGATCAGCCAGCTATTTTTTGACGACCGTTTATTTTTCGATTTTACCGAATGCTGCCGCAAGGCGGGGATCAACGTTCCGATCATCCCCGGCCTGATGCCGATCACCAGTTATAAGCAAATAAAAAAGATGACCGAGACCTGCGGCGCCACTATTCCGAAGGGATTGCTCGCGGAACTGGAGAAGCACCAGGACGAGGCGAAAGCGATCTTGCAAATAGGAGCGGAGCAGACGCTCAGGCAGGCGGAAGAACTGTTGAAGAACAAGGTCAAGGGGCTTCATTTCTTCGTGATGAACCAGGCGGAACCGGTGGCGGGGATCCTGGGAAAATTACAAATTCGTAATTAAACCGTCCGACCCCACAGCCTTCTCTGCGCCGCGCTGTAGAGAATATCGCAATTCGATACTTTCCGGTAGCTTTCGATCGCCTTTTGCGCCTGGTTCTGTTTAATGAACAGATCGCCCAGGTTGATGTGGGCGGAGGAGAGGTCCCAGCTGACGGCGATCGACTTTTCCAGCCACTTTTGCGCTTCGGCGGCGTTGCCGAGCAGGTAGTAAGCCAATCCCATATTGCTGGCGATCACCGCCGAGGCGGGATCGATATCGAACGCGTCGCGGAACCGGTGGAGAGCTTCATCATAGCGCTTGCTGATCAGGTGCGTCACTCCCAGGTTGTTGACGCCGGCGGAGAAGTTCGGGTCGAGCTGGGCGCAGAGGGTGAACTCCTCCTGCGCCGCCTGGTTCATGCCGCGGGCGAAATAATTCAGTCCGCTGGCGTTGTAATTTTGGCCGAACGAAACATTGAGCGTCTGCTTTTTTCCGCCCAGCTTCGCCTCCCGTCCCCAGAACCCGATGATCACCGGGCTGTCGAAGAAGGCGGGGATGGCGGCCAGCATCTTGTTCTGGATGGAGGAGAGACTGCTCGATTTTAAATATTTGATTTTGTCGGCCAGGTTGGGGAATTCAAAATCCTCCTGCAATATCTCTTCCAGCATTTCGATCGACTTTTTGATCAGCCCCTGCGATTCGAAGGAGAGGGCGAGCTGGAACTTTATCTTCTTCAGCAGCTCCGCCAGGTCGGGGGAAGGAATTTCGAGACCTTTTTTCAGGATCGAGGTCTCAAGATCGAACCTGCCTTCCTCGTGATAAAGCTCCGCCATCACCAGATAGGCGAAGGGGGAGCGCTTCATGTCGCGGGTGGCGATCTGCGCTTCGCGCAGAGCATCCTCTCGCTGGTTAACGACATTGTAGATCTTGGCAAGGTCAAGGTGGAGCGAGAACTTCCATTCGTCGTCGGCCATCCGTTTTTTTATCGATTCCGCTTCCAGCAGGAGTTCGCGCTTGCGGCTGTCGCCGTATTTTTTCTGCGTTTCGAGATTGTAAGGATCGAGCTCCAGCGCGCGATTGAACGTTTCAACCGCCTTGCGGGAAAGACCCTGATTGATATAAACGCTACCCAATAGATTCAGAGCGGGGATCGAGCCTTTTTCAGTCGAAAGGACCGACTCTGCCTCCAGCGCCGCGCGGCTGTAGTCCCCTTTGGCAAGGTAAGCGTAGCCGATGACGATGCGCGCTCCCGGATCGTGGCGGGAGATCTCTTTGCATTTGCCGATCACCCATTCGGCCCCTTCTTTGTAATGTTCGAGGATCGCCTTCATCTGCTGGAGAGCGTCTTTTAAATTGTCCTGGCTGATATATGCGTCGACCAGGAATTGGCGCGCCAGGAACTGCTCCGGATATTTTTTCAGTATCTCCCGGCAGCCTTCGATCGCTCGGTCCAGCAGCTGCGGTCTTCCTTTTATGAGCTTGGTGTATTCCTCGATCGATTCGCTGTAGCTGCCTTTGGCGGTGAGCACTTCGGCCAATAAAAGCGACGCTTCGGGATGGCCGGGATAGTTCTTCAATATTTTCTTAAGCTGGGCGGTCACTTCTTCCAGCTTTTCGGGGAAGTTGTTGAGTATCTCCCTCAACTTGGCGACCGCATTGTCGGGCTGCATGCAGCGTCCGTAGATCTCCATCATGATCTCGCGCAGGCGCAGGCTGCTGCCGTTCTTTGCCGCCAGCTCCTCCAGCTTGCGTATCACCTCGGACGCGACCTCCGGATCGGACTGGAACATCTGGTAATATTTTTCGGCGGAGCGGTCGTGGTCCCCGGTCCGGGCGTAGAGCTCCGCCAGCGTGCGCAGGGTGTTCTTGTTCGGCGGAAGTTCCTCGAAGAACGAGATCGCTTCCCGGCACATCCCTTTTTCAAGGTAGACCGAAGCGAGCATCTCGGAGATCTGAGTATCTTTTATCCCGAGCGAGATCGCGCGGGAGAGCAGGGCGAGCGTATCGTCCAGCCTTTCCTGCTTGATGTAAATGCGCCCCAGGATGTTGAAAGCGGTGAGATTGTCGGGGAAAACGTCAAGCAATTCCTCCAGTTCCAGCACCGCCTCGTCGATAAAAGACCAGGAGAGCAGGAGGCTGATGACCGAAAGCCGCGCCTGCAGATTGTTGCGGTCCTTGTCGAGTGCGCGTTCGTAATCTATCAATATTTCCGACGTCAGCCGCGGGTTGAAGAGCGCGGCCAGGGAATAATTGTCGCGCGCCTGTTTATAGTAGCCGTCGCGCAGATACAGCCAGCCCAACTGCTTCAGCGTGAAGCTGTCCTTCGGGTTGGCGCTCAGTTCCTTTTTCAGGTCCTCAAGTTCGACGATCATTTTTTCCTTTCGTGTATCAGCAGTCCCGCGCCCAGCGCTCCGAACATCAGCTGCGGGGTCCAGGCGGCCAGCAGGGGAGGCATGATCCCGCCCCTTCCCAGCGACCGGAAGACAGACGCGAAAACGTAAAAAGTGAACATCACGACGATCGTAAGGATTATACCCCAAGTCCGTCCGCTTTTCAGCCCCGGAATGGCTAGCGGTATCCCGATCAGCGCGAAGATCAGCGGCGTTAAGGGGACCGAGTACTTCATGAAGAGATCGGTCTGCAGCGAGTTGACGGAAGCGCCGACCTTGGAGAGCGAATGGATCTGGGTGGAAAGCTCTCGGCTGTCCATTTCCTGCGAAGTGCGGATATCGGACATAGCGAGCGGATCCTCGTTCAGGTTCACCGTCATGTTTGTGAACTCGGCCTCGTATTCCAAATGACCGCTGGCGTCAAAATTGTGGATCAACCCTTTGTTAAGGTTGAGCACCAGCCGGTCGAGCGTGGCGGTTTGCGCGGTCATCACGCGCGGCAGTTTACCTTCTTCCAGTTCGTAGATCATCACGTTCTCCAGCGTTTTGGTCTTGGCGTCGAGCCGGCCGATATAAAAATAGCGGTTGTACGCATCCTTGAAGAAGATGTTCTCTTTCACCTCCGGCAACGGCTGCCGCAGGATGATGTTCCGGATGATCTGCTCCGACAGGTGGTTGGAGTAGGGGACCAGACGCTCGTTGGTGAAGAACGAAAGAACAGAGATCAGCAACGATATCACGAGGATCGGCAGGGCGATGCGGAAGAAAGAGACGCCGCTGGTGCGAAGCGCGGCCAGCTCATTGTCTTTAGAAAGCCTGCCCAGGCACATGGCGATTCCGAAAAGCGTCGCCACCGGAAAGGTCATCACCATGATGGAGGGAAGCTTAAAAAGCAGCAGCTTCGCCACTTCCCCCAGCGGTATCCCCTTGTTGATTATCAGGTCGACGAAGGTAAAAAGAAGATCGACCGTCATCACCAGGACGAAACCCGCGATCCCCAAGAGAAAAGGGGAGAGCACTTCCCAGGCAAGATAACGGTCGAGTATCTTCACTATTCGTCTTCGGTTCTTCTTCTTTGTTCCCGGCGGACGGCGCGCGCCATGTCCTTGCGGCGGCGTTCGCTCGGCTTTTCGTAAAACTCCCTTTTCTTGAGCTCTTCGATGATCCCTTCGCGGCGGACCCTGGTCTTGAATTTCCTCAACGCCTTGTCCAGAGGTTCGTCTTTCCTGATCTCTATCTTTGGCATTAGTACTCCTCCTTCCGTTAAATTTAAAAACTTTTACCTATCTTATAACTATCCGGGCGGCCAGGCAAGCGGCCGTCCCCCCAACAGGTGCAGGTGAAGGTGGGGGACCGCCTGTCCCGCGTCCTTTCCCTGGTTGATCACCATCCGGAACCCGGTCTTGCTGACGCCTGACATCCCGGCCAGCTCTTTCGCCGCTTTGAAGATCGCCTCCAGTTCGGCCGGGGTCGCTTCGGCGGCGGTATCGATATGCCTTTTGGGGATCACCAGCAGGTGGACCGGCGCCTGCGGGTTGATGTCCTTGAACGCGTAAACCAGTTCGTCCTCGTAAACCTTGTCCCCTTTGATCTGCCCGGCGACGATCTTGCAAAAAAGGCAATCACTCATGGGATTCCGGTTCCTTTTCCGCGTGCTTGGGCGACGATGTTCCCTCGTACCCGAAACAGCACATCAACCGGCCGCACATTCCCGCCGTTCGCACCGGCGATATCTGGTAACCCTGTTCCTTCACCATTTTCACCGTGACGTGGCAGGGCTTTTCCAGCCACATGTGGCAACAGAGCGGGCGTCCGCACGGTCCGAGCCCTCCCAGAAATTTCGCTTCGTCGCGCGCGTTGACATTGCGCATCGTCACTTCGGCGTGCAGGGTGGTGGAGAGGTCCCGGCGGTAGGCCTTGAGGTCTGGGGTCTTCTTGTCCTTTTCCATCTTGTAATAGATGTTGACCTTCTTGGTGTCAAAAAGGTACTCCGCCTCCACGATCTTCAGCGGGATCTCGTATTCCTTGATCTTTTCCGCCGCGGTCTGCCGCGCCTCGTCCTCTTTCTGGTCGAGCGAATTGGCCAGCTTTATGTCTTCCTCTGTCGCGTAGCGGATCACCTTTTTAAGCCGCACGTCCTGGCTGGAAGCGGCCGGGTATTTGCTGGCGAACTGCACGATTGTGCCGAACTCATCGCCCCGGTCGGTGAGGACGATCACGCTGGCGCCGACCTTGATCGAGCTCTCCCGGTAGCCGGTTATAGGGCAGATCCGGTTGAACTTGCGGAGCTTTATCGCTAGTTTGTTTTCCATAAATTAAGGCACATCCAATCCACCGCTATTTTTTTATTCGAACGCTTCTTCACGTCATGAAGCGCCTCCAGCACGGTCCGGGCGGAGCGGGGGTCCCGGTCCTGCGCGAAGAGAGTGAACAGTTCGGTCAAGCACCGGTCCAGGTCCGGCTGCGAGTTCAGGGCTTCGGTATTGCCGATAAAATCGTCCGGCCTCCGTCTGAGCGCGTCGTAGAGCGGACGGAGCTCCGGCGCGGCATTTCCCACCGCCGGGTCGGGGAACACGATCCGCTGACAGCGGGAAAGGATCGTGCGCATGATCCCTTCCTCGCGGTCGCTTATCAAGATAAATACCACCCCCGCGGGCGGCTCTTCCAGCACCTTGAGGAAACTGTTCGATGCCTGCTCGGTCATTGTTTCCGCGTCGTTAACGATGATGACCTTGTAAGCGCTTTCGGATGGCCCGAACTTGGCCAGTTCCTTCAGCTCCCGCACCTGGTCGATCTTAAAGCTTGCTTCGTCCTTGCCGATCACTAAAATGTCCGGATGGACGCCGCCGGCCAGCTTGCGGCAGCTCAGGCATTCCCCACAAGGTTTAGCGACGTCCGAAGTGCAATTGAGCTCGCCTGCAAAGTCGAGCGCGGCCTTAAGTTTGGCCTCCATTTCTCCACCTACAAATAGGTAAGCGTTGGCCACCCGGCCGGTGCGCGTAACGCCCGAAAGGATGGTGCCGACCCGGTCCCTGCTGATGGTGGTCATGCTGAAATTATACCATAATAAGGATGATATATAAAAGTGCCGGCTCCAAGGCCGGATTTTTTTAAGGTCTAAAAATAAAGCTTGACAAGATCGGTCGGGGCGTTATACAATGACCACACTCTTATAGCAGGGGCAGCTTTGAACCATTTCCCTGCGGAAGGCATAAAATCCTTTTTTATTGCTCTCACAAGAGCAGTAAGGGGATTTATGGCCTTTATTGTCTTTTGATAAGACAAAGAACCTTGATAACTGAGCAGGAGTTTCCACCCTCCGGTTTACCGGAGGGAGAGGAGCGAGTGTACTCTTTAATATTTTCTTGATTCAAAAAAAAGAGCCAATTGAGAGTTTGATCTTGGCTCAGGACGAACGCTGGCGGCGTGCCTAACACATGCAAGTCGAACGGGTGTAGCAATACATCAGTGGCGAACGGGTGAGTAACACGTAAGTAACCTACCCTTAAGACCGGCATAACCTCGCGAAAGCGGGGATAATTTCGGATGATCCCGAACGGATGATTTCTGTCCGGGTAAACCCCGCAAGGGGCTTAAGGATGGGCTTGCGGCCTATCAGCTAGTTGGCGGGGTAAATGCCCACCAAGGCTATGACGGGTAGCTGGTCTGAGAGGACGACCAGTCACAATGGAACTGAGAAACGGTCCATACTCCTACGGGAGGCAGCAGTGAGGAATTTTCCACAATGGGCGAAAGCCTGATGGAGCGACGCCGTGTGGGTGATGAAGTCCTTCGGGACGTAAAACCCTGTCGGGGGGGACGATAATGACGGTACCCCAAGAGGAAGCCACGGCTAACTACGTGCCAGCAGCCGCGGTAATACGTAGGTGGCGAGCGTTGTCCGGAATCATTGGGCGTAAAGCGCGTGTAGGCGGTCATGAAAGTCAGATGTTAAATATTCCGGCTCAACCGGGATCCGCGTCTGATACTGCATGACTGGAGAGAGTCAGAGGAAAGCGGAACTTTCGGTGTAGCGGTGAAATGCGTAGATATCGAAAGGAACACCAGTGGCGAAGGCGGCTTTCTGGGACTTTTCTGACGCTGAGACGCGAAAGCTAGGGGAGAGAACGGGATTAGATACCCCGGTATTCCTAGCCCTAAACTATGTTCACTAGGTGTTTGAGGTATCGACCCCTTGGGTGCCGCAGCTAACGCGTTAAGTGAACCGCCTGGGGAGTACGGCCGCAAGGTTGAAACTCAAAAGAATTGACGGGGGCCCGCACAAGCGGTGGAGCATGTGGTTTAATTCGATGCTACGCGAAGGACCTTACCTGGGTTTGACATGCTGGTAGTAAAAAGCGGAAACGTTAATGATCCATAGCAATATGGAAGCCAGCACAGGTGCTGCATGGCTGTCGTCAGCTCGTGTCGTGAGATGTTGGGTTAAGTCCCGCAACGAGCGCAACCCTTATTGCCAGTTGATAACGTTAAGTCGATCACTCTGGCGAAACTGCCCCGGATAACGGGGAGGAAGGTGGGGATGAGGTCAAGTCATCATGGCCCTTATGCCCAGGGCCACACACGTGCTACAATGCGGCGTACAGAGGGATGCAAGACCGTAAGGTGGAGCAAATCTCAAAAAGCGTCGCTCAGTTCGGATTGAGGGCTGCAATTCGCCCTCATGAAGCTGGAATCGCTAGTAACCGCAGATCAGCGTGCTGCGGTGAATACGTTCTCGGGCCTTGTACACACCGCCCGTCACACCATGGAAGTCAGAAACGCCCAGAGCCCCGACTTGTCGGGGTGAAGGTGGTGCTGAT
>DATJPS010000069.1:0-3269 GCA_035506255.1 Candidatus Omnitrophota bacterium | reverse complement strand
GTCTCCGATCCTGATCGGGCCGTTGGGGATCATGAAGTTATCGCAGCCGAAAATGACCACCCATCCGTGCTTAGCCGGGAGCTGCCTGGCGACCATAGCGGCGGAAAGCTGAGATATTTCACCGATGGATTTTTCGCCGAGCACTAATTCGCCTTTAACGCAGGAATTAAGCGTGGTCACAAAGCCGCGCTCGCCGTCGCCGCCGTTCAAGAAGGCCAGATGAGTGCCTTCCGGATCGGGATCCTTACTTATTGCTTGGAGCATCTGTATGATCCCGCCTACATTGCCGCGGTAGCCCTGATAAACGCTAGAATCCTGGTATTTAGCAACAAAACGGGGATGGATATGGATGTTCAATCCTGGATAAGCCTGTTCCATCCGCCTTTTTAATATATTGCCGCGTTTTTCGCCGACGTGCTTTTCGGTGGTACTGATGTTCAAGCCGTTTATATCGGTGCTGAGCGGCCGGGCGGAGGCGAGGTTGAGCGAATAATCATGGCCGCTGCCGAAAAGCGCTTCAAGATAAAAGGCCTGCAATCTGGAAACATAGCGCCAGGGCAAGGAGGTAAGGTCTTCCGGCGTCCAGGGATTGCCATCCTGTTCGAATACCTTGAACTTGTCGGGATTGGTACTCATCCCATGCTGCATGAAAAGTCCATAATGGGAGATCGCCGGGTCGCTGATCCCGGCAAGCTGTGCGCGTGACCAGAAAGTTACCACATCTGCGGACAATACTCCGGCCTTGAATCCGCTTATCCCGTTGTGATGGAAAGAGCCATGAATATGGTCCCCGAACCTAGCCCCTTCTCCCTGATTATGGACAGCAAGTATCCGATCATACTTCAAAGGATTGAAAGGAGAGAAAACGGTCCGGAGCGCAGGGAGCTCTTCCGGGTGTTCCCAGAGGGTGATCCCGGACGGCCAGTCGAGCCCGTGGACCAGGCTGAAACCGTTCCCCTGTCCGACGGCGTATTTCCAGAATTCCCTGGTAAAATTCCTGGCGGAAGACAGATTCTCCGGATAGATGGTGGTCAGCGACGAATCGAGCGCGACCACGTTGACCTGCCCGACCGTTCCCACATGATAATTGCCGAAAGACCTGGCGTTAAAAGGCTCCGCCATCGAGCTGGGAATGACCACCGTGCATTGTATTCCTCTCTGGGAAAGGAAGTTCGCCATTTCAAGAGTAGCTTTCCCCGCGATCCCTTTTCCTCTTACTCCACCGAGTTCCATCCCGGTTATCAGGATCCTGCCATTATAATTGATCGGATTTGTACGCATGTATATTCCTCCGAAATATTATCGCCAAACGGGAAGAAAAATTTCAGGCGATTTTATGCGCGGGGTCAGTCTTTGGAGATCCGGCTGATGACCAGGTCCCCGTCCGGGCTCCGGAAGAGGATCGCTCCCTCCGCGGTGACCGGCCGGATTATACGCGAACCGGGGATCGAACCGCCGGCCACTATTCCGTTCCGCAATTCGAGCTTAGAGATAAAAGTTGGCTGCAGGGGCGTGCCCGGGAAGACCACCACGTTCTCCAGCCGCACTTTTTCATCAATGATCACATTGTCGCCGATCACGCAATGCTTCAGATGAACGAACCGTCCGATCCGGCAGTTGCGGCCGATGATATTGCCGATCGGCTGGAAAGGGCTGTCGAGCTGCAAAGGCGGTTTGATCCGGGCCTGGATATCGATCTCGGTGTCTTCGCCGACCATGCCCCATGGTTCTTCTTTCCAGACCTTGCCGAAGTGAGGCAATTTGCCGAATTCGCCCATCAGACCTCTCATGTTCGCGAGCAAAAGCAGGAGGGGAGTTCCGACGTCGCACCAGTAGATCGGCTCTTTTTCCCGATGCTCGGGGATGAAATAAGCATTGAACCGGTAAGTCCGCATTGCCTCGCGCACCTTCTGGAACTGAATAGGGGCGGTGGGGTCCGGAAAAAGGTCGAAACTGGCCATCGCCGGGAAGATGTGGAAACCGAAATCGGAGAAATTGTGCTTTAAGTTGGGGCTGATGGTATCCATCCAGAACGCACCGTTAACAGCATAATATCCGGTGCTAAGAAAATTAGTATACCTTCTATCCCTTTCCTTCTGTTCGTCCTGCTCGATAAAGCCGGCGATCTGGCGGGTGCGGCCGACGTGCTCGGAATAATAACGATCGAGCATTTCTTCGTATTCCGAAGGAAAGGTATCCATCGAATGGTAATTGAGGCCGTCCGGAACGACGGTCGCAAAGGTGCGCTCGTTCCATTCGTTGCTGTGCATACCGATGCGGGTAACGCCGAGGGTGGCGGCCGTGCTTTGCTCCAGCTGCCAGTTGAGCAGCTTGATCAGCTCGTGCTGGTCCGGATCATCGCTGCCGACATTGTTCGGATTGTCGCTGCCCATTACCATGAACGTAAGATTGTCCATCAGCGCTTCGCCCTGTTTTACGGCAATATGCCGGATAAAGCTGTCTACCGCCCGGGCGGTGCCGATCGAACGGCTGTCGATCCACATTTTTACTTTTTGGGAAGGGTCTTTGGGGCGGTATACCTGCTGTTCGATCTGCGAAGCCTGCGCCGCCGTGGTAAGAACGACAATGTTCCGAAGCCCCATCTGCTCGTAGGCCCGGACCGAATAATCGATGGCGGACCCGGTCAATACCGGGACGTTAGATTTGAAGCAGGCGGTCTGGTTCTGGTTGGCATTGGATATGTTCCGGAGCCTGGTCGCCTGCCCGCCGGCCAGTATCAGGCCGTAAACCTGCCCTTTGTCAATCGCGGTTCTTGCTAAACTCAAGTTGTTCATATTTATCGGCATCCTGGTATTTATCCGGCTTTGCGGGCAAGAATTTCAAGGCTTTATTAAAATCAATGGTCGTTTCCATTACCCAGTGATATCACCACTTCGCCTTCTTCCCCGTTCTTCACCAGCTTTTGGAGCTTTGTCAGGTCGAATTCCTGCAACAGTTTGAGAAATTGCGGCATCTCTTGCTTGGAAATCTCAACGCTAGCCACCTCGAACTTATGTTTGCGGTAGAGTTCGGCCATGAACATAAGGAACCGGGCTCGCAGCAGCGGGTCGGAGATGGTCCCCATCAATTTTTTTAGGGGATAAATCGAGAACGATCCTAGTAACCGGTTGAAAATAGGGGGCGTTATCCCTCTGCCTCGGCAGAAACGGGACATTTCATTCTCGACTGCTTTTACCTTGGAACTTTCGATCTTGGTTCCCCCGGTCTTAAGGACATAATTGTCCCAGCGGGACTGCCCCTTTGATTTT
>DATJPS010000068.1:0-12245 GCA_035506255.1 Candidatus Omnitrophota bacterium | reverse complement strand
CTGGGGATCGTTGAATACGGCAAATATTTAACGCAAAGCAAGAATCTGAAGAGCCCGGTCTCCTCGCAGGAAGTAAACGATGCGCAGTCGTTCCTGAAGGAACAAAAACAACCGAGGATAATGTCCTCGGTCGTGGTGGGGGAAAAAGTGACGGCCGAATCTAAGAGCGAACTGCAAAACGGGACGCAGGGATTCCGCTTCATGGGACAGCGCTTTACTCCCGACGCATTCATCTTTTCCAGCCTGACGCAGGGGGACGAAGCGGCCGACCCGGTCACGGGTGAAAAGCTGCCGAGCTCCACCACCGCGCTGATGGCTATGTCGGCCCTGGGCGACCGCACCGCCGACCCGCTGGTCAACGCTTGGATCGGCAAGAACGCGCCTGAATCAAAGAAGGTCCTGGCCAATCGGCTCGCCGCGCTTAAGTCCCAGTTCAAAGACACGCCGGTCGCCACCTGGACCTCCAACCTTTACTGGAGCTGGCTCTACGTCATTTCCGCCCTCTTTGAGGAAGGGAATGACCTTACCGGCTATCCGATGTTCATGCGCGGACACGAATGGGGGCTGAAGGACCTGCAATGCTCGCTCGGCTCCTGGACCGAGCTAAAACACGATACTCTGCTCTATGCCAAGCAGAGCTACGCGGAACTCGGCGCGGGAGAGAACGAAGGCCCCATCCCCGCCGTCCCCAAAGGCTACGTGGAACCGAACCTACGCTTTTTCGACCGATTGATCACCCTGGTCAAGATAACAAAAGAGGGATTGGACGCCCGCGGCCTGCTCGACCGCGAATTCCTGGGCCGCGAGGACGCACTCCTCACCTCTCTTGATTTCTTCCGGCAGATCGCGACCAAGGAACTTAAGGACATAAAGATCACCGACGACGAGTTCGAACGGCTGCGGACCGAGGCTTCGGGGATGGACAGCATCGTCCGCCCGCTACCGGACGAAGAACAGACCGAGAACAACGCCCGCTCCGCGCTGATCGCCGATGTCCACACCGACGCCAAGAAGGGAGAAGTGCTTTACGAGGCCAACGGCATCCCGAACTATATCTTTGTCGCGGTAAAGGACGTCAACGGGACCCGGCTCACCAAGGGCCTGGTCTTCTCCTACTACGAGTTCACCGGTCCGCTGGGTAAAAGGATGACCGACGAGGATTGGAAGAAGATCAACTACCCGGCGGATAAAAACGCCCTGCCAACTCTGCCGGACTGGGCGGCCAAACTGATAAAGCAGTGAAGCGGAGGCTTTATGCCTGCCTGCTGATCTTACTGTGCACGGCCGCGTCCGCCGATATCCGGGCTCTGGAAAGCTTTTACCGCTCCCGGACCGATTACGACGCCGCTTTCCGCAAATGTTCGGGGATAAAGAAGGAAAAGGTAGTCGCGGGGATTATCTCCCATCATTTTTTGGCGCGGGACCTGATCGCCCGGTTCTTTTCCGGGATCGACCCGAACGGGATCGACCGGGTCATCATCGTCGGGCCCGACCATTTTCACGCCATCAAAGACCCGCGCGTGGCGGCGATCACCACCACCCTCCCCTGGGAAACCCCGTACGGCCGCCTTTACGCGGACAAGCGTTTGCCCGCCGGGATAGCCAGAGAATACTATGTTCCCTTCTATACCGAACATTCGATCTATACCCAGGTCCCCTTCGTAAAACATGCTTTTCCGAACGCATCCATTATACCGCTGGTCCTGGGGCATGCCGATCGCCGGGAATATTACAAGATCGGCAGGAAGCTTTCAGCTCTCTTTCCAAGGGAAAGGACGCTATTGGTCCTGAGCAGCGACTTTTGCCACCACCTCTCTTCCCGCGAAGCCACGATCCGGGACCGCGCGAGCCTGGGCTATCTGGCCGGAAAAGACCAGAAAGATGTCGATAAAATAAACTGTGACTGCCGTAACGGCGTCGCTTTGCTCTTTGGTTATCTTGAAGGGTCTGCCGCGAGCCTAAAACTGAACGCGAACCTTAATTCCGGAGATTTTGGCGGTTCCGGCACGGACGGCGTAACCAGTTATGTCAGCGCCTATTATGAGGCGGACCCGAGGTTGAACAATGTTCCGGGTAAGGTCAGGATCCTGCTAGCCGGGGACCTGATGTTCGACCGGTATATCCGTCTAGCGGTAAAAAGATCGGGCAATGATTTCCCTTTCTCCTCACTCCACGGACTTTTAGCATCGCAAGACCTGGTCGTCGCCAATTTGGAAGGCCCGATCACGAACAATGATTCGGTAAGCGTAGGAACGGATATCACCTCGCGGGAACATTATCTGTTCACCTTCGATCCTTCCCTGGCAAAGACGCTGCGTTCGCAGAACATATCGGTCGTTAACATCGGCAACAACCATATCCTGAACCGCGGCCCGGCCGGGCTCAAGGAAACGGTCAAATATCTTTCCGGCAGTTCGATCGGATATTTCGGCTACACCGGCACCGGCGCCGCTCCGGATTTTATCACCAGGCGGATAAAAGGCCTGACCGTTTCGCTGGTGAACTACAATCAATTCGTCAAAGGTTCGCTGGCGGACGCTTTGAAAGAACTAAGAGCGCAAAGAAGCAGGTCCGGACTTGAGATACTCTTCGCTCACTGGGGATCGGAATATTCGAATTTCCCCAACGACCGGGTCCGGCTCCTCGCCCATCGGTTCGTCGATGCCGGTGCCGACCTGGTGGTCGGTACCCATCCGCATGTAATACAGGGAATGGAAAATTATAAAGGGGTGCCGATCTATTATTCGATCGGCAATTTTATTTTCGATCAGTATTTTTCGGAGGATACAAGGAAAGGATTGCTGCTTTCCGTTATTGTAGATAAGCCGTCCCGCACCGCCGACCTGGCAGAATACCCGGTCTATCTTGAAGGCGACGGGCGGACCGTCCAGTTAGCGGTTGAGCAGCGCCACACCCAGATTAAGATAAGAAGCGAAAGAGACCCATAGCAGATACGGGACCATCAGCCATCCCGCCGTCCGGTCGATCTTAAAGAAACGCAGGACCGTTGCCAGTATCGCCACCCACAGGCCGATGATCACCAGGAAACCGAAGATCGGCATTCTTACGCCGAAGAAGCTGAACGACCAGAGAACATTGAGCACCAGCTGGACGATGAAGATCGAAAGCGCGTCCCTCACGTTGGGGTCGGCCAATCCTTTCCTCCACACCAGCCACGCCGCCACCGCCATCAGGAAGTAAAGCAGCGTCCAGACCGGGCCGAAGATCCAGTTGGGCGGGTTCAGCGGGGGCTTTACCAGAAAAGCGTACCAGACCGAAATGTTGGGAGTGGTGACGACCGAACCGAGCACCGCCGCCAGAAAACAACCCGCGATCGAAATGATCAGCTTAAGGGGATCGGACTTCACTATTTCGTGATATGCCATGCTTTGCCTCACGCTCCTGGGGGAATTTTATCATCGGTAAGGCAAATAGCAAGGGCGGATAAAAAAAAGGCCCGGAACATTGCCGTATATCCGCACGCTCCGGGCCTTCGGGTAAAAGTCCTATTTTTCCGAAAGCAGCAACGCGATCGCAAAGGCAAAGAGCGCGATCGACCCGCGCCACCAGTTGATCGATCTGATCACCATCGGCATGCTGTGCCCCATGCTCCCGGTAAGCGATCCGATAACGCCGATGACCAGCGCGATCGCGCCGATCCAGATCATGGTCTTGGCCAAACCTTTCATGCTGTCACCTCCCCTGATGTGAAAATGCTAGCATGGGGCGGACGGGGGTTCAATCGCGATCTGAAATATTTATTTCGGGTCCAGCGCCTGTTCGATCCGTTGTTCCATGAGGGCGAGGTAGCTTTTTGAATATTCGTGGGCCTGCGGCAGCGGCAGGCCGGGCACCCGGGAATATATTTCCAACATCCCGGAATAATATCCGATGGCCGGATAGAGCGCGGTCCCGCCGATCCTCGCGCCCTTCTCGTTCCGGAGGTTCACGAAGATGCTTTTTTCAAGATCGTATCCGCAGCGGGCTTCGTCGTTCACCGCCCGCGAATCGTCCGCGGAGATGCCGGCCGTCCGCAACATAAAGCCCGGCGCCCAGCGCCCTTCTTCCTTGACGCCGATCAGGAACACGACCGCCCGGCAGAACCGTTCAAGGTCCGTGCCGAAGCTGCTGCCGGTCCGGTCAGCTATCGAAAAGGGGGTCGAGACCTGCATAGGAAGCATCTCGGTAGCGATCAGCACCGCGCTCTCTTCGGGAACATGCGTGGCGGTATAGATCCGGTTCACCCCGGCGCTCGGGGAACTCCCGTCAAAGCGTTTAAGGCCGCTCTGTTCGTCGATCTCGCCGACAAGTATAGGGAGGGAAAGCTTATCGGATATCCGGTACCTGCCGATGGTACCCGGCAATTGCCCGGCCGTTCTTAAGATCAATTGTGTTCGCGCGATGTAGGTCACGCATATTTGTCTTAAAAGAATTAAAGGGATTTCAATCGGATATTTGCGGATAGCTCTACCCGCCTTGCTACGGCACCGATTTTTTCATATAATAGCAACCATAATTAAGGGGGATATCATGCCAAAAATAACGATCGATCAATATAAAAAAAATGGAAAGACCTGGGGCCGATAGAGATCAAGATGGTGGAAAAGAACGAAGAGTGCAAGCACAAATTGGGCGATAAGTTCTATTATAATAATCCCTATGTACGGCCGAAAGGGGTCTGCTTTGCCCTGCTGCATGTGTTGGACCTTTATGTCTGGAGGATCGCAACGGGATTCCCCTCATGGGAAGAGGACGACTGCAGCGTCCACCGCATCCACTGCCCGGATAAAAAAGGGACAGTCTGGGAAGTCAGGAAGGTAAAAGTACGCGGCTAAATAAGAAAGAATGCGCGCTACAGGGATCGAACCTGTGACCCCTTGCCTGTCAAGCAAGTACTCTAACCAGCTGAGCTAAGCGCGCATTCTTTAGATAAGGCGCGGGGCGGATTCGAACCGCCGCATAACTGTTTTGCAGACAGCTCCCTTACCACTTGGGTACCGCGCCAATAAAAAAGCGGGAGACGGGGTTCGAACCCGCGACCTTCTGCTTGGGAAGCAGAAGCTCTACCAGCTGAGCTACTCCCGCTCACCTACAACTTGTCATTTTACCGTAAAAATACGATGTTATCAATATGGGGTTTAGGGCAAAGTTTACCGCTCTAGTCGCTCGACTTGATCGCCTGCTTCATCTTGCGGGTGGCTTCCTTGCAGATGCGCGATACCTGGGATTCGGAGAGGCCGATCACCTTGCCGATCTCCTTGAAGGTCATATCCTTTTTATAGTAGTTCTCCACCACGAATTTCTCCTTGTCGTCCAGCACTTTAAGGGCGGTATCGACGTGCAGCAGATCGTCCACATTGTCCCCCACGATCGCCTCGCGGTTGAACGCCATGTAGACGTATGCGGCGGAATTGATCCATTCGTACATGCCGGATACCTGGTCCATCTTCTTCCGTCTTAAATAATCCTGCATCGAACCTTTGAGCCGGATCGAAACGTACGACCAGAGCTCGCCTCTCCTCGGGTCCCAGGTCTTAAGAGCATCAACGAACGCGATCTTGGCCTCGGACGCCAGGTCGTCGGCCTCGGAATTCTTGATATGGCTGGGAAGTGTCTGGACATACCAGCTGACGGAGCTCTGGATCTGTTTTTGGTATTTTTGAAGGACCTCGTCGGAGTGTTTGAGGAACTCGCCCCTGATCGCCCTGATTATCCGGTCTTCAATTTCGGGTTTTGATATCATAAATGCTTGAAGTCGCGCTTTACCGCCTCGATGAACTCCTTTTCGTGCTCTTCGGGCTTCATCATATGTTTGGCGAATTCCTGTGCGTTCTTTTTAGTGAATTCCCAGAACCGCTGGAGAACGGGGGGCAACCCGGCCGGGACCGGCGCGCCCATGCGCCCGATGTGACCCGCGGAACGGGAAGAAGAGGAACCGGATACGCTCTTGTCTGCCACGTGGTAATTCTAGCAAAATCAGGGGTTTTACGCAAGTTCTCTTGATAAATGGGCCGATCGATGGTAAAATCAACCTCGATGATCCAGGAAAACTGCCGTGTTCTAGACCAGACCAGTCCCGCCCCCGGATATTATAAGCTCACCCTTTCGTCGGGCGTTATCGCCAGGCAGTCCGTTCCCGGCCAGTTCGTCAACATCAAGGTATCGGAAGGGATCGTCCCCCTCCTCCGTCGCCCCATCTCCATCCACCACGCCGATCCGGAAAAAGGGACACTCACCCTGCTCTACGAAACGATCGGCACCGGGACGGATATGCTCTCCAAAAAACCGGCCGGGGCGGAATTTAACCTGCTGGGCCCGCTCGGGAACGGGTTCGATCGGGAAGCGGATATCTGCATCCTGGTGGCGGGCGGAATGGGGATCGCGCCGCTCGGGTTCCTGGCCCAAACTGCGCTGAAGCAAAAGAAAGATGTGTACTTCTTTATCGGCGCAAAAACGGAGAAGCTGGTACTGTGCGAAAAGGCCCTTTCCGCACTCGGGGCGAAAGTAACGGTCGCCACCGAGGACGGGTCGCGCGGGGAAAAAGGCCTGGTCACCGCGTCGCTGGAAGCATTCCTTAAAAGCTTCCGCTCTTCGCCGGGAGGGAAAAAGCCGACCATCTATTCGTGCGGGCCAAGAGCGATGCTCCGCGCCGTGGCCACCGTCGCAAAACAGAACGAAATTGACTGCCAGGTCTCAATGGAAGCGTACATGGCGTGCGGCATCGGCGCCTGCAAGGGGTGCCCGGTGGAGACGGGGTCCGGCTACCGTACGGTCTGCAAGGACGGTCCGGTATTCGACGCCCGGGAGATCAAATGGGAATAGAACTTGCCGGCATCAAGATGAAGAACCCGGTGATGGTCGCTTCCGGCACCTTCGGCTTCGGCGAGGAGTATGCCGAACTGATCGACATCGATCAACTCGGCGCGATCGTTACCAAGAGCGTGACGCTGGCCCCGCGCGCGGGCAATCCCCCGCCCCGCATCGTCGAGACCCCGGCCGGGATGCTCAACAGCATCGGCCTGCAGAACGACGGGCTCAAAGCGTTCCTCGATACCCACCTCCCCTTCCTTGCCAAGCACGATGTCCCCGTGATCGTCAATGTGGCGGGGGAAACGGTGAACGAGTATGTGGAAGTGGTAAAAGCGCTTTCGAAAGAGAGCGAGGTTGACGGAATCGAGCTAAACATATCCTGCCCCAATGTGAAGAAAGGGTGCATGTCGTTCGGGATCGATCCTAAAATGACGGAGGAGCTGGTAAAGGCGGCAAGGAAAGTTTCAAAAAAGCCGCTTATCGCCAAGCTTTCGCCCAATGTGACCGATATTACGGCCATCGCCAAAGCGGCGGTCGGCGGCGGAGCGGACGCGCTTTCACTCATCAATACCGTGATGGGAATGGCGATCGACATCAAGAGCAAAAAGCCTAAATTGGCGATGACCACCGGCGGCTTGTCGGGCCCGGCGATCAAGCCGATCGCGGTAAGGATGGTCTGGCAGGTAGCGCAGGCGGTCAAGGTCCCCCTCATCGGCATCGGCGGCATCATGACGGCGGAGGACGCCTATGAATTCATCCTGGCGGGGGCCGCGGCGGTCCAGGTTGGCACCGCCAACTTCATCGACGCCGAAGCGCCGCTTAAAATAATTAAAGGCTTGAAAAAGTATTTATGATTCATTTTCCACTTTTCTTTGATTATTCTCTTACTTTCTTTCCCTTGATGGAAAGAAAGTAATAAAGAAAGATCAAGGCGATTTCGATTATTCACCTCCCTCTCCCCCCGCCCGTTATCCTCCCCAAGCTCGCCCCGCAAGAGATAGCGGGTCTCGCTAACGGCCTCCCGTCCTCCACCCTTTGAAATGAATGCGAAATCGCCGGATATTATATATTCGGATGTGACCTGAGTGGGGTGTTTCACAAAAGGGAGGGGCGGTGAGCTGCGGAGCTCACTCCGTCCATCGGAATTGATATAACTGTTCGTTTTATACTGAGTTGCGGAGCAGCGTGGGCATACGAAGGTCGGGGGTCCAGGGGAATACCCCCTGGTTGCTTTATTTTCATCCACTTTTCTTTTCAACAAAAGAAAAGTGGGAAAAGAACTCACATCATCATCAACCGATAGATCGAATTTATGAGGAAAAAGAGGAGCTCCTGTGACGGTGGGAAAAGGATGATGGCCAGCAGGATGAAGAAACCGTAGCGTTCGAGGTTGACCTGCAAATCGTACGGCAGGTATTGCGTGTAGATGCGTGAGCCGTCGAGCGGCGGCACCGGCAGCAGGTTAAAGAGCATCAGCGCCAGGTTGAGGAATATCGCCGACTGCATCACCATCACATAAATATCGTTATTGACCGGGACGGTCTTGAGAACGATCGCCAGGATCCAGGCGACAAAAAAGTTGCTCGCCGGCCCCGCCAGCCCCGTCAGCATCATCCCCTGGCTCGGGTTGCGGAAGTTGTACGGATTGATCGGCACCGGCTTGGCCCAGCCGATCCGGAAGATCAAAAACGCGAGGAAGCCGATCGGGTCGATGTGCGCCAGCGGGTTGAGCGTGAGCCGCCCCGCCAGCCGCGGGGTCGGGTCGCCCAGGATGTCGGCCGCCTTGGCGTGCGAGAACTCGTGGATCGTAATACTGATCAATACGATCGGCAGTAGTATCAATAATTCCATTAGCATTTACAGTACCTTCTTCAAATATTTCCCGGTATAGCTTTTGGGGTTCTTCGCTACCTGCTCGGGGGTCCCTTCCGCCACGATGTAGCCTCCCTCATCCCCACCCTCCGGTCCCAGGTCGATAAGGTGATCGGCCATCTTGATGACGTCCAGGTTGTGCTCGATCACGATCACCGAATTCCCGGACTCCACCAGCCGGTTGAGAACGAACATCAGCTTCTTTATGTCGTGGAAGTGGAGCCCGGTGGTCGGCTCGTCGAGTAAATAAAGGGTCCGGCCGGTCGAGCGGAGCGAAAGTTCGGTCGCCAGCTTGATCCTCTGCGCTTCCCCTCCGGAGAGCGTGGTGGCGAACTGCCCCAGCTTGATGTAATCGAGCCCTACGTCATTGAGCGTGGCCAGCTTCCGTTCGATCTGCGGTATGTTCTCGAACAGCTGGCGCGCCTCCTCCACCGTCGATTCCAGCACGTCGCTGATGTTCTTCCCCTTGTAATGGACCTCCAGCGTTTCGCGGTTGTACCGTTTCCCCTTGCAGACGTCGCACGGGACATAAACGTCGGGAAGAAAGTGCATCTCGATCTTCACCAGCCCGTCGCCATGGCACGCTTCGCACCTCCCGCCTTTTACGTTAAAGGAGAAGCGTCCCGGCTGGTAGCCGCGCATCTTCGCCTCCGGCGTCAGCGTGAACAGGTCGCGGATGTGGTTGAAGACTCCGGTGTAAGTGGCGGGATTGCTCCGCGGCGTCCGCCCGATCGGCGTCTGATCGATGTCGATCACCTTGTCGATGTGCTCCAGCCCTTTCATTTCCCGGTAGTTCCCTTCCTTTTCGATGGAGCGGTAGAACTTTTTGGCCAGCGCCTTGTAAAGGATGTCGATGATGAGCGAGCTCTTGCCGGAACCGGAAACCCCGGTAACGCAGGTCAGCGTCCCCAGCGGGATCGAAACGTCGATATCCTTTAGATTGTGGTGTTTCGCCCCTTTGATCTCGATTAACTTGCCGTTACCCGCCCGGCGCGCGGCGGGGACTTCGATCTTTTCCTTTCCGCTCAGGAACCGGCCGGTGATGGACCGCGGGTTCGCGATTATTTCTTTCAGCGTCCCCTGCGCCACGATCTGCCCGCCGTGCAGCCCCGCCCCCGGTCCGATGTCCACCAGGTGGTCGGCCGCTTCCATCGTTTCCTCGTCGTGCTCCACCACGATCACGGTGTTCCCCAGATCACGCAAGTTCCTGAGCGACTGGATCAGCCGCCCGTTGTCCCGCTGGTGCAGGCCGATCGACG
Organism: Candidatus Omnitrophota bacterium; assembly: GCA_035506255.1. GTDB lineage: Bacteria > Margulisbacteria > WOR-1 > XYC2-FULL-46-14 > WPAF01 > CAIYXV01. The sequence goes on along the minus strand of DATJPS010000068.1, from coordinate 2,304 downwards.
GTTCGTCAAGAATGTAAAGGACGCCGACCAGGCCGGAGCCGACCTGCGTCGCTAGCCGGGTCCGCTGCGCCTCCCCACCCGAAAGCGTGCTCGATTCGCGGTCGAGCGTGATATAGTCGAGCCCCACGTTAATTAAAAAGTTCACCCGCGCCTTGATCTCCTTGATCACCTGTCGCGAGATCGTCTGTTCTTTTTCGCTCAGTTTGAGGCCGTTGATGAAATCCAGCAATCCTTTGACCGGTAGCGCCGTAACTTCGGAGATCGACTTGCCGGCGATGGTGACCGCCAGGCTTTCGGGCTTGAGCCTTGCCCCGCCACAGGTCTTGCACGGGATGGTGCTCATGAATCGGTACAGGAAATAGCGCATGTTCTCCGATTTGGTCTCGATGTAACGGCGGCGTAGGTTGTTGATCACTCCTTCGAACTCGCCTTCATACTCCCAGTAGCCTTTCGACATCGTGTGCTTGAACTTGAGCGGTTTGTCCGATCCGTAGAGAATGGCGTCGATCTGCGGTTTGCTCAGTTTTTTAACCGGAGTATTGAGATCGAACCCGTAAGCTTCGCCCACCGCTTCCAGCTTTACCAGATAATAGGAGGCCGATTCGCCCCAGGGGGCGATCGCCCCTTCGGCCAGCGTCAGATTTTTGTCCGGGATCACCAGGTCGGGATCGAATTCCAGCTTGTTCCCCAACCCTTCGCATTCCGGACAGGCCCCGTACGGGGTGTTGAACGAGAAGATGCGGGGCGTGATCTCGTCCAGGCTGATGTTGCACGACGGACAGGTGAACTTCTCCGAGTAGAGGTCCTCTTTGCGTGCCTTCCCCTCGCCTCTCCCCACCATCAGCAGACCGCCGCCGAACCGGAGCGCGGTCTCCGCCGATTCGGTCAGCCGGCGGCGGATATCGTCCTTCATCGTCAGCCGGTCGACCACGATGTCGATGTTGTGCTTCTTTTTTTTGTCGATCGCGGGAACGTCCGGCAATTCGTACATCTTCCCGTCGATCCGGACGCGGAGGAAACCGTCTTTCTGGATGTCGGAGAAAAGCTCCTTGTACTCGCCCTTGCGGCCGCGGATCGCGGGCGCGAGTATCTCGAACTTATCCCCCGCCGGCATCTTCATGATCTGGTCGACGATCTGCTCCGCCGACTGCCGGACAATGGGCCGATGGCACTTGGGACAGTGCGGCACGCCGATGTTGGCGTAAAGCAGCCGGAGATAATCGTAGATCTCGGTCACCGTGCCGACGGTGGACCGGGGATTGCGCGACGGCGCCTTCTGGTCGATGGAGATCGCGGGGGAAAGCCCCTCAATCTGGTCGACGTCCGGCTTCTGCATCTGCTCCAAAAACTGGCGGGCGTAGGCGGAAAGCGATTCCACGTAGCGCCGCTGCCCTTCGGCGTAGATCGTATCGAAGGCGAGCGAAGACTTGCCGGAGCCGGAAACCCCCGTAAAGACGACGAACTGGTCGCGCGGGATGACCAGATCGACGTTCTTTAAATTATGTTCGCGGGCCCCTTTGATTACGATCTTGTCCATTTATATCATCTTGTTAAAAAAGCAGGTCCGGTTCCCGGTGTGGCAGGCGATGTCGCCCACCTGCTCGATCTTTGCCAGGATGGCGTCGGCGTCGCAGTCGTAGTACATCTCCTTGACCTTCTGGATGTGGCCGGAGGTGTCCCCCTTGTGCCACAGCACTTTACGCGACCGCGACCAGTAGACCATCTCTTTCATCGCCAGTGTCTTCTCGAGCGATTCCTTGTTCATGTACGCCAGCATCAGCACCGCCCCATCCTTGTAATCTTGCGCGATCACCGGCACGAGCCCTTTATCATCGAACTTGATCTTGCTGATATCCATTTCTTACTCCTTTTCTAACTCACCCTCTCCCTCACTTCATTCGGGTTTCCCCCTCTCTTAATAAGAGTGGGGGATCAAGGGGGTGAGTTCAATACGGCGCCAGCTCCGGCGCCGGTTCCGCCGCTTCCTTTTTCCGGTGGTTATACTCGACCCTAACCGAACCGGTCCCCAGCAGTTCCTCGATCTGATTCACCAGATCCGGGTTGATGTCGACCCGGAACTTGGAACCGGCCGGGATCCGGCTGCCGTCGTAATAAAGTACCACGGGATCGCTTCCCTTGTAAAACAGGAGGATGTTCTTTAGCCGCTCCAGCACCTGCTTGTCCTGCACGTCCACCATCTCCACATTGAGCGAGCGGATCTTTTCCAGGTCGGCCAGCGGGTCCACCTGCTCGGCGATCATGTTGAGCTCCTCGGTGCGCGAATCGCGGTTGAGCTTCCCCCTC
>DATJPS010000067.1:0-9121 GCA_035506255.1 Candidatus Omnitrophota bacterium | reverse complement strand
AGTGGGGAGAGCTGACCGGCGCTGCAGTAATTAGCATTGCCCAGATTCGGCTTTAGCGTGCCCAGGTAGGTATAGATGGTCTTGTTCGACAGGTTCACCGCTACATTGTAGTTCTGGTACGCGTTGCGGGAATTAAAGAGCACCGCTTCGTTAAGGTCTTTGAGGTTGATCCAGGTGTCCAGGTGTTTTCTCGGATAGCAATCGGTCCCGTACGCGGTGGCCTGCAAACGGACGTCCTTGCCGGAAACCAGCTCCTCGATCACGTGCGAACCTCCGTATGAGAACTCGCCGGGATGGATCTTGTTCCTGGGATCATCATCGGGCATGGCAGTGGCTCCAATATATATGTCCACCGCCGCCCAGCCGGTATAAGCCGGGACCCCGTTCAAAAGGGCGGTCCCTCCGCCGATCTTTATCTTCGGTTTAGTGTGGCCCAGGTTGAAGTAGGCGCCGGACGAGCACATCGGGCCGAACGTTCCCGTGGTGACCACGTCCACTTCACGGGCCGTCTTTTCGATCCCATTCTTCTCCACCAATTCGATCACTTCTTCCGCGTTCACCACCACCGCCTGTCCCTTCTTTATCTTTTCGTTGATCTCCGCAATGGTGCGGAGCGCTTTTGCCTCGTTCGCCATTTTATTTTCCTCCTTCATCATAGATGCCCGCGCTCAGGTACCGCTCTCCGGTATCCGGGAACAGGGCAACGGTAAGTTTAACCGCGTTCTCTTTTCTTTTCGCGATCTCCACCGCGGCATGTGCCGCTGCGCCCGAAGAGAAACCCGCAAGAATCCCTTCTTCCCTGGCCAGGCGCCTGGCCATTTTCATCGCTTCGGGGTAGGAGACTTGCATGATCTCGTCCACCAGCTTCAGGTCGAGGACGTCCGGAACGAACCCGGCGCCGATCCCCTGTATCCGGTTCGGTCCTGGTGTTCCACCAGAAAGCACGGGGGATTCTTTGGGCTCGACTGCGATGATCTTGATCTCCGGTTTTATTTTTTTTAGCGCCTGGGCAACGCCGGTTAGCGTTCCTCCGGTCCCTACGCCGGCGACAAAGATGTCGATCTTGCCTTCGGTGTCGTTCCATATCTCCTGTGCGGTGGTTTTCCGGTGTGCTTCTGGATTGGCCGGGTTCTTGAACTGTTGCGGCATGAACGCTTTCTTGTTCTTCTTTACCAGCTCTTCGGCTTTGGCTACCGCTCCACCCATGCCTTTTATCCCCTCGGTGAGGACGATCTCGGCTCCCAGCGCGCTAAGCAGGTTCCTGCGTTCCACGCTCATGGTCTCGGGCATGGTAAGGACCAGTTTGTATCCTTTGATCGCGGCGGCAAGCGCCAGCGCGATGCCGGTATTGCCTGAGGTCGGTTCGACGATGATCGAATCCCTGGTCAACAATCCCAGGTCCTCCGCCGCCTCGATCATGGCGATCCCGATCCGGTCCTTAACGGAAGAGCAGGGGTTGAAGTATTCGAGTTTGGCCGCAATCTGACATCCTTCTGCCACCCGGTTAAGCCGCACCAGAGGCGTATTCCCGATCAGTTCAAGCATATTCTTTGCGATTTTCATTGTATTTCTCCCGCCGTTATTATCTCATAATGCAGCGGCCAATGCCATTCTGCGGGCTCGGCGCGATATCAACGCGAGAGGATAAAAATAGCCTGGTCCGCGCGTAGATTGGGGAGGGTCCTGATAATGGAATCGTCTTTCAGATAGAATACTTTCCAGACCTTTAGCTTTTTATCATGGCAGTAATCCCAAAAATCGGAAATGCTCAAAAAATGCAGATTGGGAGTGTCATGCCACTTGTAAGGGAGAGAGGGAGTGATCGGGGTTTTCCCCTTAAATAATATCTGTAGACGGGACCTGAAATTGGCAAAATTCGGGAATCCCACGACCGCTTTTTTGCCGACCCGCAATGCTTCTTCCAGCACGAAAGAAACGTCTTTCACCTGCTGGAGGCTATTGTTGAGAATGACATAATCGAAGGTGGCGGTTGGATAGGCGGACAATCCGCTGTCGATGTCGCCGTGAAAAACGCTCAATCCTTTTTCCACGCACTTGTAGATCGACCGCTCGTTCACCTCAATGCCTTGTCCCAGTATCCCTTTCTCTTTTGTTAGAAGGGATAGCAGTTCCCCATCGCCGCATCCCAGGTCCAAGACGCGGCTTCCGGGCTCTATCAGGTCGAATATTATCTTATGATCCGGTCTCATTCCTCTGCCTTTGCCCGTTCAAAAAGTGTTTTATTAAATGGGTCTGCTCATCGAACTCCATCAGGAATGCGTCGTGCCCGGCATGCGAGTCGATCTCGACGTAAGTGGCGCGGGAATGGCCGCGCTTCAGCAATTTCACGATCTCGCGGGAATTTTCCGGCGGGTAAAGCCAGTCGCTCTTGAAGGCGATCACCAAAAAATCAATGCCTTCATTATTTCCTGGCTGGATCAAAGTGTTCCCTGAAAGATCGAAATAATCCATCGCTTTGGTTATATATAGATATGAATTCGGGTCGAACCTCTTCACGAAACTGTTCCCGCGGTAACGCAGATAGTTCTCCACCTCAAAATCGACCTTAAAGGAGAAGGTATAGTTGTCGTTCTTCAGCCGCCGGGAAAACTTCTTTTCCATTGATTCCTGGCTCATATATGTGATATGGCCGAGCATCCTGGCGACCGCCAGGCCTTTTTCAGGCCCCGGCGTGCCGTAATAATTGCCGTTCCTCCATTCCAGGTCGGCCATGACCGATTGTCTCCCCACTTCGTGAAAAGCGATCTGTTGGGGGGAGTGTTTCAACGTCGTGGCGATGGTAACGACCGATCCGACCCTTTCGGGGTAGGAGGCCGCCCATTGCAATGCCTGCATTCCGCCCATGGACCCGCCGGAAACATTGAGTAGCTTTTTTATCCCATAGTGGTCGATCAGCAAGCGCTGCGCTTCGACCATATCCTTTATTGTAATGATCGGGAAATTGGTGGCGTAGGGATCACCGGTCAGCGGATCGATGGAGGAGGGGCCGGTCGATCCTCCGCATCCCCCCAGCACGTTGGAACAGATAATGAAATATCGGTCGGTGTCGAACGCCCTGCCGGGACCGATCATCTTGTCCCACCAGCCGGGGACCTTGTCCCCGGCGTGATAACCGGCGGCGTGCGCGTCGCCGGAAAATGCATGTGCGATCAGGATCGCATTGCTCTTATCCGGATTAAGCTCGCCGTAAGTTTCATAGGCCAGAGTGATGGGGCCGAATTCCCCTCCGGACTCTAACCGGATCTTTCCCGGGAACCGGAAATAATCGGTCTCTATTGGCCCTATGCCGTCGTTTCCTGGAATAGCCATGTAGATAAATACCTCTCTCCGGTGTCGGGAAGCACCACCACGATGGTCTTTCCCTTAGCTTCCGGCCGGTTTGCCACTTCCAATGCCGCCCAGAGCGCGGCACCGCTTGATATCCCGGCCAGAATGCCTTCGGCGCGCGCTAGCTTGCGCGAAGCGGCCCCGGCATCGTCATTGGTCACCTTGATGATCTCGTCCACGATCCCGGCGTTGAACACTTTGGGAACGAACCCGGCGCCGATCCCCTGGATCTTGTGCGGGCCGGGCTTACCGCCCGATAGTACGGGGGAATCGTTAGGCTCCACCGCGATCACCTTGACTTCGGGACGCCGCTTTTTCAGGATCTCGCCAACGCCGGTGATCGTTCCCCCCGTACCCACACCGGCGATCAGATAATCCACCTTGCCGTCGGTGTCCTGCCAGATCTCCTCCGCGGTGGTTTTCCGGTGGATCTCCGGATTGGCAGGGTTATCGAACTGCTGGGGGATAAAGCTGTTTGGCGTTGCGGCCGCCAGCTCGCTGGCCTTGGCCACCGCGCCGCTCATTCCCTTAGCGCCCTCGGTCAATACCAGTTCCGCGCCGAATATCTTCAATAACTGCCTGCGTTCCACGCTCATCGTTTCAGGCATGGTAAGTATTAGCCGGTAACCGCGCGCGGCGCAGACAAAGGCCAGGGCGATGCCGGTATTCCCGCTGGTCGGCTCGATGATGACCGTATCCTTCTTGATCCTTCCGGTCTTTTCGCCAGCCTCGATGAGGGCCAGGCCCAGCCGGTCCTTGACGCTGGACAAAGGGTTGAAAGATTCTATCTTTGCCAGTACGGCCCCGTTCAGCCCGCCGTCAAGATGGTTCAATCTGATCAGCGGCGTTTTCCCGATCGTTTCTGTTATACTGTTGTAAATATTTGACATCTGCATTCCTCCTTTACGATTGCGCCAACGCCTGGTCCAGGTCCCCGACGATATCGGTCAGGTCCTCGATGCCTATCGAGAGCCGGATAAAGTCGGACGTGACCCCGGTTGACAGCTGTTCCTCCGGGGAAAGCTGAGAGTGAGTGGTGCTGGCGGGATGGATCGCAAGCGATTTTGCATCCCCGATATTCGCTAAATGCGAGAACAGTTGGAGGGAATTGATGAACTTTTTACCCGATTCGATACCTCCCTTGATGCCGAAACCGATGATCGCGCCTGCGCCTTTGGGGAGATATTTTTTGGCCCGCTCTTTTTCCGGGCTTGAATCGAGGCCGGGATAGTTCACCCATGCGACCTTCGGGTGCTTTCCCAGGTGTCTGGCGACCGCGAGCGCATTCTCGCTGTGACGGATTATCCTGAGATGCAGGGTCTCAAGCCCTTGCAGGAAGAGGAACGAATTGAAGGGCGATACCGTCGGCCCGAGATCGCGAAGCAGGTTAACGCGGGCTTTGATAATGTATGCGATATTTCCCATCGGCCTCAACGCATCGACGAATTTAAGCCCATGATAGCTTGGGTCCGGCTCGGTTATAAGCGGGAATTTACCGTTCTCCCAGTTGAAATTTCCGGAGTCTACGATAACGCCTCCGAGCGTGGTCCCGTGTCCGCCGATGAATTTTGTGGCGGAATATACCACTATATCGGCCCCAAAATCGATAGGTTTGAATATATACGGGGCGGACGTGTTGTCTACGACCAGCGGGATGCCATGTTGATGGGCCACTTTGGCATATCCTTCGATGTCCGCGATATCAAGTTTGGGGTTGCCGATAGTTTCCGCGTACACGGCCTTAGTTTTGGGGGTGATCGCCTTTTCCAGCGCCTTGAAGTCGTTGGACTTTACGAAAGTTACCTTTATCCCAAGCTTTTTGAAAGTTTGAGACAATAGGGTGTAGGTCCCGCCGTACAGATTATCGGCGGAAACGATCTCATCCCCGGCCTGGGCGATGTTCAGGAGAGAAAGGGAGATCGCGGCCTGTCCGCTGGCGGTGGCCAGGGCGCCAACGCCGCCATCAAGCAATGCTATCCGCTTTTCAAAAACATCGGTCGTTGGGTTCATGAGCCGGGTATAGATGTTGCCGAATTCTTTGAGACCGAAAAGATTGGCGGCGTGTTCCGCGTCTTTGAACTGGTAGGACGTCGTCAGATAGATCGGCACCGCCCTTGAACCGGTGGTGGGGTCCGGTTCCTGGCCGCCGTGAAGAAGAATGGAATCCGCTTTCAATTTATCGTCGATCTTGCTCATTGTAATTTTCCTCCTTGATTATTTGCCTGGTCCATTGTCCGGCCGGGGATTACATCTAATGCCATGGCCAAAACGGGCATTAGATGCTACACATTATCATGGAGGCGATTGCCGTGATCGCGGAACGGAACGATGGGCCGGAACCCGCAGAAAATATTATATTATCCATGGCTGCCTCCTTTTATATTGAATAGACGAAAGTCCGGTCTTTTTTTCTTTTTTCTTCTATTAACTGTTCCAGGGTCAGGCTCTTTAATGCTTCACTGGTTTTTTCCATTGCAAGCGATAGTGCTTCGTTGACTACGGTCGATCGCTTGGATTTTTTATACTCGAATTTACCCTCCAGCGCTTCGATCACGTCTAATAGCGATATTTCCGCCGTCCGGCGGCCTAACGAATATCCGCCGCTCCTGCCGCGAAGGCTCTTTACCAACCCGGCTTTCTTGAGCGCTACCATGATCTGCTCTAAAAACTTGGCCGGGATCTTCTGCGCCGAAGCGATCTCGGTGGTCTTGAGCTCGTCCATGGCAGGGTGGGCCGCTATTTCCAGCAGTGCCTGCAACCCGTAAACCGTTTTGGCAGAGATTTTCATATTAACCTCCATCGCCTATATATCGGAACAATAACCAGATAATTGCATATTAAACATATCAGAATAGTAAGGATTATATAATATCTCAATATTTTTGTCAAGTGGGTCGTATTTGATCAGATCTCTTTTGAAAGCTTTTCCATCAATCCCCAATATGGGTCTATCTTGGGATGATCAAGTTCGGTCGATCTTCCGTTCTCCTTTATCTTTATCCCATCCCTGCGATCGACCACTTCTCCCGCGATACTGCTTAATATGCCGTTCCTTTTAAATTCCTCCACCAACTCTTCGGCTTCTTCCGCGGCAACCATCGCCAACAGCGTCCCCTCGCTTATCGAGGTGAAAGGATCGATCCCGAAATGTTCGCAGGTCTTTACGATCACATCCTGCTTCACGACCCTTTCCTTTTCGATCCTCAATCCATAGTTCCCCGCCCGCGCCATCTCAAACAAGCCGCCCCAGATACCGCATTCGGTGGCGTCGTGCATGGCGTGCACTCCCTTGAACCGGCGGGCAATGGCGCAGTCGTCCATCACCGACATCTGGAAAAAGATATCCTCCGCCTTTTTCTGGAATTCTTTTCCAAAAGCGGATTCGAACTTTCCGGGGAAAGAGATGGCCAACAGTCCGGTCGTCTCGACCGCCGGCCCTTTGGTGATGACGACCAGATCTCCCCGTTTGACCCGGTGCGGACCGCGAAGCTCGGCGTTGGTGCCGGTCGCGATCGAGGTCGCTCCGCCGACCATCGGGTAATTGCATCCGGCATAGCGGGCGGTATGTCCGGTGATTATGCTTACGCCGTATTTACGCGCTTCCCTGTCGACCGCTCCCCACATTTCCGACAGCTCCGCCTCGGTGATCGAGGGTGGCAGGTTAAGATCGACCGTCAAATAACGGGGAAGGAGTCCGGAGACCGCGACATCGGACATTATTATATGAAAAGCGAACCAGGCGGCGCGGGCAAAACCGTAGGCGGGGACGATGAAGAACGGATCGGTGGAGAAGGAGAGGCAGGTCTCTCCCAATTTGATCACGCCGTAATCGATGCCGTGGGTGGGACCGATCAGGATGCTGTTGTCTTTTGCTCCCAGCCGGGGATAGATGACACTATCGAAGAATTCGGGGTGGATCTTTCCGAGTTCGGGCAGTTTTTCGTCGTTCATTGTTTTCTCCCTCCGCAGGTTTTAACCTGATCAGGTTCCACGGGTCCCCCGGCTTACCCGAGGTTCTCAGCCCCGAATCCGATGGGGCTCCCCTAAAAGACTACATTTTCAAATGTTCTCTTATATTGTTGGTCAGCTTTTCCGAAAGTTCTTTGATCTTGGTCAGGCGGGCCTTCTGGTTATCGTTCAATTCCCCCGCCAGACCGTCCAGCAATATGTTCACCTGGCCGTAAATGATCGTCATGGGCTCAAGCAGCTTATGCTGCAGTCTTTTTTGTTCCAAGTCGTCTTGTTCGCTCATGCAAGGAATCTCTTTACATGATTTAACAGGTCCTTGGGTTCGAACGGCTTTTCGATGTAATCGTCGGAGACCTTTTCCAGCCCCTCATTCTTCCGGTCGTCCTTTTTAAGCACGGATACGATGATGATCGGAATGGTCTTGGTCGATTCGTCCACTTTCATTTTCCGCGCGAACTCCGCTCCGCTCATCCGCGGGAGCAAAAGGTCGAGCAGTATCAGGTCGGGACGGTTGTGGGGTATCATTTCCAGCGCTTTCTCGGCATCAGGGGAAGAGAACGCCTGGTAACCGGCGGACTCGATCAAGTCCTCAAGGATCTCAACGATCTCCGGAGCGTCATCAACGATCAGGACCTTCTTTTTCATCTCTTTTCTCCTTCATCGCGGTAACCGGCGCCGGCCGTTTCCCCGATCGAGTCGAGGTCGTGCCGGATGGCGTCGGTCACGATCCAATCGCACACCTTGAGTATCTTGCGGGGCACACCCTGTCCCAGATCGTGGATCTTGAGGAGCGCCTCGTGGGTGAAGGGCTTAGTCTCTTCCCCGCCCACGTTCTCGATCCTTTTCTTGATCAGGTCCCGGGTCTCTTCGGCGGTCAGGTGCTCGAGCACCACCTTCTCCACAATTCTATCATAGAACGGCGCGCTCAGATTTTTTATCTTTTCGACCGTTTCTGGAAGTCCCGCCAGTACGAACGAGACGCCGTTAAGGTCGCCCAGCGAGCGGAGCGGGCGTTCGAACTCGGCGGTGAACTCGTGGGCTTCGTCGAGAAGCAGCAGGATGTTCTTGTTGCTGCTGCTGGCGATCGCTTCGATGTCGTAAATGGAGAACTTCTTGTCCCGCGTCTTTTTGACCTTTAAAGAAGTGGCCATATACTCGAGCAGGTCGTCAAAATCGTCGGTGGGACGGGGGATGTAGATGGTATGGAAGTCGTCCTTCAGCTTGTCGGCCAGCCATTTGAGCAGCGTGGTCTTGCCCGCCCCCTTGTTCCCCGTGATCATGATATGGCCGCTCTTCTGATATATCTTTTCCAGCACCGTCTCCACCTGCGACTGGTAACCGGTAAAGAGATTGGGCATGATATCGAGCGTGAAGGGGTTCCTTCTCCAGCCGAACTTGCCGTACCATTTTTTCTGGCTGGCGCTCACGCTGGACCAGGGTTTTAGCCGCGCCCCGCATTTGGAGCAGAACTCGGCCCCCGCCGGATTGATCCAGTGGCATTCCGAGCAGACCTGCTGCTTTTTGCTTTCAAAGAAGCTGGCGATGTTGGTCCAGAGTATCCGCAGCAATAAAATGATGGCCAGTACCGATACCACCGACATCCAAATGAAAATCTGCTGAACGATCTCCCCGGTGGAGGAGGCGGCGGACGGGATCGGCTGCGGTTTGAATGGCGGAGGTGTCGGTTTGGATTCTTCGGCCGGCTTTTTCGCGGCCGCTTTTTTCCTTGGTTGACGGACGATCTTAGGAGCGAAGAAAGAAGAATTGTCGGTTTTTTGCTTTTCGACCGCCGGGGCGGACGGGA
>DATJPS010000066.1:0-9719 GCA_035506255.1 Candidatus Omnitrophota bacterium | reverse complement strand
TTTTCTTCGCCATTCCGATCGCCTCTTTCTATTTATATTATCCTCATCCACCGCTCGCCAAGCCCGCAGTCCCCCTTCTCCATTTCATGGAGAAGGTCGCATTTTCCCCTTTCTCAACCCTCTCCATCTATGATGGAGAGGGGGAACCATTCCAAGCTAAAGCGAGGAATGGTAGGTGAGGAGCTTGCCGAACTCGTCTTCGGTCAAGATCTTAACGCCGAGTTTCTTCGCTCTTTCGTACTTGCTCCCGGGATCGGTACCCGCCACCACGTAATCGGTCTGCTTGGAGACGGAAGACGACGGATGCCCGCCCAGCTTCCGCACCAGTTCTTCAGCTTCGGGCCTGGTCATTGTAGCAAGTCCGCCGGTAAAAACAAAGGTCTTTCCGCGCAGCGGTTTCGGTCCCTTGCTCTCTTTTGACTTTAACGTCACTCCGGCCTTCCGCAGCTTTTCGATCAGCTGGTGGTTCCCCTTCTGTGAGAAGAAATGTTCCGCCGACCGCGCCACTTTCGGCCCGATCCCGGGGATCTTCTCCAGCTCTTCCGCCTTGACATCGATCAGCTCGTCGATCGAGCCGTAATTCTCGGCGATCAGTGAGGCAATATGCCGTCCTACCATGCGGATCCCGAGCGCGTAAAGCAGCCGGTCGAACGGCCGGTCCTTCCCCGCCTCGATCGAATCGATCACGTTCTGCGCCGACTTGTCGGCGAACCGTTCCAGCTTGAGGATGTCGTTCTTATCGAGCGAATACAGGTCGGCCACGTCTTTTACCAATTTACCGTCGACCAGCTGGATAACGAGCGCCGGGCCGACATGCTCCATGTCCATCGCTTCGCGGCTGGTAAAATGGATAAGGCGGCCGACCACCTGCGCCGGGCAGAGTGCGTTGATGCATCGCGTCACCGCTTCGTCTTCGGGCCGGTAGAGCTCGCCTCCGCAGACCGGGCAGCTCTTGGGCATCTTGAACGGCCTGGAATGCGGGGTATGCTTCGAGACCTTCACCACTTCGGGAATGACCTCGCCCGCCCGCTGTACGATCACCTGATCGCCGATCTCGATCCCTTTCCGCTTGATCTCGTCCTCGTTATGGAGGGTCGCCCGTTTAACGATCACGCCCGCCAGGTGCACCGGTTTAAGATGCGCGACCGGGGTGATGGCGCCGGTGCGGCCGACCTGAACTTTGATGTCCTCCACCAGTGTCTCCGCCTGCATCGGAGGATATTTGAATGCTATCGCCCAGCGGGGGTGATGAGTGGTTGCACCCATCTTCTTTTGGTCGGTAAAATCATTGACTTTAATAACAACTCCATCTATTTCGTAGTCAAGTTTACCCCTTTTATCTTCAAGGCTTTTAATGGTCTTTATAGCTTCCGCTATCGTTTTACATTCCCATAAATACGGATTTGATTTGAAACCAATTTTAAAAAGGAATTTCATCATATCAGCTTCGGTTTCAATCACTTTTTGCGGTGAGCCATAATACGGCATAAACATCAGCGGCCGCTGACTGGTTATTCTTGAATCAAGTTGTCTGACAGAACCGGCCGCGGCGTTACGCGGATTGGCAAATATTGGCTCATCATTGTCGGCCCGCTCCTGGTTAAGTTTAATAAAATCTTCGTTTGGCAGGACCAATTCCCCACGAACCTCAATGCTCACATATTCCTGTAAACGAAGAGGTATGGTTTTAATGGTCTTGATATTTCTTGTAACATCTTCTCCATTAACCCCGTCTCCCCTGGTCGAACCCTGCATCAATATTCCATTCTGATAATTCAATGAGATCGCCAAACCATCATATTTCATTTCAAGAAAGTAATGAACTGATTCCTTATTTAATGTTTCCTTAACTCTTTTATCAAAAGCGACCAATTCATCTTCTGTATTAGCCTTATCCAGTGAAAGCAAAGGGGTCTTATGGATCACGGTTTGAAACGACTTAAGCGGCTCACCACCAACTCGTTGGGTCGGAGAATCCGGAGATATCAGGCTTGGATGTTCTTTTTCCAGTTCCTGTAGCTCACGGAATAACTTGTCGTATTCCTGGTCAGAGATTGTCGGCTTATCAAGAACATAGTAAAGATGGTCGTGATGGTGTATCTCTTTACGGAGCTTTTCGATCTTCTTTTCTGCGGCTGCTTTATCCATGGGTGATGATATTCTATACGAAATGCGGGACATGCTCAAGCCGTTGCGGTCAAACCGGTATGCCGATATCTTTAACTACGATCTCCCCCGTGCATGCCGGGCCGTCCTTCAAATAGAACCCGGTCTTGGCCGCCGCGAAGGTGACGGTCCTCGCCGCCCGGACCGCCGCCCCCATCGCCTGTCCGGTGGTGGCGTTGAGGCCGGAGGGAACATCGACCGCCAATATCGACTTGTTGAGAGAATTGATCCAGGTGATGATTGCCGGGTACGGAGGTTTGAGCGGGGTATCCAGTCCGATGCCAAAGATCGCGTCCACGATCAAGCCGCAGTCGGCGATCTTTGATTTCATCACCTCAAAGCTTTTATCGTCACCCGCTTCGTGGATCGGCAGTTTCATGCGTAGCGCGTTGGTCTTAGGTTCTGGTTTTATCTGGCCGATACGGCCCAGCAGAACTACCAGCAGCTCAAACCCCTTCTCCGCCAGGTATCTCGCCGCCACGAACCCGTCGCCGCCGTTGTTCCCTTTCCCGCAAATGACGGCGATCTTAGGGCCGGGTGACAATTTGGCCGCCTCTTCCGCCGTCTCCCTCCCTGCGTTTTCCATCAAAGTGAGCGAAGGAATGCCGAGGTCTTCGATCGCGTGACGGTCGAGCTCCGCCATCTGCTCTGAGGTAACGGTCTTCATGCGGCAAGGATGTCTGCGACCGGAAGGATAATGGTATCCAGCCGGCCAATCTTGACCAGGTTGGCGATGGTGTTAAGGTCGAACGCCTGGGAAATATGGAAGGGATGGCTGTAGATGCGCTCGAGTGCCGAAAGGTGCGCGCCGCATCCCAAATCGTCACCCATGTCGGCCGCCAGGACTCGGACATAGGTCCCCTTGGAACAAAGGACGTCGAATCGGATTTTATTCCCGTCCATGCCAAGCAGGTCGATCTTATAGATCGTTATCTCCACCGGCTCCCGCTCCACCTCCTGCCCTTTCCGCGCCATTTTGTACAAACGCTGGCCGTTAACCTTCTTGGCCGAGAACATCGGCGGTTTTTGTTTGAGCTTTCCGGTATATTTTTCGAACAATGATTTGATCTCTTCTTCATTCCGCACTCCGCATTCCGCATTCCGCAATAGTATCTTGCCGGTAGCGTCCAGCGTATCGGTGGTAATGCCGAGCGTCATCTCCGCCCGGTACCCTTTATCGCCGGAAAGGAAACGGTCAACCGATTTGGTGGCGGTGCCGAGGAAGACGGGAAGTACGCCGGTGGCCATCGGATCGAGCGTGCCGGAATGCCCGACCTTCTTTACGCCGGTCAGGCCCCGGATCTTGTTGCACACGTCGAACGACGTCCATCCCTGAGGTTTATTTACGATTATTATTCCGTTCAAAAGATCGTTCATATTACGGGTTACGGCTTACGAATTACGGGTTATTTAAATTCAGCCATCACCAGATCGAGTACTTTGCTTTTAACTTCTTCGAGCTCGCCCTCCGCCTGGCAGCCGGACGCCTGAAAGTGTCCGCCGCCGCCGAAAGCGCGAGCGATGTTGCTGACGTTCACTTTTCCCTTGCTGCGGAAATTGATCTTGAACTTGTCGCGCTCCTCCTCGCGGAAGAGTATCGCCACCTCGGCGGTCTTGACCGAGCGGATATGGTCGATTATCCCCACCAGGTCCTCCCCCCGCGCCTTGGTATCCATCATCATCTGGTGGGTTATAACCGAATAAACCACCTTTCCCTGTTTCAGCGATTCCGCGCTCATCAGGGCGTGGGCCAGTATCTTAAGCCCCTCCATCCGCTTGTTCTCGTATACCGCCATCGCCGCATCCGCCGGACTGGCTCCCGCTTCCACCAGTTCCTTGGCGATCTCAAAAGTGGACGGGAGCGTGTTGGAATACCGGAAGTTGCCGGTGTCAGTGATGATCGAAATATAAAGCGCGGTCGCGATCTTGGTGTCGAGCGGCAACTCGAACTTCTTGATCAGATGATATATCTGCTCCGCCACCGACGAGATCATCTTTACGTAGTTGAGATCTCCGAAGTTGGTGTTGTCCGGATGATGGTCGATGTTGATCGTCTTTTTAGCCGTTATCTTCTGCCGTCCGATACGCGTGATATCCGATGAATCGACCGTGATCAACAGATCGAATTCCTGGCGCGGCGCTGTATCCACGATCTCGGCCGCGTAAGGAAGGAATTTATATGTATTGGGAACGCCGTCGTTAGAGAACATCACCGCATCCTTGCCCAGCTTCTTTAGGATCAGCCGCAAGGCGATCATGCTCCCCAGCGTGTCGCCGTCCGGGTCAACATGGCACGCGATGATGATTTTGCGGGAAGAAAGGATAAGGTCCTTTATCTGGTCAAGAACGTCTGCCACTTTTGCCTGTACCCGATCTGTTTGGACCGGATTCTTTCTTCTGCTTTACCAGCTTGCGGCCTTCTTCCGCCTCGCGGGTAAGCTTGTTCATGATCGCCAGCACCCGGCTGCCGCGTTCGATCGATTTGTCGTGGACGAATATGATCTCGGGTACGAAGCGGAGTTTGAGCACGTGCCCCAGCTGGCCGCGAATGAACGAGGTGGCGCTGCGGAGCCCTTCGAAGGTCTTTTCCCGCTCCTGCTTGTCGCCCAGCACGCTGACGAATATCTTGGCGTTCTTAAGGTCGGGCGAAACTTCGACATTGGTCACCGACATGAACCCGATCCGCGGGTCGGATACCCGCTCCCTCACGATCCGGCTTATCTCTTCCTTTATCAGTTCTCCCACTCGCTCCGGCCTGGTCATATCCTATCTCGCTTTCTCTCTTTTCTCGAAGCACTCAAGCGTGTCCCCGACCTTGAAATCCTCGTATCCGATTACCGCCACCCCGCACTCGTACCCCTCCGCCACTTCCTTAACGTCCTCCTTGATGCGCTTGAGCGACTCCAGCTTGCCGTCGTATATCTTTTCGTTCCCGCGGAAGATGCGCAGCCCCGCCCCTCTTATGAGCTTTCCGGAAAGGACAAAGCAGCCGGCAATCACGCCCACTTTGGAATACCTGAAAGTCGCCCGCACTTCCGCCTTGCCGATCGTCACTTCCTCGTATTCCACTTTCAGCGTTCCGGCCAGCGCCAGCTTCACGTCGTCCAGCAGCTTGTAAATGATATTGTAGAGGCGGATCTCTATCCCTTCGCTCTCCGCCAACTCCTTGGCCCGCGTTTCGGTATCGACGTTAAAGCCGACCACGATCGCGTTGCTCGCCTCCGCCAGCAGGATGTCCGATTCGTTGATATTCCCCACGCCGTGGTGGATGATCTCCACCCGCTTGCCCGAAACGTTAAGCTCGCCCAGCGATTTGATCAACGCTTCGAGCGATCCCCTCACATCCGACTTGATGATCAATTTCAGGTCGATCTGCTCGCCCTTTTCGATGTTCTGGGATATATCTTCCAGCGTCTGCGCCGCCCGCTGCCCAAGCTTCACCTGGGTCTCTTTCAGCTGTTCGGCCAGCTGGCGCGCTTCCGGTTCGGACCCGACCACCTGTAAAAGATCGCCGGGCCGTGGGACTTCGGAAGTCCCGAGCACCAGCACCGGCGTCGAAGGGCCGGCCTTCTGCATCCTCTCGCCTTTGTCCGATATCAGCGCCCTTACCTTGCCGTAAGTGCCGCCGATGACGTAACAATCGCCCACGTGGAGCGTTCCGTTCTTGATCAGCACCGTCGCCACCGGTCCCTGCCCCTTGTCAAGCCTCGATTCCACAACCACTCCCACGGCTTTCGCCGACGGATCGGCCTTCAGTTCCGCCATTTCGGCGATCAGCAATATCATATCGAGCAGTTCGTCGATGCCGGTCTTCTGTTTGGCGGAAATGGGTACGGTTACGGTTTGTCCGCCCCAATCTTCCGGTTGCAGGCCGAGCTCCGATGAAAGCTGCTGCTTTACCCGGTCGATGTTCGCTTCGGGCTTGTCCACTTTATTAATAGCGACAATAATCGGGACGCCGGCCGCCTTGGCGTGGTCGGCCGCTTCCACCGTCTGCGGCATGACGCCGTCGTCCGCGGCCACCACCAGTACCGCCAGGTCGGTCACTTTGGCGCCCCGCGCGCGCAGCGCGGTGAACGCCTCATGGCCAGGCGTATCGAGGAAGGTTATCTTTTTCCCTTTGGCGTGCACCTGGTAGGCGCCGATATGCTGGGTGATACCGCCCGCTTCCGATTCGGCCACTTTGGTCGAACGGATGGCATCGAGCAGTTTGGTCTTGCCGTGGTCAACGTGGCCCATCACGGTCACGACCGGCGGGCGGACCTTAAGTTTCGATTTGTCCTCCACTTCCAGGGAAAAGATCTCATGCTTCTGCGCCGCCGGCGGTTTCTCGATCGCTTCGATCTCGAACCCGAACGGCAGGGAGATGTCTTTCGCGATATCGAAAGATATCTTCTGGTTGATGGTCGCCATCACTCCCTTTTTTAGGAGTTCTTTGATCAGGTCGGAAACTTTAGCTCCCAGCTTGTCCGAAAGTTCCTTCAGCACTATGCCGTCGTCCGCGATCCGGATGTTCTTGAGCTTGGGGGGTTCCGGCACGGGCGGAGGCGGTGGTGGCGGCGGCGGTGCCGCGACCTCTTTTACTACTGGAGGTTCTTTTTTAGGAGCGGCCGGTATTGATTCCTTTTTGGGTGCTTCCGGTTTAGGCGCTAAGGGTTTCGCGGCCGCCGGTTTGGCGGCAACTGCCGATTTAGGCGCGGGAGCCGCGGACGGAGCCGGTTTGGCGGGCGCTTCTTTTTTGGGCGCCAGAAGCTCGCGCACTACCTTCGCCGATTCCTCTTCTATTGACGAGACCGCGGATTTGGCACTAACGCCAAGTTCCGCCAGTACCTTGAGCAGTTCTTTGGAGGTCTTGCCCAGTTCTTTCGCCAGATCGCTTACTTTTATCTTTTTACTTGCCAATTATTCCTCGGTTCCTTTCTTCTCGGCAGCTTCCGCGGCTTCCTTCTCCGCCGCTTTTGCCGCCTTTTCCTCTGCCAGTTTTTCCTCAGAAACGATATCTATCTTATAGCCGGTCAGTTTGGCCGCCAGGCGGACGTTCTGCCCGTCCTTGCCGATCGCCAGCGAAAGCTCTTTTTCCGGGATAATTACCTTGCAGGCGCTCTCGCCCGGGATCAGCTTCACCTTTACCGATTTGGCCGGCGCGAGCGCATTGGCGATGAAAGTGTCCGGTTTGTCGGACCATTCGATCACGTCGATCCGTTCGCTCTTCACTTCGCGGGTGATGGTCTGGATCCGGGAACCCATCGGCCCGATGCAGGTACCCACCGCCCCGACGTCGGGATCATGGGAAATGACGGCCACCTTTGTCCGCCGCCCCGGCTCGCGCGCGATCCCCTTGATCTCCAGTATTCCCTGCGAAAACTCAGGGATCTCGGACTCAAAAAGCTTGCGGATAAAATCGGGATGGGTCCGGGAAATGATGACCATCGGCCCTTTCCCGGTCCGCTTGACCTCCGAGATCAGCACTTTTACCTTTTCTTTCGGCCTCAGCGTCTCTCCCGGGATCACGTCCTGATTGGCAAGGAACGTTTCAAGTTTTCCCAGGTTGACCAGATAGCCGGAATATTCCTGCCGCTGAACCGTCCCGATCACCAGTTCCCCCACTTTATCGTGGTATTCGTTGAACGACATTTCCTTTTCCGCCTCGCGCAGCCGCTGGACGATGACCTGCTTGGCGGTCTGGGCGGCGATGCGGCCGAAATCGGACGGGGTTACTTCTTTTCCGGTCTCCTTGTCGATGATCTTTACCCCGCCATCCTCGGCGATATCTACTTCCAGGTTCTCGGTATGTTCGATCCGCTTCTTGGCCGCAGTCAGGAGAGCATCTTTAAGGGCGGCGATCAGGTCAGCTTCCTTGATTCCCCGCTCCTTTTCTATCTCCTCGAACATTGATTTAAAATTTGGCGTCTTTTTCATAAATCCTCCAAAAAACACAAAAAGCGCATTTTCTGCGCCCCTGGTCTTTAAGGGTATTAACTTTATATCTATTATACCATTGCACAAGACCATAGGCAAGGCATCATTTATAAAATCATCCCGTGATATAATGTATCATGCTCAAAAAAACCGACCAGTCCGCCATTTTATCCTACCTTGAGGATTCCTCAAATCTTAAAGGCGGACATGCGGATGGACTGCTCCTGCCGGTAAACGAAGCGGAGATAAAGGACGCGATCAAAGAATGTTCCGCCAAAGGGATCCGGCTTACCGTCTCCGGCGGGACCACGGGTACCACCGGCGGCTGTATTCCGTTCGGCGGCTGGCTGTTGGGTATGGAAAAGCTTGAACGGATCATCGACATCGACCCGGCAAAGAGATCCGCGACCGTCCAGCCGGCGGTAACACTGGAGAAGCTGGATGCGGAGCTGAAAAAGGCCGGACTGCTCTATCCCCCCGACCCCACCGAGGCCACCGCCTTTATCGGCGGGACCGTCGCCACCAATGCATCCGGCTCGCGAAGCTTAAAATTTGGCGCGACCCGCGATTGGGTCCGCCGCCTGAAGATCGTCCTCTCGACCGGCGAAGTCCTTAATATCAATCGTTCTCCGAAATTCAGGGTAAAAGATTCCCAATTCAATAATACGCATTACGGATTACGGATTACGGATTACGCAATGCCCCAGGTCAAGAACGAAGCAGGATATTACAGCCAGCCCGACATGGACCTGCTCGACCTGTTCATCGGCTCGGAGGGGACGCTGGGCGTCGTTACCGAGATCGAGGTCGGCCTTATTCCCAGGTTCCGCGATACTTTCGACATCATCGCGTTCTTTCCGGACGAAAAGGAAGCGTTCGACTTCGTTATCGAAGCGAGAAAACGCGACGCGCTGACGCTCGAATATTTTGACCGGAACTCGCTTGAACTGTTGAGGCTGGATCACCCGCTCTTGCCGAATGGTTCCGGCGCCGCGGTATATCTGGAAACGGAAATAACCGAAGAGAACGGATCATCTTATCTTGACCAATGGGCGGCGGCGCTCGAAAAACATAAAGTTAAGATCGACGATGCCTGGCTGGGGATGAACGAAAAGCAGAAAGAAGATCTCAGGAAATTCCGTCACGCCATGCCGGAGCACATCAACGACGAGTTCAAAAAGCATAACACCGTGAAGTTCGCTTCCGATATCGCCGTACCGGACGATAAGTTCAGAGAAATGTTCGATTATTACAATTCAGAACTTGTTCCGGTAAGCGACCGCATATTCTGGGTCAAGTTCGGCCACATCGGGCAGAACCATCTGCATGTCAACCTGGTCCCCCGTACTCAAACGGATGTCCCGCTGGCAAAAGAGATCATCATGAGGTTCGTAAAGAAAGCGGTGTCGCTGGGCGGCACCTGTTCCGCCGAGCACGGCATCGGCAAGATCAAACACGATTATCTAAAAGAAATGTACGGCGAAAAAGGGATCGCGGAGATGGTCCGCGTGAAAAAATATTTCGATCCCGCCTGCGTTTTGAACCGCGGCAATATCTTCCCGGAAGAACTGCTATAACCTCATCCACCATTGCCTGCGGCAATGGTCCCCCTTCTCCTTTTCAAGGAGAAGGTC
>DATJPS010000065.1:0-17157 GCA_035506255.1 Candidatus Omnitrophota bacterium | reverse complement strand
GGAGGGTCCCCCTTCTCCTCTCCAAGAGGAGAAGGATGAGATATTCATTTTATACTATTCTCTTGCTCACTTCCCTCTCCATCTTTGATGGAGAGGGGGGACCATCCAAATTCATTTGGATGGTGGGTGAGGCTATTTTCGGTCGAAGAACGTATTCTTTGCCGTCGCCGAGAGCGGTATCCCGAACGCGATCTTCGCTTCCGGGCCCAACAGTCCCGCCTCCACCGCCGCCAGGCCGATCGAGTACATCACCCGGTTGTCGACGCGATGATCGATCGCCACCGACACCGCGGATCCGATCGCGATCCCCAGGTCCCCCGGCACGTAAACGCAAATCCCGCCCGCTTTTTCGCAGGCGGCGCAGTCCTTGTAGCCGCAAAATCCGCAATATCGCAGGCCGAGATAATGTTTTCTGGCGCCCAGCAGTACCACGGCCGTCGCTTTAAGGATGCTCTCCGAATCCCGGAGAAAAGTGGCGTTGTTCTCTCTTTTCCCGATCTCCGCCATTTTCTCCGACAATCGATCGATCTCCCCGTCCTTAAGGACCCGTGTCTCCAAATTATCGTAACCGCGCGCTTTGGGAGCGGTACGGGCAGCGAGCACGATCTCCTCGGCGATCCGCAGGACCGCTTCGCGCAATTCAGTTCCCCTCCGTCCAGTGTTTGACCGCGATGTCGGCCATGTGCTTGCCGGCGGTAAAATACGGCGATATAACCTTGTTGGCGCCCGCTTTCTTCAGCTTTTCCTCCGTATCGGGCTGGCCTGCCCGGGAGACGATGAAAAGCCGGGGATTGAGCACCCGCGCCGAAAGGGTCACGAACACGTTGGCGGTATCGGAATCGGCCGACGCGATCAGTCCCCGCGCGTGCACGATCCCGGCCTCTTTCAAAGAAAGGTCCGAGGTGATATCGCCGATCAGGTGCGGGATACCCTGAGGTTCAAGCTCGGACGCAACTTCGATCTTGCTGTCGATCACGACAAAAGGGACGTTGTTGGCCATCAACTCCGTCGCGATCTGGTGCCCCACCCGGCCAAAACCGCAAATGATGAAATGGTTCCTCAGTTCTTTGATCCGGTTTTCCATCTGTTTCCTCCTTCGGTAACCGATGACCTGCCCTTCGACCACGATCTCGATGAAGAGCCCGGCAAGATAGATCCAGGTGCTGACCCCCACTAAAATGATCCCGATCGTGAGCAGCCTTCCCAGTTCCGACAGGTCGTGGACCTCGCGGAAGCCGACGGTCGAAAGCGTGATCACGACCATATAAAGCGAATCGATGAACGTCCACTTTTCGAGGATCATATAGCCGGAAATGCCGATGAACAGGATCAGCAGCATCACCAGGCCCGGCGCGATCAGCCGCCGCAGCGGATTTATCTGGAACCGGAACAGGCTCTTTTTGCTTCCGTCCATTTTTCCCCTCGCCTATTTTAAAAGGTAAAGCGTAAAATCGCCCGGGTGGTATTCGTGCCGAACGATGAAGCGCTCCGCCATCCCCTTGGCCAGGGTGACGATCTCTTCGGGTTTGGAATAAAAATACTGGGTCTGGCGCAAACTTTCATCCGGCAGATAGTAGATCGCCTGGGACGAGAGAAAGTTGACGCCTACCCCTATCTTACACAATTCGAACATCCTAAGCAACATGGAGCGGATGAAGTCCATATGGACCTCCCGTTCCTCAAAACTGATGTTGAGCGCCCCGCAGCAGAAGACAAAATCGGACTGTTCCGGATGGTCGTCGTGCAGTATGTCCCGGACCTGGAAATCGACGCCGGGGAACTTTTTTTTCGAGGCTTCGATCAGCTTCGGGGAAATATCGTAGCCGGAGTACTTAAAACGGTATTTGTTGTTTTTGAGATATTCGTAGAAATGCCCCAGCCCGCAACCCACGTCAAGCAAAGAAAAATCGTCGGGTTTGCCGCCGATGGTGAGCAGGTCCTCGAAGACGCGGTACCTTATGCCCTGGCTTTCCGGGCTCTTCCAGTCAAGCGAAAGGTAATGGTCCCCGTACTTTTCCAGCAGCTTTTCGTAATAATCGATCTGCTTTTTCTTTTCGACCATGCCTAATTATACCTTAATTCCGCGCCGGGTAGTGGCGAATTCAGCGCTCGGCCGCCGCGCGGAGCAGGTCAAGCTCCCTTGCGTCTACCGGATACCCGAGCTGCGCCGCTTTCTGCATATCGGCATAGGCCCGCCGGAACTCCCCGGTCGAGTAAAGCACCGCCGCGCGGTTGTAGTACGCCGCCGCGAAATCCGGCCGCAATTCCAGCGCCCGATCGATATCGGCCAGCGCATCCGACAATCGCCCCAATTTGAAATACGCATCCCCCCGGTCGTTCAGCGCCTCCGCGTCGCGCGGGTCCAGCCAGATCGCGCGGCCGTAATCCTCGACCGCGCCGCCATACTCCCCCATCTGCGCCAGCAGCAGCCCGCGATCGAAATACGCTTCCGCCTTTTCGTGATCGAGCGCGATCGCCCGCCCGTATTCCTCGAGCGCTTCTTTCCTCCGCCCCAGCGCGCACAAAGCGTTGCCGCGGTCGAGGTAAGCGTCCGCTCTTCCCGGATCGAGCGCGATCGCCCGCCCGTATTCCAAAAGAGAGCTCTCCGTCCTTCCTTCTTTTAAAAGCAGCATTCCCAAATTAACATGCGCGGGAGCGTAATCCGGATCTATCCGCAGCGTCGCTTCCAGATCGGACTTCGCCCGGGCCAGGTCGTTCCGCGCCAGATATTCGCTCGCCCGGTTGTAATAAGCGATCTTGGAACCGGGATATCTGGCGATGTCATCGCTCCAAAGGGTCAGCCCGTCATGCCAGACCAGGCAACGCTGCCATGAGATAAAACAGAGCGCCGCCGCCAGGACCGCGAGCACGCACGCGATCGCCGCTCTGGCAAGACCGGACTTTGCCCGGCCCCAAAGCCAAACCGTCCCCTCCGCCACGATGTAGAAAAGCCCGATATACGGGATATAAGTGTATCGGTCGGCAAAAAGCGTGAGCCCGGTGGGGACGAACTGGAAGGTGGGAAGAACGGTGATCAGGAAAAAAAGCGAACCAAATACGATCTTCCTGGTAAAACGGGCGGATGCCGCCGCCGCGCACGCCAGCAGTATCAATGCCCCCGGCGCCAGCAGATAGAACACCGGACCGAGCTTTTCCGGTACCGGATAGTAACAAGCAAGCCCCAACGGGAATATCAGTTTCACCAGATAGAAGGCGATCGCGTAACAGTTGATGGACAACCGGTCCAGCAGGCCGAAGGCGGGAAGCTTTTCCGTTATCCGGCCGAAATGGTGGACCGTAAGCGTCAGCAGACCGAAGAATACGGCGACTATAAAATACGGCACTTTTTCCTTCAGTCTTTCCCCTCCGGCTTTCCCTTCCCGCAAATAGTCAAAAAGCATCGCCGCGAACGGGAGCGTCACCGCCATTATCTTTGAAATCAGGGAGAGAACGAAAACAATGATGGAAGCTACAAGATACGGCCGCCGTCCGGTCCGCCGGTAATACAGATAAAGGACCAGCGACAGTAAAAAAAAGAACGCGTAGAGCAGATGGGCCCGCGCCGATGTCCAGGCGACCGTTTCGACGCGCATCGGATGGGCACCGAAAAGGAAAGCGGTAAGGAAAGCGACCAGATCTGAATCGGTCAGCAGCAGGATGAGCCAGAATACCAGCAGCGTGTTACAAAGATGCAGCATTAAGTTATCAAGATGATAGACCAAGGGATCAAAGCGGAAGAAATGATATTCCATCGCCAGGGAAAGGAAAAGGAACGGACGATAGAAATATTCGTCGGGCGTGGAAATGATCCGGAACAGGTTGCCGGGAGAAAGGTCGCGGATCACCGGGTTCTCGGTTATCATCATCGGGTCGTCCCAGTTGGTGAAGCCGTTCCGGAGCGAAGGCGCGAACACCGCGAACGTGACGGCGACCAGTAAAATAGCGAGGAGCGGCCGCGCGCGGGTCACCGGGCCTCCGCATTCTGCTCTAGCTTTTCGATGTAACGGGGATCGATCCGGTAGCCGAGCGCTGCCGCCCGCCGCGCATCCTCCAGCGCCAGACGGTACTGACCGCGGACGGTCAGGACCACGGCACGATTGTAGTAAGCTTCGGCGTAACCGGGCTCGGAGCTGATCGCCTTGTCAAAGCTGTCGAACGCGCGGTCCAGGTCCCCTGCCCGGAAATACGCGTTGCCAAGATTATTGTACGCCGCGGCATAGTCCGGCTTTTGCGCCAGCGCCTTATGGTAATCGGCATAGGCTTCTTCGTACCGGCCCAGCCGGGCCAGAAGGTTTCCGCGGTTGTAATAGGTCTCGGGGTAATCGGGTTTATATTTCAGCGCCAGTTCGTAATCAGCGAGCGCTTTTACCGTATCGCCTTTGGCGACGTAAGAATTACCGCGGTTGCCGTAAGCTTCCCCGATGGTCGGATCGATCTTGATCGCCTGATCATAATCGGCGATCGATCCGCCGACATCCCCGCGATAATACCTGATGAGCGCGCGGTTGATATAAGCGGAACTGTATTTCGGGTCGGCCGCAATCGCCCGGGAAAAATCGGAATAGGCCCGGTCATAATCGCGGAGACGGAGAAAATATTCCTCTCCCCGGTTGTAATATGCCAGCGCGCAACCGGGATATTTTTTCAGGACGTCGTTCCAGAGCGACATGCCGTCTCGCCAGACCATCGCTCTCTGGAATGAGAGCACGGCCAGAGCGCCCGCGATCAGCACGAACGTTACCATGCCTGCCGTTCTAAATTCCGGTCGCTTCGACCACCAGCTGACGGCCGCGTCAATGATAATATAGAACAGCCCGATAGACGAAATATAAGTGTAGCGGTCGGCCAGCACCCCCACCCCCACCGGCATGATCTGCAGGACGGGGAAGATCGCGATCAAAAAGAACCCCGCGCCAAAAGCGGCCTTGCGCGTCCTTTTTAACGAGAACGCGACCCCCGCCGCCATCGCCAGCAATACCAGCGGGGCAAAATAATATATGACGGGGAGTACGCCGCGGGGATCGGCGGGCAAAGGATAATAATTCGACAATCTTATCGGAACGAATAATTTCGCAAGATAGAAAACAATGCCGTAGCAGACGAAGAGCGCCCGGTTCAACAATGTGAACACCGGGACCGGCTCGATCGTTTGCGAATAATAATGGGCCCAGACCATGATCGCGCCGAAGACCGCCAATAAAATAAAATAGGACCACTTTTCCGTCACCCGTTTGAAATCGAATTTTTTATCCAGGTACCAGTCGAGCAGGAGCAGCACGAACGGGAGCGTGAGCGCCATCGGCTTTGAAAGCAGGGAGAGGACGAATAAGATCATCGTAAGAAAAGAAAATTTCCGGCCCCCGCCCTGCTTGGAATTGAGATAAGCGATCAGCGCCCCCAGATAAAAAGCGGAATAAAGGACGTCTTTCCTTTCGGCCAGCCAGGCCACCGATTCGACGTGCATTGGATGGATACCGAAACAGAGCGCCACCAGTAACGAGACCAGCGCCCCCGCTCCCAACAGCTCGATCAGAAAGAAGACCAGGACGGTATTGGCCAGATGAAGCGCGTAATTGGTCAGATGATAGACGAAAGGGTTAAACCCGAAAAAACGGTATTCAAGCGCGTAGTTCAACAGGACCAGCGGATGGTAAAGCCGCTCGTGCGGCGCGGCGAAAAAGGAAAGCAGATGGTCCGGCGAAAGGCTGGTGATCTTCGCGTTCTGGGTGATCATGATCTGGTCGTCCCAGTTGGTGAAACCGTTGAATAATACGGGCGCCATCGCCGCGGCGGTGGCGGCAAGCAGCAGCGCGATCGTCCAGACGCGCAAACGAGCGGGAATCATATCGATCCGGCCAGGGCGTTGAGAATGTCGATCATTCCTTTGGTATCGAGCTCGCAATACTTGAGCAGATCGGAATAGACCTTGTTCCGGTCGGTCTCGTCGATATTGTCGCCAAAGGTCACCCGCATGTATTCCATCCTCGCCGTCCCCCCTTCCGCGATGTCCAGCCCTTCATAGCCTTTGCCGGTGAACGCGGGAAGGACGCTCTTCATGGAGGTGCTGTTCTGCTGGTCCGGATGGTAATAGAAGAAATTCTTGAAAGGTTCCCACAGGTCGATGAAGCGCGGCTCGATCGCCCGGCACCATTCCGCGTATTCGGGATAAGCCCCGGTCGCTTTGCGGATACAGTCCATCTCATACTTCGCGTTATAGGCGATGATC
The DNA here is from genome assembly GCA_035506255.1 of Candidatus Omnitrophota bacterium. Classification (GTDB taxonomy): domain Bacteria; phylum Margulisbacteria; class WOR-1; order XYC2-FULL-46-14; family WPAF01; genus CAIYXV01. The sequence goes on along the minus strand of DATJPS010000065.1, from coordinate 10,931 downwards.
GATCCTTTGTCCTCCAACCGGCGCTTCAGTTCTTTCAGCACTTCCGGGCGGGGATCTTTCCGCTCGGTCGAAAGGAAGGGGTAATGCTCCGGGGTCTTCCCTTTTTCCCTGACGACATGAAGAGAGAACTGAAAAGGAACCTCTTCGTACGGATGAGTAAGATCGAAGATCGGGATCGCCGGCGCGATCGTTTCAAAATCGAGGAAAAAGAGAGGGTATTCAAACCGCGAAAGGAACCGCAAAATTTCTTCCCGGTCAACGTGCGCCTTGCCGGTCAGCAGGCTTTTCTTCTGGATCTGGTGCCGCGGCGCCAGCTCATACGCTTCCGGAATGTCCTCCAGTTTGAGGATGCCCATTTGCATCAGCTCGTACGCCACCTTACCCGCGCGGTGCAGAAGAAAAACGTGATCCGATCCCGGTAAAAAGCTCCAGCACATCTCTTTGAGCGGGCAGCCGGAACAAAAGGAGCCAACCTTCACCTCGGGGGATTCCTGCTGTTCGATTGTCCCGATCATCGACGCGACCGACTCGGCGATACCGGGAAGCTTCTCCTCCACCGTTTCCGTGATATCTTCCCTGACAAAAAGCTTGTCCGGCTCGATCTCGCCCCGCTTAAGATACTCGCGGTTCAGGTGCATCAGATAGCATTTGCCGATCTTCACCCCGGCCCCGGTATAAGTATATTTCTGGAAAGCGACATCGTCGTAGTATTCGCTCTTCATGCCGCTGGCGCTCTTCACCTCCGTCAGGTCCCAGGCGCCGTCCGGCTCGGGGGAAAGGATGTCGGCGATGGCGTATGCCCGGCCATTGGTGAAGCCGGCCTCGAACAACGGCCTGCCCAGTTCAAGCGCCTTGAGCGAACGGGCGCTCATCTTCTCGGGATCGAAGTCCCTCTCGATCCTCACCCCTCCGGGAAAAAGTTTCTGCGCCACTTCCCCCACCTTCCGCCCCTCTTCCATCACCGCCCGCATCATCGGTTCCGGCCCGGGGACTTCGCTCTTTCGGTTAAATTCGTACCAGAGCAGCTTGGGGCATTGCAAACCGTCGATGTATTTTGATTTTGAAAGAAAAAGAGGTTTCCTCAATCGCGGGCTCCTTTATCCATATTTGATCTTGAGATAGACCAGGTATAAACTCAACGCCAGCGTCAGGACGTTCCCGACCACGACGGACAGAGAGCCGTTCACCGCGCCGTAAACGATCCAGAGCATCAGTCCGGTAGAAAAGATCCCGTACATGAGGAGCGAAAGGTCCTTGGTATGCTTGCTGGTATGAGCCTTGATCACCTGGGGAAGGAACGCGAGCGTGGTCAGGGTCGCGGCGATGAACCCGATCATCTCTAGTTTCATACCTTAATTATAGCAAAAACTCACCCGCATATCGAACACTCAGCGCCGGGGGAAAATCGCGTCGACCGACATCAATCTGAGCCGGCCGGAACGGAGATCGCGGTCCCGGGACTTTAGATACGCCACCAGCATTCTTCCACCGAGCGGATCGTTCCCGTTACCGTGCACCAGCACGACCGAACCGTCCTTGATCTTTTGCCCTTTGGAAAGCCAGGCGTCGGCGGAAAGCGGCGTATACCCCATGGCTTTCAGTATCCTCAAATTCTTCGGGTTCGTCCTCAAGCCGGGGAAACGGAAATATTTTGACGGGACCAGGCCGCACGCTTTCATCAGTTCGATGTTCTTTTGAACCTCGCTTTTAAAATCGACCTTCGGGTTATTGAGAAAATCGCCCGCGACCGGATGAGAATATGAATGGTTCACCCAGGTGATGGCGAGTTTCAGCGTCCTGATCGCCGCCAGCTCCGCCCGATGGCGAAGCAACCAGGTACCGGACACCGAGATCGCGACCGGGACCGGCTGGTTGATCTCCTTTCCTATTTTATCGATGTAACGGAACAATCCCCTGTCATATCTTTTGGAAGACGGGCAGAGGTCGATCGTGATCGCGATCTTCTTGACCGGCGGCGCAGGCAGCGCCCGGACCGGTAAAACGCAAAGCGCGGCCATAAATATCATCATTAATAAACGAAAGCGAACGGCCATGAGAGGATTATATCAGCAATGCGGCATCGGTGCTTATTACATCGTTTTCAGGAAACCAACGATCAATTCCGCGAACTCGCGGTAGGTCTGGAAACGGTCCGCCGGGTTCGGCGCCACAGCTTTTAGGGCCGCCTGCCAGACGGGGAGCGGAATATGGTATGGGCGCTTGGCGGAAAGGTCGGTCACGAACTTCTGCGGGTCCTTGGTGAAATTGTATATAAAGCTCGGGTCTTCGGACGGGAACGGATCGGTCCCGGTCAGCATGAAGCAGAGCGTGGCCCCGAGAGAGAAAATGTCGGAGCGCTGGTCGGCGATCTTTGCGCCGGTGAAAGTTTCGGGCGCGGCGTAACCGAGCGTCCCCATGAACTGGTGGGTCCGAGTCTGCTGGCTGCCGGGTATGCGGGCGATCCCGAAATCGCCGAGCACGGCCCGCTTTATCCGGTCGTCCTTGTCCTGTTCGATAAAGATGTTGTCCGGTTTGATGTCGCGATGGGAGACGTTTCCCTCCCCCAGGCAGGCGCGGGCCGCTTTTTCGAACGCGTTAAGGCCGGTGAGAGTATGGAACAGGATCCCAAGATTGATCTTAAGCGTCAGCAATCCCCGTAACCGCGCATCCTCCTCCGCTTTCCGCCAGGCCAGATTCCAGGTATCAGGGGACATCTCCGCCTCCCCTTTCTTCTGCATCAGTTTCGTTGCCCAATCCTGCGCCCGGCTCCGCATGAAGTCGTCGATCACGGTCCGCAGGTCGCGGCCGGGGATTTTTTCCATTATATAGAACATCGGGAACGGCTGGGGATCGCGGTCGATCAGGCTGACCACGTACTGGCTCTTGATGTCCCCCATGATGGTCGCTTCCTTGGCGAAGCGGAGGCGAACTTCGTCGCGGATCTCGCGGGGCTGTTCGGGGAATTCTTTCATCACCTTGAGCAGCGATTCCTTGCCCCGCTCGTCGGTCACCAGGAAGATCGTCGCCATCCCGCCGTCGGCGAACTGCCGGACCACGCGGAACTGTCCCTTTTCACCGGTCACGGTATCTCCCACTTTAAACCTATGGATGATGCCGTCCATCGCGGGGGAAAAAATATCGATCGGCAGGTCGGGCCCTTTGCCCGACATCATAAAGACGTTGCCGGCGGCGACCGGGATGGGAGCGAAGCGTTCGATCTTAGCTTCTCCAAACCCCCGGACGAACGCCCGGTCAAGCGAAGTAAGGATCGGATGCTGCGAACTTAACAGTTTCGCGAACCCGGCGTCGATCGGCCTTAATATTTTATTGATGATGCCAGCCATGTTCCCACCACTTATCTATCGGGCGGGAAAAGCCCTGATTTCAGGCCGGAACGGAATCGTTAACTGCCGGATTCGATGTGGATTATCAGCTTTTCGGCGGAATCGGAGAGCGCGCTCGCTTTTTGGCCGTCCAGCGCCGACGGAGTGAACCGTATCAGGTCGCATTCCTCGATGAAAGATTCTATATTTTGCAGGGTTCCGGCGTCGATCCCCTTCTCATGCAGAGTATCCTTCAGCTGGTCGGTGGTCAGGCCGGACGAAGCGAACCCGTACTTGTCGCCCAGGTAATTGGATACGGAAAGGTAGATCTCCGCGATAAAATCCTTCAGCTTGCCGGACCGGAGGAGGCCACGGGCCCGCTTTAGCTTATCCTTGGCCAGTTTAAGCGCGCGTTTCCGTCTCATCCGCGCCGGGTCGGAAAGCTCGTATTCCCTGAATTTCCCGATCACCCATAAGGCGAGAGCGGAAGCGAACACAATGATAATCAACAGCATGATCACCGGCCGCGACAGGAACCGGAAAACCTTTTTCACGGCGCCTTTCCAATCAAAAGATATTTTCAAGCCGCCATTCTCCGTTTTCTGCCCGGCTGCGGACAGCTCTTTGGGAAGAGGGACGTTCGAAGGCAGTATGTTGAGCTTAAAGACCGGGGACAAGACATCAATGTACTTTTTCGCCTGCGGATCAAAATAGGAGAATTTAAGCGGCCCGATATCCGCCATCCCTTCCTTGAGCGGCATCAGCACCATCTCGAACGTCTTGCTGCCGGAGACCGAACCGAAACCTTTTTCTATGTTCTCTTTTGAACTGGTCGATAATTTTTTGATCGAATCGGTGTCGGGGAAAGCCGGTTCCGATATCGTCTGGATGTTCCCCTCTCCAAACACCTTGACCGTCAGTGAGACCGGATGGCCCCGCTCCGTTTCGCGCGTGGAAATGGAGGCCGAAAGCGCGTACTTCCCGACCGAGCCGGAAAATCCGGCCGGCTTGCCCTCTTCCGGCAGCGGGAGAACGGTGATGGTTATCGGTTTGGTCGCGATCGTCTCCGCCGCGGCGAACGGATCGGGCTTGACCGTGAGCCTGGCCGGGCCGATCTTGAGCGTTCCGGTGGCGGTGGGGAAAAGCGCGGTCTTGAAGTCCTGCGCCAGGTAAACGCCGCCGCTGCGGTTGACCTGCCGCAGATCGCGGCTCACCGGAAGATTGACGGTCCAGAATCCGGTGGTCTCCGGCGGAAGATAGGTCGGCGCCTCGAACAGGTTCCCCTGCCGCAGGAAGGTAAAGGTCAATATCACCAGCTGGTTCACATAGGCCGTTTTCTGGGAAACGGAAGTTTCCGCCAGTACCGACTCTCGCGGCTTGGCCGCGCCGAAAGGATTATTCGACGGCCGCGTGAAGAAATCGTCAAAGAAGTTCTCCCAGGAACCGAGCGGGCCGGCGCCGCGGGAGCCGGAAGCGGATCTGGAGACGGGATGTCCCGTCGCCCTGGTAACGGTGATCGCGATCGGTCTGGTGGAATAACTTTGCCCGCCGATCGTGACCGTCGTCTGGCCGATCTGCGCCGGGCCGATGTTACCCGGCTTCAGCACATAAGTATAAGAGAACGATGAACTGGTCTGTCCATTGATGATCGAAATATTGGATGACGAGAAATTCGATACCGCGGTCAGGTTCTCCAACGCGGGGAGCGACGGTTCCGGCGCGTTGTTGATCTCGCCCCCCGAGATCGTGATCGTATAGTTGACCGCGTCATCCAGCCCGACTGTGTTCTTGTCGACGCTGGCGGAGACGGAGATTTCCGCCAGCGACATATTGGCCAGCGTGAACAGCGCCAATCCGGCAACGAAGATCTTTTTCACATCACCAATCATACTCGTTCTTGCCCTCTCCCGCCTTGACCCTTTTTGCCCTGTGCTTTTCGTTATTGGAAAGCCCCTGTAATATTCTTTCGGCGTCTTCTTTGTTCATTCCCTGCCCGCCTTTGCTCGGTTGCGGCTGCTTTCTCTGCTCCCCCTTACCTTTTTCCCCTTTGCCCTTATTATTTTTATCCTTATCGTTCTTTTGCTTATTATTCTGTTTGGGGCGGTTCTGCTTCGGCATCTTGAGCAGTTTTTTCGCCAGCTCCAGATTATATTTCGAGTCATCGTCGTTCGGCGCCAGCTTGAGCGCCTGTTCGTAGGAATTTACCGCGCCCTGATAGTCCTCACGCCGGAATTGCGAATTACCCAGATTGTAAAACGCCTTTTCCTTCAGCGCGCGGTCAGAAGCTTCTTTCGTGATCTGTTCGAACAGCTTGCCGCTCTCGTCGAATTTGTTCTGCCGGTAAAGCGCGTCCCCCAGGTCGAACAACGCTTTCTCGTCTTTTGTCTTTTCGACGATGCCGTTGTATTTCGCTTCCGCGCTCTCGTAGAGCGCACGGCGGTAGAGATCATTGGCGCGGTTGAGCTCGCTGCGGAAAGGGAGCGCCTGGGCAGAGGATATCGCCAGCAGGGCCATGAGCATTGATGAAAAAACGGTCTTTCGATTCATTTTTTCCTCTCCGATATTAAAAGCTCGAACGCCAGGCAGATAAAGCTAATAAACAGGAACCACTGGAAGCGGTCGGCGTATTCGTACCCGGAACTGCGGCTGAGCGGCGACCGGGGAAGCGCGGCGACCGCCGCCATCAGCTGCGGCAGGGTCGACCCCTTGTCTCCCGCAAAGAACGCGGAGCCGCCGGTCTTCTGCGCGATATCGTTGAGCAGTTGCTCGTCCAGGCGGCTGACGACGATCTGGCCGCTCTTGTCCTTTTTATAGCCGGTCTGGTTGCCGGAATCGTCCTGAGCGGGGACCGGATTGCCGGCGGCGGTGCCGATGCCGACCGGATAGATGCGGATCCCCCGGCTAGCCGCCTCGTCCGCCGCCCCTCTCGCCCCTCCCGAAAGGTCCTCCCCATCGGTGATCAGGATGATCGCCTTGCTCGCTTTCGATTCGCCGAACGCCAGGATGGAAGTGCGGATGGCGGAGCCGATGTCGGTCCCGCCGACCGGGATCAGATCGGTAGTAAGGTCCCCGAGAAACATCTGCACCGCGCCGACGTCTGGCGTCAGCGGGCATTCGATGAAGCTTGAACCTGCGAACGCGACCAGCGCCAGCCGGTCCCCCGCCAGCCCGCCGGATATCAGATCGAGCGCCACCTTCGCGTTCATGAGCCTTGTCGGCTTGAGGTCGGCCGCGTTCATGCTCTTGCTCACGTCGACCGCGATCACCACGTCGATCCCCGAAGCGGAGACCGTCTCCTGCCGCTTCCCCCATTGCGGCTGCGCCAGCGCCAGTATAAGGAAGAATAGTGCAAGATAGAAAAGGAGCCGCTTCATCGTTCGCGCCTTCGGATCGAACCGCGAAAGCATCAACGGCGCCAGTTCCGCGCCGAACAGATGCGACATCAGACCATCTCTTTTTTTCTGGTGGAAGCGGTCATGGACGATCAGCATCGCCAATGCCAGCAGCCAGAATAATTGGACCGGGTTTTGGAAGATCACGGCACGACCTCCCCCCACGACCGGGCAGCGAAAATTTCCGCCAGCAACAACAACAACGCCGTCAGCGCGAAAGTGGAATATCTCTCATCGTAAACGAAAGGAGACTTCGCTTCGAATTTCGACTTTTCCAAGCGGTCGATCTCGGAAAAGATCGCGGACAGCTTGCCGTTATCGGACGCCATGTAATATCCGCCGGAAGTGATGTCGGCGATCTTCTTCAGCCCTTCGGCGTTCATTTTGGTCAGGAAAAGCGTACCGTCCGGATTGGCGGCGTAGGTCTTGCGGCCGAACGGATCGATCACCGGGATCGGCGCCCCCTGCGGGTTACCGATGCCGATGGCGTAGATCCGGATGCCGTAAGTGGCGGCCAGTTTGGCGGCGGTCTCGGGATCAATCGCGCCGGCGTTGTTATCGCCGTCGGTCAAAAGGAAGATCAATTTATTTTTGGCGGAAGAGTCCTTGAGCCGTTTGACCGCGTTCGCCAGCGCCATGCCGATGGCGGTGCCGTCCTCCGCCATGCCGACCTTAACGTCAGAGAGGAGCGAAAGCAAAGTGCGGTGGTCGGTGGTAAGCGGGCACTGGAGATAACTTTCGCTGCCGAAAACGATCAGACCGATCCGGTCGTTGGGCCGCGAGCCGATAAAGTCGGAAAGCACCTGCAGCGCGGCGCTGATCCGGTTGGGCTGGAAGTCCTCGGCGGTCATGCTGGATGATACGTCCTGGCAGACCATGATGTCCACGCCGTAACGATTTGAGGTATCGGCCATGAACCCCTGCTGCGGGCGCATCAGCGCGATAACCAGGAAACAGAGCGCGGCCAGCCGCAATACGATCGGAAAGCGCAGCTTCCAGGCTGGGACCCGAACTTCGCCGTTAAGTTTTTTCCCCGCGTCCGGATGCGGCAAGGCGGCGGGCTTGCGCCGCTCCCATTGCCGATAAAGATACGGCAGCAAAGCAAACAATATCAGTAAATACCAGCTAGCGAACCGCATTTGCCTTATAGAACTCCTTTACAATACGGATCGATTGTTCTTTTGCTTCGCGCATTTCGGCAAGCATTGGCCTCCGCTTGGCGAACTTCACCAAATCGCAACCGTCAAAATAGCGGTCAAGGAACTTGACCTTCTCGTAATCCCGCTCTGCCCGCTCCAGCTCCCCGATGATCTCGAACGAGGTCCGGTCAAGGGTATCGATATGATAATTCTCCGAAAGGAAAACGCGGACCGCCTCGGTCATTTCAAGGTAAAACTCTTTGATAATACCCTTTTCGAAGAACAGCGCCGGGTCGAGCGCTCCCAGCTTTTCGAGCGCTTTCTGTTGGAATGTCTTTTCCGGCTCATGTTCCTGCTCCGCTCCCGGCATTCGCCTCAGCCCCCTCACCTTCAGATAAACAAAATACCCGATGGCCAGAAGCGCGATAACGCAGAGGACGACGAACACGAACGACGCGAAGTCGAAGACCCCGATCACATCCTTTATATCCCGGATGTCCGGCATCCCGTTCAATGCTTGATCCTCTTTTCCCGGCGGCGGAAGAACAGATTGAGCGGTTTAATGTAGTTGCCGTCGGTGGAGAACTCAACGAAATCGGAACGGACCCGGTGCAGGTATTTCTTTTTTCCCTCGAATTCGGATTCCGCAATCTGCCGGTAGCGGGAAACAGATGTTTCGTCCGAGAGGTCGATCGGGAATACATTCCCTGTTTCCGGATCTTCCAGATTTACCGTAAAGGGGAGCCGCGGCAATTCTTTTTCGTTGCGGTCCTTTATAATCAGCGATATCAGGTCGTGCTTTTTAGAGGCGGAAAGCATCGCCTTCTCGTATCCGGAATCGAGCAGGTCGGAGATCAAGAAAATGATCGAGCTTTTGCGCTGGACGCGGCTCAAATATTTCAGCGCGGCGGCGATATCGGTCCCGCCGTCCTCCCTCTTATGGTTGAGTATCTCGCGGACCAGCCGCAGTACGTGCTTGCGCCCCTTCTTGGGCGGGATGTACTTTTCGACCGCGCCGCTGAAAAGCAGCAGGCCGACCAGATCGTTGTTCTTGATGGCGGAAAAAGCCAGCACCGCCGCCAGCTCCGCCGCGATCTCGTTCTTGCTCTTCTTGAGCGAGCCGAAATCGTTGGAAGCGGAGATGTCGACCATCAGGATAATGGTGCGCTGGCGCTCTTCCACGAACTTCTTTATATAGGGATGCCCCAGCCGCGCGCTGACGTTGCGGTCAATCAGGCGGACGTCGTCTCCCGGCTGGTACTCGCGCACTTCGTAAAATTCCAGTCCCTGCCCCTTGAAGACGCTGCGGTATTCGCCGGCGAACAACTGGTTGACCGGCCGGCGCGAGGCGATCTCGATCTTGCGGATCTTCCTGAAAAGCTCGTGGTCCATGGTTTAAGGGACTTCGACCGCGTCCAGCACCTTTTGGATGATCTGCTCCGAGGTCAGCTCTTCCGCTTCCGCCTCGTACGAAAGGATGATGCGATGGCGGAGAACGTCCATGCTGATGCTCTTGATATCGTCCGGCGTCACGTAGCCCCGGCGGCGGATGAACGCGTGCCCGCGCGCCGCGTGCGCCAGATAGATGGAAGCGCGGGGCGAAGCGCCGTACTGTACCATGCCGGCGATGTCCTTAATGCCGTGTTCCGCCGGTGCGCGCGTGGCGGAGACCAGTTCCACTATATAATGTTTAAGCTTGTCGTCGATATAGATCTCGTTGATCACCGACCGGGTGGCCATGATCTCGCTGATATCGGTCACCTTGTCCGGCTTCGGGTCCTTGCCGATCAAAGCGGTGTCGATGATCTTCACTTCTTCTTCTTTCTTCGGGTAATCGATCTTGAGCTTGAGCATGAAGCGGTCGATCGCCGCTTCGGGAAGCGGATAGGTACCCTCCTGCTCGATCGGGTTCTGCGTCGCCAGCACCATGAACGGCTCCGGCAGCTTGAAGGTATCCTCCGAGATCGTCACCTGGTGCTCCTGCATCGCCTCCAGCAATGCGCTCTGCACCTTTGACGGCGCGCGGTTTATTTCGTCGGCCAGGACGATATTGGCGAAGATCGGGCCCTTGCGGGAGCTGAATTCGCCGGTCTTCGGATTAAGCACCATCGTGCCGATCAGGTCGGACGGGAGCAGGTCGGGGGTGAACTGGATGCGGGCGAAACGGGCGTCAATCGCCGCCGCCAAAGTGCGTACGATCAGCGTTTTGGCCAGGCCGGGTACCCCTTCCACCATCACATGCCCGTTGCATAAAAGCGCGATCAGCATCCGGTCGATGATGTATTTTTGCCCTACGATCGTGGAACCCACGGCGCGGTTTATCCTCTCTACGAACTCGCTTTTTGATTTCACTTTTTCGTCTATCGCCTTGATCTCATCGTTCATAACACTATTCCTCCCCCTAAAAATAAAATATAAATAAATATACGGACCGGCAGTCAATGCCCCAAGCGGTTAGCCGGAATGATATCACAAGCGCCCAGAAAAAATCAAGCGGCGGGTGGTTTTCCCGTTAATTACCGGTACATCAACGCGATAACGATTATATAAAGTCCCGCCAGCAGAAATATGATCCCTACCAGACGATTGGACCGCCGCACGTACTCGTCGGTGTCCAATACCTTTTGGTCGGCGATCGAAGAGATGCTCTTCAACAGTCCCGGCATCGCGATAAAAAGCAAGCCGAAAAAGAGGGCAATGATCCAGATCACCATCAGCAGCGAAAGCTGGGGATAGATCAGGTTGATCAGCAGCAGCCAGGCGCCGATCAGCAGCAGCACGATCCCCACCAGCTTCTGCCGTGGGCGGAAGTATTCGTCGAGAACGAAAAGTATGTTGTCGCATACCGAAGAAAGACCCTTCAGTGCATTGGGGAACAAAAGTAAAGCGATCCCGAACACAACTGCGATCGCGCCGGCGATCATCGTGTATATCATCGTACATCCTCCTATTCAATCGATCACGGAACTATTTTACCCCGTCATCGACAGCTGTCAACCGGTTTCTAAAAATTTATCGCTTCACATCCGGCCGATTCTGATTTAAAATATCTCATCGTGATCACAGACCTGATCGGG
>DATJPS010000064.1:0-3934 GCA_035506255.1 Candidatus Omnitrophota bacterium | reverse complement strand
AAGCGAATGGTGGGTGAGTCCAAATAAAAGGGGCCGGCTTTCGCCGGCCCCTTTTAACTAACTATCGGAACGGAACTACATCATGTCCCCGTAACCGCCCATTCCGCCGCCCGGCATCTGCGGCATGGCGGGCTTCTCTTTTTCCGGCTTCTCGGCCACCAGCACTTCGGTGGTCAAAAGAAGCGAAGCGATCGAAGCCGCGTTCTGCAGAGCGGAACGCGTTACCTTGAGCGGATCGACGATACCGGACTTGAACATGTCGACGTATTCGAACTTCTGGGCGTCGAACCCGATCCCGTTCTTTTCCTTCTTAACGGAATCCACGACCACCGAGCCTTCATAGCCCGAATTGGCCGCGATCTGTTTTAGCGGTTCCTCGAGCGAGCGGCGCACGATGGTCGCGCCGACCTTCTCGTCCCCCGCAAGCTTTTTCTCGAAATCTTCCAGCGCGGGGATCACATGCACCAGCGTGGATCCGCCGCCGGCGATGATGCCCTCTTCCACTGCGGCGCGGGTGGCCGAAAGCGCGTCCTCGATCCGGTGCTTCTTTTCCTTAAGCTCCGTTTCGGTCGCCGCTCCCGCTTTAACGACGGCAACGCCGCCGCTCAGCTTGGCCAGCCTTTCCTGCAGTTTTTCCTTGTCGTAGGACGAATCGGACATCTCGATCTCTTTCTTTATCTGCGCGATCCGGTCCTTCACCGCTTTGGCCGTTCCGGCGCCCTCGATGATAGTGGTGTCTTCCTTGCGCACTACCACCTTCTTGGCCTTGCCGAACCAGTTATCCGCGATGTTCTCGAGCGAAAGCCCTTTGTCCTCGGTGATCACTTCGCCGCCGGTGATGATGGCGATGTCCTCGAGCATCGACTTTCTTCTGTCGCCGAAGCCCGGGGCCTTTACCGCCACGCAGTTAATGGTGCCGCGCAGCTTGTTGACCACGATTGTGGCCAGCGCCTCGCCTTCGATCTCGTCCGCGATGATGAAGAGCGGCTTGCTCATCTGCACCGATTTCTCGAGCGCCGGGAGCAGGTCCTTCACCGCGGATATCTTCTTGTCGGTGATCAGGATGAAGCAGTCTTCGAGCACCGATTCCATCCGGTCGCGGTCGGTCACCATGTAAGGCGACGCGTAACCCTTGTCGAACTGCATCCCCTCGACCACTTCGAGCGTGGTCTCGATCCCCTTCGATTCTTCGACCGTAATGACGCCGTCCTTGCCCACTTTTTCCATGGCGTCTGCGATCAGGTTGCCGATCTCCGAATCGTTGTTGGCGGAAATGGTCGCGACCTGTGCGATCGCTTCCTTGCTTTCCACCTGCTTGCAGTTCTCGGGCTTTTTCATTTCCTTTACCGCGAAGTCCACTGCCTTCTGGATCCCGCGCTTAAGCGCCATGGGATTGATGCCGGAAACCACGCTCTTGAGCCCTTCTTTAAATATGATCTGGCCGAGTACGGTGGCGGTAGTGGTCCCGTCCCCCGCGATGTCGTTGGTCTTGGAAGCGACCTCTTTTAAGAGCTGCGCCCCCATGTTCTCGAACGGATCTTCGAGATCGATCTCCTTAGCGATCGTCACGCCATCGTTGGTGATGGTGGGCGATCCCCATTTCTTCTCCAGGACCACGTTCTTGCCCCTGGGCCCCAGAGTGATCTTTACGGCGTTGGCGACCTTGGCGACCCCCTTTTCGATGGACCTCCAGGCCTCATCGCCGAACTTCAATTCTTTTGCTGACATTACGATTCACCTCCTGTAGATGATTATCCTTTTACCGCGAGAATATCCCTTTCCTGAAGGATGATATACTCTTCGTCCTCGATCTTAACCTCGGTCCCGCCGTACTTGCTGTAGATGATGCGGTCCCCCACCTTCACTTCCAGCGCGACCTTCTGCCCGTTGTCAAGCACCCTTCCCGCACCCACTGCGACCACCGTCCCTTCCTGCGGCTTTTCCTTGGCCGAATCGGGGAGCACGATCCCGGAGCGGGTCTTTTCCTCGCCCGGTTCCGGTTTCACTACCACCCGGTCGCCCAGCGGTGTCAATTTTGCTTTTGCCATGATATCAACTCACCTCCTCTTACTTGGTTAGCACTCCAATAGCTTGAGTGCTAATTATAGCAAGTATCCAAGAGGCTTGTCAACGGTTCTGGCAGTCTTGCCATTTGAGTGCCAGAAAGCTAGAATTAGGCATGAAGCGATTCATCATGGTCTTCGTCCTTCTGGACAACCTGATCACCGGTTCGTTAAAGCGGGCCTTCCCGACCAATTGGGAGCGGACCGGAAAATGTAAAATATGCGGCAACTGCTGCAAAGAGATATTATTGAAAGCTACCCCCCGGCAGATCAACAGCCCGCTCTTTGCCAATATCGCCGTCCGCTGGATCTCCTGGCTGTTCGATTTTATCCTCATCCGGGTCGACCGGGAAAACAACTACCTGGCCTTTACCTGCAAGCATATAACCCCGTCCGGCAAATGCGGCAACTATTTCTGGCGCCCGAGCGTTTGCCGCAACTATCCCCTCCTGGACTACTTCGACGAACCCAAATTCCTGCCGAACTGCGGATACAGCGCGACCAAACGATAAACGATCGCACATTACAAATTACGCATTACGGATTACGCGTTACGGATTACGATAAATAATGATATAATTCCCCCATGAAAAAGATCATCATCGGCATCGATCTGGGCGGGACCAAGATCGCGGCGGCGGCGGCCGACGAGTGCGGCTGCATACTGTCCGAGATCATCGTTCCCACCGAAGCTAAAAAAGGGAAAAAGCAGGTCATCCACAACGTGGTCAAGGCGATCAACGCCCTCACCATCTCCCTGCGGGCGAAGATCGAAAAGATCGGCGTCGGCGTTCCCGGCCCGATCGACTTCAAGACCGGCATCGTCATCGATCCCCCCAACCTCCCCGGCTGGAAACAGGTCAACCTCAAGGCGGAGCTCGGCAAACATTTCAGGGCTCCCATCTTCATCGATAACGACGCCAACTGCGCCGCTCTGGGCGAAGCGGAATTCGGCGCCGGCATGCATGCCAACGACTTTATCTTCATCACCGTTTCCACCGGCATCGGAGGCGGCATCATCATCGACCGTAAGCTCTATCGTGGCGTCAACGGCTCTGCCGGCGAGTTCGGCCATATGATAATCGACCCCTCCGGTTTTAAATGCGGCTGCGGCAATAAAGGCGATTTGGAAGCGATGGCCTCCGGCACTTCGATCAAGACCCGCTCCGGCGAAGACGCGATGGCGATCCACATAGAGGCCCAGCAGGGAGATAAAAAAGCGTTAAAAGTTATCGAGGAAACGGCAAAATATCTTGGGATCGGCATTGCCAATCTGGTCAACATTCTCAATCCCGAACTGGTCGTAGTGGGAGGCGGGCTTTCCAACATGGGAGAATTGCTGCTTAAACCGACTCGTAAAGAATTCAATAAGCACGCACTCGCCTTGCCGAAAAGATCGGTAAAGATCGTCCGCGCCAAACTCGGGGCACGGGCCGGACTTTTAGGCGCGATCGCTTTATGTCTATAGCCATTATCGATTACGGCGCGGGGAACCTGCGCTGCGTCCAGAAAGCGTTCGAAAAGCTCGGGTTCGACGCCATCCTGACACAGGACCGGACCGCCATCCGCACCAGCAAGGGAGTGGTGTTGCCCGGGGTCGGCTCGTTCGACGCGGCGGTTACGGAACTGCGCAACGCCAATCTCGAATCCGTGATCTCGGAAGTGATCGCTCTCAAGAAGCCTTTTCTCGGGATCTGTCTCGGATACCAGATGTTCTTCGAATCTTCGGAAGAGGGAAAGCTGAAAGGTTTCGGGTTCCTCAAGGGAACGGTAAAGAAGTTCGATTTTTCCAATACTCCCTTCAGCGATTATAGCGTCCCTCACATGGGATGGAACCGCCTGCTCCTCACCCATTCCTCCCCATTATTTAA
>DATJPS010000063.1:0-33607 GCA_035506255.1 Candidatus Omnitrophota bacterium | reverse complement strand
GGAGCGTGATCTACGGTGTGGACTCCGATATCAAATCGGCCGAAAAGTACCGGAACGAGCACGTGCGCCGGCTGGCGGAAGTGGTGAACGTCCTGCTTTCCGCCGGGCTGACGGTGATCGCCACCGCCTCCGACCTGGACGAGAACGATATTGAGAGCTTCCGGATAATTTTACGCGGCTACGATATGGTGACGGTGATCGCGGGGGAGAATTACTTCGTGGAAAAGACGGCCGACATCGAACTTCCGGCCGGGATCGCCCCGCGCGCGGCGGCGGAAAAAGTGACCAGCTACTACGACCGTCTTGAAAAGAAGTAGGCGTTATATCAGAGGGCGTGGTAGAATACCGGCCGGGAGGGTTTTGAAATGAAAAGAACATTGTTAACATCACTGGCGATAATATTTATGGCTTTGGCGGCGGTGGCGGCGACACCGGCGCGGGTCCAGCGGCATATCCCCCAGCACATGCGTTCGTACCCCACGGCCGAAGCGGTCAGGGTCCAGAAGCTGCGCGCGAAGATGCGGGACATGCACATCAAATTAATGCAGGAGCATAAAGTGCGGATGCAGCAGATGCATGATCTGCGCGCGCGTTCCGTAAGCTGGGAAGCATACCGCAGGTCCGGGAGACCGGTAAAAAAATGACCCGGGACCAGAAGGATATCCCATGTACGAGCATCACCGCGAACCGCTGATCCCTTTCAACAAGTTCCTTGGCCGGCTGTTCAACAGCTTCCTGATCGCGCTGGCGTTCATCGCGTTCTCCCTGCTAATGGGGGCGGCGGGTTACCATTTTACTGAAAAGCTTTCCTGGCTCGATTCTCTGCTCAACGCGGCGATGATACTGGGCGGGATGGGGCCGGTCGACATTCTGCGTACAACGGCGGGAAAATTGTTCGCCACATTCTACGCGCTTTACAGCGGCATCGCATTCCTCACGGTGGCCGCGATCCTGCTCGCCCCGGTCATCCACCGCTTTCTGCACCGGTTCCACCTGCAGACCGAGTAATAGCGGAACCATTGACCGCCCTCAAATGTCTAAGTAACCAGGATATCTGATATAATATAATAGAAAGATCCGAAAAATGAAGATAAAGACCATTCTAGCGATCGCTTTTTTTATTACTGCAGCGAATATTTCGACCGTGCATGCCGCGAACAATGATGCCGCCGTTACGCTCGATGATTGTTATCGAGCGGCGCTGAAACAAAGCGAGACCGTAGCTACCCAGCAGGAGACCATCCACCAGGCGGAAGAGCACTACCGGCAGGCGCTGGCGGTGATGCTTCCGAACCTGGGGCTGGGATATTCGCTCCAGAAGCTGGACTCGCTCCCCGACCAGGACACGGGAAAAGCATACCTCTCGCTGCCGCTGTTCCGCGGTTTCCGAGATTTTGCAACGCTGAAACAGAACCAGAGCGTGATCACGTCGCAAAAGCAGGCGTACCGCTGGGCCGCGCTTCAGCTTTACGGCGATGTTTCGCAGGCGTTCTTCCTGGCGATCTCGCTGGAACAGGACCTGGCGATATTGCAAAAAGAATCCGGGCTTTACGATCAGAGGGTCAAAGACCTTTCGGCCCGGGTCGCGATCGGCCGCTCCCGCCGGACCGATGTCCTGAGCGTCCAGGCCGCGCGCGCTGCGCTGGCAGGACAGATCGAACAGGTAAAGGCGCAGCTTATGGCCGCCCGGGAAATGCTGTCGTTCCTGACCGGACGGCCGTCGGACATTAAGCTTAGCGACCAGGCGGGGCAGGACGGGGAACTTGGAGATGTCGGCCGGTATTTGAAAATGCTTGAACAGCGGCCGGATATCGGCGCCGCGAAAGCGAACGTCGAGGCGGCGGAAAAGAACGTGGAGATCGCGAACGGCGCCATGCTCCCTTCGGCCGACCTGGCGGGCAACGCTTACCTTAACCAGCCGCACGGGCCGGGGCTTTACGACAAATGGGACGCCCAGATCAGCGTGACCCTGCCGGTATTTACCGGATGGTACAACACTTCAAAAAAAGCGGAGGCCGGATCGCTATTGAAGCAGAGCCGCATCGCGCTGCAGCTGGTGAAGCGGCAGGCGGAAGAGAACTTGAGAACGGTCTACGAACAAGTGGCATCGGACCGGGAACAGATCGCGCGGTTCGGCGAAGCTGCGCGGCTGGCGGAACAAAATTATAAGGCGGTAGCGGGCGATTACGAGCTCGGGCTGGTCTCGAACCTGGACGTATTGACCGCTCTGACATCATATCAGGACGCTTCACGCTCGCTGAACAGGGCGGTCTACGCGCTCAAGTCCGACCGCGCGCGCCTGACCTCGATCACAGCGGGCATTGATGTCCCGGAGGGCGGCGAATGATCCTTTCCGACATTTCCATCAAGCGGCCGGTCTTTGCCTGGATGATGATGTTCGCGCTCATCCTGTTCGGCGCGCTGGCGTTCTGGCGCATGGGGATCAGCCTGATGCCGGACGTCGATTTCCCGATCATTTCGATCAACCTCAACTACAGCGGCGCGTCGCCGCAGATCATGGAGACCGACGTCGTCGATTTCGTGGAGGACGCGGTGATGGGAGTGCAGGGGGTAAAGTCGGTCACTTCCACCGCGCGCGACGGTTCGGCGACGGTGACGGTGGAGTTCGACCTGAACCGCGACATCGACGTCGCTCTGCAGGAAGTGCAGACCAAGATCTCGCAGGCGCAGCGCCTGCTGCCTCCCGACCTTGACCCGCCGGTGATCACCAAGACCAATCCGGAGGACCAGCCGATAATCTGGCTTTCGCTAAAGAGCGACGGTTCGGTCCCGCCGCGCGACCTGATGGCATATGTTCACGACAATCTAAAAGATTCGTTCTCCACCGTTTCCGGCGTGGGCAACATCCTGCTGGGAGGATACACCGATCCCAGCCTGCGGGTCTGGATACGGAAAAAGGACCTGGCCGCCTACAACCTGACGGCGCAGGACGTGGTCAGCACCGTGCAGAACGAGCATGTGGAACTGCCGGGCGGCTATGTCCAGGACGATAAAATGGACCATACCGTAAGGACGATGGGAGAGGCGAAGAGCGCCGCCGAGTTCGAACAGCTGCGCATCAACGCCCGCGGCGGCCAGCCCAATTACGCGCCGGTCCCCATCATCCGGGTGGCGAGGATCGAGGATAACCTGGCCGATATCGAGCACTTGAGCCGGGCGAACGGCGACTTTGCCGTCGGCCTGGGGATCGTTAAACAGCGCGGCACCAACGCGGTGGACGTGGCGCACGCCGTCACCGCCCGCCTGGCCGAAGTGAAAAAGGACCTTCCGGCCGGCATGGACCTGAGCGTCCGCGTCGATAACACCAAATACATAGAGGACGCGGTCAACGAGCTAAAGTTCACGCTGCTGCTTTCCGCCATCCTCACCGGCCTGGTCTGCTGGCTGTTCCTCGGCTCCTGGACCTCGGCCTTCAACGTCTGGCTCGCTATTCCCACCTCGATAGTCGGGTCGTTCCTGCTGATCTACTTTTTCGGTTTTACGCTCAACACCTTTACCATGATCGCGCTCAGCCTGGCGATCGGGATCGTGGTGGACGACGCCATCATGGTGCTGGAGAACATCGTCCGGCATCAGGAGGCGGGGCAGGAGCGGGTGGCGGCGGCGCTGATCGGCGCGCGCGAGATCACCTTTGCCGCCACCGCCGCCAGCATCGCCATCATCGCCATCTTCCTCCCGGTCGCTTTCATGACCGGGATCATCGGGAAGTATTTTTTCCAATTCGGCGTCACCATCACCATCGCGGTGCTGCTTTCGCTGTTCGAGGCGCTGACGCTCACCCCCATGCGCGCGTCGCAGTTCGTCTCCGTCGCACGCCACAGCCGCTTTACCCGGGCGGTAGACAATGGGTTCAAGGCGCTGCGCGAATGGTACCGCAGTTCGCTTTCCTGGGCGCTGGACCACCGCTGGCAGGTGGTGGCCGGCTCGCTGGTGTTCTTCCTGCTAACTTTTTCGGTGGGGCGGATGCTGCGCACCGAGTTCGTCCCTCCGCAGGACCAGAGCCTTTACCTGGTACGGCTGCAGACCCCCGCCTGGGCGTCGCTCAACTTCACCGACCAGAAAGCCAGGCTGGTGGAAGCGGAACTATTGAAACGTCCCGAGGTCTCCGGCTGCTTTACCACCATCGGCGGATTCTCCGGCGGAGGCGTGTTCAATTCCGGCCAGATCTTCGTGACAATGAAGCCCCGGGGGATGCGCGGCATCGACCCGAGGATGCATCACGAACTATCGCAGTCGGAATCGATGCTGGCGGTGCGCGGCGCGCTGAAGAAGATCCCGGACCTCAAAGCTTTCATCCAGGACCTTTCGCTGCGCGGTTTTTCCACCGGCGCCGGTTTTCCCATCGAGTTCACGGTGAGGGGACCGGAATGGGACAAGCTGGGGGAATACACGCAGAAACTGACGGATGAGCTCGACCGGACCGGCCTGATGACCGACCTGGGTACCAACTACCAGCTGGGGATGACGGAGTACGATATCGTTCCCGACCGCGAAAAAGCGGCGGAGCATGGAGTGAGTTTTGGCGTCATCGCGCAGAACCTTTCCATCCTGGTGGGAGGTTATAAAGCAGGAACGTTCGAACGCAACGGCCACCGTTACGACATCAACGTGAAAATGCAGGACGGCGAACATCAAAAGGCCGACATCGTGCGGGACGTCTATGTGCGCAATAATCGCGGCGAGCTGGTCCCGCTGAACCAGGTAACTAAGCTGGTGGAGAACCCGGCATTGCAGACCATTTATCGCAGCGATCGCGAGCGCGCCACCACCATTTTCGGCAACCTGGCCCCGGGCAGATCTCAGGCGGAGGTGATCTCGGCGGTGGACCGCGTTTCCAAGCAGGTCCTGCCGGGCGACTATCACATCGTGTTCAGCGGCAGTTCGCAGGCGTACAACGAATCGTTCTCCAGCCTGGTATTTGCGCTGATCCTGGGGATCATCGTCGCTTATATGGTGCTGGGCTCGCAGTTCAACAGCTTTATCGACCCGCTGGTGGTGTTGCTGGCCCTGCCGTTCAGCTTTTCCGGCGCGTTCCTGGCGATGTACCTTACTGGCATGTCGCTCAACATCTTCAGCATGATCGGTTTTATTTTATTGATGGGGCTGGTAAAGAAGAATTCGATTTTGCTGGTCGACTTCACCAATCAAAAAAGGGAACAGGGACTGGGGATACGCGACGCATTGCTGGAGGCGTGTCCCATCCGCCTGCGGCCGATATTGATGACCTCCGCCGCCACCATCGCCGGCGCCATCCCGGCCGCGATCAACTTCGGCCCGGGGGCGGAGACCCGCACACCAATGGCGATCGCCGTTATCGGAGGGTTGCTGGTGTCGACCCTGCTGACGCTCTATATCGTTCCCTGCGTTTACAGCCTGATGGGCTACCGGCACGAAACCGTGGCCCCTCTTGAAAACATCAGCGCGGAGGCGAGATAATAAGGACATGGGCGAACGACCCACGATCATAACCGTGAACGGCCTGACCAAGAAATTCGGCGACTTCACCGCCGTCGATAAGGTCTCGTTCTCGGTGGAGAAAGGCGAGATCTTCGCTTTCCTCGGCCCCAACGGGGCGGGGAAGACCACCACCATCAAGATGCTCATCACCCTGCTGGCCCCGACCGCCGGCACCGCCGGCATAGACGGGCACGACATCGCGCGCGACCCGGCGGGGGTAAGGAAGGCGATCGGCTATGTGCCGCAGATGATCTCGGTGGACGGTTCTCTTACCGCGTACGAGAACCTGATGCTGATGGCAAAGCTCTACGACATTCCGGCGGCGGAGCGCGGGGAACGCGTACGGCAGATCCTGGAATTCCTGAAGCTCGAAAAGTTCGCCGACGCGCTGGTGAGGACCTTTTCCGGCGGCATGATCCGGAAGCTTGAGATCGGGCTGGCGATGACGCACCATCCGCGCGTGCTTTTGCTGGACGAGCCGACCACGGGGCTGGACCCGGTGGCCAAACAGAACGTCTGGGAGCATTTATTGCAGCTCCGCGACCTTTACGGCACCACTATATTTTTTTCCACCCACAACATGGAAGAGGCGGAGGATGTGAGCGAGCGGGTGGCGGTGATGAACGCCGGCGCGATCGCGGCGATCGGGAGCGTGGCCGAATTGAAGGCGAAGACCGGCGATCCGGGATCGACGCTGGAGGACGCCTTTATCTTCTTTACCGGCAATTCGCTGCAGGAGACCGGCAATTTCCGCGAGATCCGCAGGGCGCGCCGGAGGGAGCGGAGATGATCGATTATCTCCGGCAGGTGATCTTCAAGTCTTACGTGATCGCGGAAATGGAAGCGCGCAAGCTGGTCCACGACCCGACCGAGCTCATTACCCGCGCGGTACAGCCCATACTCTGGCTCGGAATTTTCGGCGAGGCGCTGAGCAACGTGCGGGCCATCCCGACCGGCGGTTACACCTATCTCCAGTTCATCACTCCCGGCATCCTGACCCAGTCGGTGATATTTGTGGCGATCTTTTACGGGCTTTCGATCATCTGGGAACGCGACATGGGGCTGCTGCAAAAATTGCTGGTGACGCCCACGCCGCGCATGGCGCTGGTGTGGGGGAAAATGATCTCGGCGGGACTTCGCGGGCTATGCCAGGTGGTCATCATTTTCCTCTTCACGCTGCTGCTGCAGATCCATCTCATCTGGACGCCGTCCACCGTGCTGGGGATAATTGTCATCACCATGCTCGGCGCCGGTTTCTTTACCGGGCTTTCGATGATCATCGCGTCGATCGTCAAGACCCGCGAACGGTTCATGGGGATCGGGCAGGTGATAACCCTGCCGCTATTTTTTGCTTCCAACGCCATCTATCCGATAAACATCATGCCGCCGTGGCTGCAGGCGGCGGCAAAATTGAACCCGCTGAGCTATATGGCGGAAGGTCTCCGTTCCCTGCTCGTGACCGGGAACATTTCCCGGCTCCCGCTGGACCTGCTGATCCTGTCCGCCGCCACGCTGGTGATATCGGTCATCAGCGCGTACATGTATCCCAAAGTGGTATTGTAAAAAGGAGCGCGAGGAGATGAAGATAGCGGATAAGGTGGAAATGCTCGAGGTCGCGGCGGCCGCCACGGGACGTCCGATCCCGGTGTATCCAACTTTATTTTACGATGAGCGGTCGGTAGTTCTGGCCGATACCGGCTTCCCCGGCCAGCTGCCGATGCTAAAGGCGGAGGTGGAACGGGTGGTGGGTTCGCTGGATAAGATCGACCGCGTGATCGCCACACATCAGGACGTAGACCACATCGGCAATATACCGGGCCTGCTCGGCAGCGTTAAAAAGAAGATCGAAGTGCTGTGCGGGACGGATGACAAGCCTTACATCGAAGGGGAAAAGAAAATGATAAAGGGCGACCCGTCGCCGCGGAACAAGTTCCTGGCGACCTTGCCCGAAGAGCGGCGCCGGCAGTTCCTGGAGATCATGGCCAACCCGCCGAAGGCGAAAGTGGACCGGACGCTGGCCGACGGCGAAGCGCTTCCCGATTGCGGCGGGATCCTGGTGATCGGCACGCCCGGCCATACGCCGGGCCATATATCCCTTTATCACGAGCTGAGCCGGACGCTGGTGGCGGGGGACGCGCTGCGGTTGATCGGCGGCGAGCTGGTCGGCCCGGCGCCGGAGAACGCCGCGGACCTGGACCAGGCGCTGAAGTCGGTAAAAAAGCTTTTGAACTACGATATCGCAACCGTGATCTGCTATCATGGCGGGGTGTTCCGCGGCGATGTCAGGAAGATTCTCTCCGGTATCACCGCCGGTATTTGAAACTATTTTTTTCCTCGGTTTGTCTAAACCATTGGAGAGCAATAGAATGGAAAAAAGAAAAATAATCTCCCTGTTGATCTTGTCGGTAGTGATATTGTCGGCTTTTAACCCGGCGTTCGCCGCCAGAAGAAGGTTCGCGCGCGTCCGTCCCGGTTTTGGCGCGAGGCGGATGGTCGGGTCCCGTATCAGCGTCATCAGCATTCCCGAGCGCAGGATCATCGAGCGGCCGGTCATCATAGAACAGAGCACCATCGTGGTCCCGTCCGTGGAGGCTCCGGCGGCCGTTCCCGCTCCGTTGCCGGTGGTCGAAGCGAAGCGCGTTCCGCCGCCGCAAAAGACGACCCAGATGGGATTGGCGGGCGGCTGCATCGGAGGACTGCCGGCGGGGATCGCGGAGATTAGGTTCTTCGAACCGTTCGGGCTGACGGCAACGAGCCTGCGCCTGGGCGCGGGATACGCCGACGGCAAGGACGCGAACGATATCGAGCGACAGCATGATCTTCTTATAGCCGAAGCGGTATACCATCTTAACCCCGCGTACACGCCGGGGATAAATCCGTACATCGGAGGCGGGATAAACTTTGACACCTGGACCACCGGCGGCGGCAGCGGATCGATCGGGGGAGAGGCGTATTTCGGGCTCGAAGCGGGGACGCTCAGTTCGGGGCAATTATTCATCGAGGTCGGTTACGGCAAGGTGCGCACCGGGTTCAGCCCATCGAACAGCGGACTATCGGCGCTGGCCGGCTTCAGGTTCTAACGGATCGGACGGTGTTCGCCGCGGCGGCCGTGGCCGCCCGGGAAATATTCGTGGTCCCGATCGAATTCACGGTGATAAATGCCGGTGATCACCTGCGAGAACGGGCTAATGCGCATGGTAAAGGCAAAGCGGTGTCCCAGTTCCAGTATCTCCCCGCCGTCCCTGCGGATCGCGATCAGTACCTTGCCGCCATTGCCGGCGGGGCTCCCCAGCAATTCGCCTTTCTGCATTATATTGTAAACGGTGGCATCGCTGGTGGCAGCAGGCTGGTCGAGCCGCTGGACCCGGGTGCGGGTGATGGTGTTCTTTGCCTGGTCGATGTTGAACGTGAACTCAAAAAGGTCGGCTTTGTCGTCGAACTGGCGGACATTGCCGAGTTCGGTCACCGCCACGTCCCGGACCTGGCGGAAGGTGCGGGTCTCGGCCGCGGCCAGTCCGCAGAAAAGCGTCACCGCCAGTAACGCCACCAAAGCTGTCCTGATCTCCTTTGACCGGTAATTCATTTATTTGTCCTCCACGGTGTAGCCGAAGCTGGCAAGATAAGAGTGAACGTCGCTCATCGAGCTTCCGGCGGCGTCGTTGCCGTCGACGGTGATCACTACGTCGTTGTCCGATTGGATAAGCGTCACCATGGCGGTGGCCTCGTCGTAGTGCCCCGGCGTGCTGACGGTGTTCCAGGTGGTATCCTCGTACGAGGTCATCGGCTGATCCTTGGACGGCGGCGTCACGGTGACCGACTTGGTGCGGGTGGTCGAGGTGGTCCCGGCCACGTACACCGGGCCGAGATCTAGCCGGAACGAACCGGTCTGGTCGTTCTCGTAGGTGATGTTGTAGCCGTGGGTACCGGCGTAATCCTTGAGGATAGGGATCATCTGGGCGACGGTGGCATTGCGCACTAGCAGGGTGCTCTTGCAGCCCGAAAGCAGGAGTGCGGGGACCAGCAGCGCGATCACGGCAATGCCGAGCCTTACCGTCTTCATGATGCCGGAGTATAGCATATTTCCGGGCGGCGGCACAGGATAAAAAACATGGGATCGGCGCGGTTTTGGGTTATAATACCGGCAAGGAAGGGATGAACATGGAAATAAAAGACAAGGTCGCGATCGTTACTGGAGCGTCGGAGGGAATAGGGGAAGCGGTCGCGCGGCGGCTGGCCGCGAAAGGGGCGAAGGTGGTGCTGGCGGCGCGTTCCGCCGATCTGCTTAAGAAGCTTGAAAGCGAGCTTCCCGGGTCAATGGCGGTGCCGACCGACATGCGGAAGCCGGAAGAGATAACCGCACTGATCAAGAAGACGGTCGACAAGTTCGGCCGGATCGATATTCTAATTAACAACGCCGGGCAGGCGCAGTACGGACCGGTGGAGAAGGTCGAAGTCGAAGGCTACCGCTCCATCGTGGAGCTCAATGTTTTTGGCCCCCTGCGCTCGATGCAGGCCGTGATCCCGCAAATGCGCGAACAGGGCGGGGGGATGATACTTAACGTCAGCTCGATGGTATCAAAATCCTATATCCCCAATCTCGGCTCTTACGCTTCGACCAAATACGCGCTTAACGCGCTTTCGCTCACCGCGCGGGCGGAGCTGGAGAAGGACGGGATCGTGGTCTGCGTCTTCCATCCCCGCATGACCGCCACCAACTTCGGGAAGAACGCGGTGGGGATGAGGATGCACGAGGACCGGGCGGCGGCGCCGGCCAGGCCGGGCGCGATGCCGATCGACACTCCGCAGGCGGTAGCGGAAAAGCTCGTCGGGCAGATCGCCTCCGAAGAGGCCGAAGTGATGATGTCGTGACGTGGAAACGATGAAAAACAAGAGCGATTGGGACCCGCAGCATTACCTGAAGTTCAAGAACGAGCGGACGCAGCCGTCAATCGACCTGGTGGGGCGGATCGAGCCCGCCATTGCGCCCAGGTGCATAATCGATGTGGGGTGCGGGCCGGGGAACAGCGGCCAGATATTGATCGAACGGTGGCCGCACGCCGAGTTCACGGGGCTCGACAATTCCCCGGCGATGATAGAAAAGGCGAAAGCGGACCATCCCGCGCAGAACTGGGTGCTTGCCGACGCGACGACTTACGCTCCCGGCCGCAAGTTCGACCTGATATTTTCCAACGCCGCCATCCAGTGGATCCCCGACCATACGCGACTGTTCAAGACGCTTTTTGGCTGGCTGTCAGCTGGCGGAACGATCGCGGTGCAGACCCCGCGGTTCCAGAACATGGCGATCGGGAAGATCATTGAGCACATTACGGGAAAGGGCCGCTGGAACAAGGCGCTGGGCGGTTGTTCCGATCTCTTCACCTACCACAATCCCAACTTCTATTACGATCTGCTGGCGGGGGAGGTGCGCAGGATCGATCTGTGGGAGACCGATTATTTCCACATCCTCGGTTCGCATCTGGCGGTGATCGAATGGATAAGAGGGACCGCGCTAATGCCGTACCTTGACCGGCTGGCGGACAAAGCGGACCGGCAGGCGTTGGAGGACGAGATACTGGAAGAGGTCAAGAATCAATACCCGGCGCAAAAGGACGGCAAAGTCCTTTTCCCCTTCAAGCGGCTGTTCTTTATCGGATACAAATAATCTCAAATTTTGAATTGATATTTTCTTTCCCCTTTTCTTTTGTTGAAAAGAAAAGGGGATGAAAAGAAAGCAACCAGGAGGTGTCCCCCTGGACCCCCGACCTTCGTATGCCCTCGCTGCTCCGCAATTCAGGTGTAAAACGATTTGTCGTAACTATTCCGATGGACGGAGTGAGCTCCGCAGCTCTCCACCCCTCCCGATAGTGAAACACCCCACTCAGGTCACATTGGGATATCCCCCTCTCTTTTTAAGAGAGGGGGACAAAGGGGGTGAGTTATAATGTCCGGCGATTTCTTCTCATCCCTATCCCTTTCCCCGTTAAAAGGTCTATAATACCGGTATCATGAAAGACCTAAAGCCGATCAAGCTCCCCGCGCCGAAGGATACGGGCGGCAAGAGCGTGCTGGCGGCGTTGAAGGCGAGGCGCACCGTTCGCGAGATAAGCGGTAAAAAGCTTCCTCTCCAGCTTCTCTCTGATCTCCTCTGGGCGGCGTTCGGCGTTAACCGTAAAAAAGGGCCCGATGGGATCCCCGGCCGGACGGCGAGCACGGCCAGCAATTCGCAGGAGATCGACCTTTATGTGGCGATGGAGGATGGGGTATATCTTTATGAAGCGGTCCCTCACCGGCTGGTACCCGTTGTTGCGGGGGATCTGCGCGCGCTGGCGATAAACAAAGGGCAGGACGCGGTCAGCGCGAACCCTCCGGTGCGGATCATCTACGTAGTGGATATAGATAAACTGGTATATACGAAAGGATACCAGGAGCCGGGTTTGCGCAACCCGGAGGTGCAAAAAGCATATTATTATGTTGCTACCGGCTGGATCGCGGCCAATGTCGCTTTATTTACTGCCTCACAAGGCCTGGCGGCCTGGTTCCACAACTGTCAAAAGGAAGCCCTGCACGAAAAATTGAAGCTACGCTCCGACCAGCGAGTCCTTTTTGCACAAACGGTGGGGTGGGGGAAAAGGAGTTAATACATGAACATTCTACTCTGGTTGCTTCAGGGCTTGCTGGCGTTGTGGAACATTATCGGCGGTATATATGTGATGTCCAATTATGAATTGATCAAAAGTGCCTGGGCTCAGGGTTTGCCCATTCCGGTATGGATAGCTTACGGTGCGCTTGAGGTCGTGTTTGCAGTGGGGCTATTATGGCCCAGAGCGACCGCGCTCTCGGCGATCTGCCTGGCGGTGCTGTCGCTGTTGGGCTGTGTGCTGTTTGCACAGTATTCCGGGTTTCCGGGATTGCTTTGGGGTATTATCCCCGCCTTCCTGGCCGCGTTCGTGGCGTATGGAAGGATGGCAGGAAAAAGTGAGGGTTAAATGATTAACTTCATCAAGGAAGTCATTTTTGCACAGACGGTGGGGTGGGGGAAATAGAAATATATAGATATGATAAACAAAAAAACCGTTCTGGTTTTAGGAGCTGGTGCCAGTATGGATTATGGGTTTCCTTCTGGTGAAGAATTATTACAAGATATTGTTAATATTCTCAAGGGCAATCTGTTGTGTGGAAATATTAAATTGATTAAAAACTTTATTGCTTATATAGCTTTTTGTTATATACAAAACAAGAAAATTGTAACATCGAGGTATGATCAAATCATAGAAAATTATTTAGAAATCATCCGTAAAGCGGTTGAGGAATTTGAATTACGTCTTATCAGATCGAATGCGGCATCAATCGATGATTTTCTAGATAAAAATAGTGAGGGCTTTGAGGAATTGGCCATAATTGGGAAAATATTAATTGTAATGGTGATTTCAGTGTACGAAAAACGGGAGAGATTATTCTATACAATAGATAAAGTGGGGGAGGGGCATCGATATCAGGGTCGATTGCCGTATCCAATTGATCATTGTTTGTCTCTGACGCGGGGCTGGTACAATAGTTTGTGGACTAAGATTTATGATGATATAGGCAATAATCTTAGTAAGTTAACAATTATTTCCTTTAATTATGATAGATCTTTTGAATATTACTTGTTAAATAGTGTCCAATCTATGAGTTCCGGAAATGCGTCAGAAATAATTAATGGCAATTTATTGATTCATCATGTCTATGGACAATTAGGGAGATTGTCATGGCAGCCTAAAGCATTAGGGGTTGATAATGAATATGAGCCAATTAGGGTTGAAAATTTATTTTCAGCTATATTGGATCTTTCAATGAGACAACAATTGCAAATAAATGATGATAAATCGATATGTGAGTGTTTTAATAAGCTTTTAAGTAACAAAGATAATCCATATATCAATATTAATAAAATATGTAACATTGTTGAAATGATTAGAACATATCATGAGGCATCAAAAGATGTACTTTATGAACATATAAAAAAACGACTAAAAGAAGCCGAAACTATGTTTTTTTTGGGATTTGGGTATCATCCGCAGAATATGAAATGGTTACAACATAAGGAGGTTAATGCCAACAATAAATTAATATATGCTGGTACTGTGTATGGTAAAGGAAAGGAGGATGTTGGAGAAATAAGAGTTGGGTTGAGCAAACTATTTTCTTCGGGTTCAACATATATAAGTCAGAGTACTCATTTTAAGCCGGAATATTCAGGATTTAAGATTAAAGAATATTTAGCAAACGTTGTTAATGTCCAATAAAAAAATGTTGAATTGAATATTAATAGCAGATATTTATGACTATTTTTAAATTTCTTACAGAGAACTATTCCCTATTTAGTCTAATGATCAATTCCCCGCCAACCCCCACATTCTCCGGCAGGCAGGGCGATACTATAATTCGTAATTAATGTTTCCCCATCATCTCCGGGTGGCCAAAGCCGAGATCAGGCCGATCACCACTATGCTCTGCACCACCAGGTACGCCTCGCGGTAGCTTCTGATCTCGTTCTTCAACCCTGTCAGGTCTGCGCTATACGGATGTACCGTGATCGTTTCCGGCGTCGCGCTTTCCACCGGAACGGCCAGCTCATTCGCCGCCGCCAGCGGCGAGACCAACGCCAGTATCAACATGAAGCAAAATAGTTTTTTTGTCATCGGTGCAGCCAGATGTATACCATAATAACGCCCGCGGCCAGCCAGTAGCCGGTCTGCTGGTAATTGTAAGCCCGCACCTCTTCCTCCAGATAATCGGTCTTCGGCTGGTATTCTTCCACCACCAGCACCTCCGCCGAAGCGGGGAGGTGGATCGTCGTCGGCCGGTCGATGCTCAAGACCTCGATGCTGTTGAATTGCGAGATCGGATAGACCCGGGGCGCGGCATTGCCCGCCGCCATCGCCGCCGGCGCCAGCAGGCATAAGATAAGGGACGCGGCCGTTATCCGCTTCATCAAAAGATCACCGGTGGGCGACCACATAGATCAGGCTCGATACCAGCACCGTCCAGAGTATGGCGTACTGTATCCTGAATATCCTGAACTCGTCGCGCAGACTGGTGGTGTCGATCGGATAGGGGGTGACGTTTATTATCCGCGTCCTCGGGTCGAGCGGGATAACATCGTACTTTCCTTCACCCAGCGAAGCACCGCCGACATTCAAAGTCCCGTAAACGATCAGCTTGTATTCACGGTCGTACTGGAACTTTGTTCCCGGTTCGATCGTCAGCGCCGCCCCTTTGGGAACGGTAACATCGCCGTCCACCTTCACTTCTCCCGACCAGACCTCGCTCGTCTCCAGCGTCCCGCTCCGGGTCAATAGCGGACGCGCGGCGAAAGCGGCCGGGCAGTTGAGGAGGGTCAGCGCGATCAGTAATATGGATATATGTTTCATCGATCCCCCTTATTTTCCCCTCGAATATCCGTAAGCGACCAGCGTGATGATGACCGCCGTCCAGAAGATGGCGTACTGATTGCGGAAATCCCTGAACTCGGCCGCTTCCGGCCGCAGGTCTTTCCGGTCGGCCGTGAGGATCACCGTCCGCACCGAATTATCGAGGTATAGATGCTGGACCGGCTCGGCGGCAATGACCGGCAGGCCGTTCATCAAGATGAAGCTGACCAGGAGCAGGCTGATCGATCTGAGCATAAGGGATTATACTACATTTTATGAATGCGGCGCGGCGACGCCCGAGCGTTTTACGCGGGCGATGAATTCCGGCGCCCGGTCGAGGCGGTAAAGCAATATCACATCAGCGGTCCCGTTCTTATTGCGGAACCGTTCGGCGACGCTCAACTTGCCGCCGTACGCGCCGATGAACTTGAAGAAAGGGTCGTCTTTCGGGGTCTTGGCATAGACCGGGAAGTAGAGCGCCTCGCCGGTGGGGGCGCGGTCGGAGGCGAAGAAATCCCGGAGCGCGCCGAACCTTTCCGCGTCGTTCTTCGCCCCCAGCAATTGATATGTCAGCCGGTCCCCCACGATCCGGTATTCACCCCGGTTAAGGAAATACAATTGCGTGAACATTCCCCATTGCGTATGGACGATGTCCGAGCTGTCGATCCCGCGCTGGTCGATGTAGTCGTTGAGGGCGTAGATCGCCGGACTGAAATAGATGTTCTTGTCCACCTGTTCATAATGCGAGATCTGATCGTTCGAGGTCCAGCCGTTAAGCGCGAGCAGAAGCAGCGGCAGTATCAGCGCCGCTTTGATAATGAACGAACGGTCGGGGAATAGCTTTTTGGCGAGCGGCAGCGGCATCACAAAAGCGAGCGCCAGGAAAGGTTCCAGCCGGTAGTAATGCTCCCTCCGGGTGGTGTTGGGGCTGATAAGGATGAACGCCAGCGTGATCAGCAAAGCGGCGGGAGGGATGAGGTATCCCCTGAGCTCCGCCCACCGGCCCGACCGGACGATGAGGCGGACGATCAGGAAATAGAGCGCGGCCAGAGCCGCCAGCAGTATAAGATAAATAAATAAGTGCCCGCCGAGATAGTGCTTAATAAGATGGGCCTTCCAGACAATATCTTCCAGGAACGGACGAGATACCTTGTAGTCGATGGGGTGCGTGTTGTATGCCCGGGGATTGAATATCCTTTCGAAAAGCGGCCGCACGGTCGGGAACCCTCTGGCCAGATTGTAGGCGATAAAGTTGAACAGGCCGATAAAGATCCCGGCGCAGGCCACCCCAATGCGGCGGGGCGACGAGAGGACCGTTTTCCACTGCTCCGGGAAAAAGAACGGACTGGCGATGAGGAACGCCGCGATCACCCAGGAATTGTAAAAATAGAGATTGCAGGCGAATGCGCCGGCCAGGGCGGCCAGGAAAAGGTACCACAAATCGTCGCCGCTCTTGAAATATGTATAGAGCAAGTGGCCGGCCAGCGTAAACAAAAAGATCAGGTCGATGGTGGCGAAGTTCATGGTGACGTCGGGATAAAGGAAAGGGGAGGTGATCGCCAGCATGGTGAACAGGGCCGCGTAGCCGCGGTGATATCTGGCGGCGATGGCGTAAGTCCCTAAAGCAAAAAGTACGAAGTAGATAAAATAGAGGACCCGGATTCCGGTCCGGTAATCATGGAACAGTCCGATCGGAAGGAACTTGAGGACAAAAACGGTGCTGATGTATTGCTTGTACATGAGCGGGACCTTGAAGCGGTGGAACCTGAGGCTAAAGATGCTCTGGTCGTACGGCTGGGCGTGATGGTTGAGCAGGGGGATTATATTGTTCACCCTGTTCACCTCGTCGTAGCACATGCCGCGGCCCATCGCTCCGCGGAAGAATAACAGCGCCGTAAATACGATCAGCAAAAACGCGATCGCGAGTTCGATTTTCTTGTTCACCCGGCCATCCTAACATATTCGCGATCTTCCGGAAATAGCCCGCCGCCGGGGCCGACGTGTGATAAAATATTCCGGAAGCGCAATAAAATGAAATTGATCATCCAGATTCCCTGTTATAACGAATCGGATAGCCTGCCCGCCATGCTGAAAGAACTGCCGCGCCAGGTCAAGGGATTCGACCGCGTGGAGTGGCTTATAATAGACGACGGCAGTTCGGACCGCACCGCCGAGGTCGCAAAACAGTGCGGCGTCGACCATGTCGTAAGGTTCACTCATCACCGCGGACTGGCCGCCGGGTTCATGGCCGGGCTCGACGCCTGCCTCAAGCGCGGCGCCGACGTGATCGTCAACACTGACGCCGATAACCAGTATCGCGCGGCCGACATCCCGCTGCTCGTTGCCCCGATAACCGAAGGCCGGGCCGACATCGTCATCGGCGCGCGGCCCACCGGCCAGATCGAACAATTCTCGGCGGCAAAGAAGCTCTTACAGAAGATCGGAAGCGCCGTGGTGCGCTGGGTCAGCCATACCGATGTGCCCGACGCTCCCAGCGGCTTCCGCGCCATCAGCCGCGACGCGGCGCTCCAGCTCAATGTTTTCAACGAATACACCTACACGCTCGAGACCATCATCCAGGCGGGACAGAAGGGGATGGCGGTGGTCTCGGTCCCCGTCCGGGTCAATCCCGCCGGACGGCCGTCGCGGCTGGTAAAGAGCATCTTCTCTTATGTGGTCCGTTCCGGCGGCACCATCCTCAAGATCTTTGTCGTCTACCGACCGTTCAGTTTCTTCATGACCGCCGGATCGCTCCTTTTCTTTTGCGGATTTGCCGTCGGTCTGCGCTACCTTTACTTTTTCGCCCGCGGCCATTCCGGCGGGCATGTCCAGTCGCTGATCCTGGCGTCGATCCTGCTCGGCATCGGGTTCGAGACCATGCTGATCGCGTTCGTCGCCAACCTCCTGGCGGTCAACCGCAAATTGATGGAGAACGTCCAGTACCTGCTGCGCAAATGGGAGAGCGGCAAGCCGCCGGAAAGGCGGTAGCATGGCCAAAATGATTTTCTTCCTGCTCGGAGGGGTCTTCAATTACGCGGTCAAGATCGGCATCACCGTCCTGCTTACCGGCCTGCTCAAGCTCCCTTATTACGTTTCGTACCCGGTATCGCTGGTGGCGGTGATCGTCTTCAGCTTTTACTACAACTTCCATGTCACCTTCCGCAGCCGCACCTCGCAAAATCAAAGGTTCCTGGCCTACGCGGCGGCGCTGCTGTTATTTATCGCCGCCGATTACCTGTTGGTGGTGGCATTGACCGGCTTTTTGCGGTTATACTACGTGGTGTCGATCGTGATCTCGACCACCACTATCGTCGTCGCCAAGTACCTGCTCTTCGACCGGGTGGTGTTCAACGAGGACTATTTCATGGGAGCGGCGACGGAATAAGGAAGGACATTGTATGAAAGAGCAACTGGGTCCGGATTATTACATCAGCGACGACCGTAAAAAGATCGACCTTAAAAAAGTGGCAGGGCTCCTCACCAACGCTTACTGGAGCAAAGGGATCAAATATAAAGAGGTCGCCAAAGGGGCCAATAATTCCGCCCTCATCGTCGCTGCTTTCACCGGTAAAGGCCAACTGGTCGCTTACTCCCGCGTCATTTCCGACAAGACCCGCTTTGCCTATCTCCTCGATGTCTTTGTCGACGAAGCTCACCGGCGCAAAGGGATCGGGCAGGGGATGGTCCGTTTTATCCTTAACCATCCATCGCTTAAAAAGGTCTATCAGTGGGTGCTCATTACCACCGACGCCCACGGGGTATATCAAAAAGTCGGTTTCAAACCGCTGGCCAACCCGGAAAAGTGGATGGAGATACGTCATCCGCGGCCGGAAATATAATCCCTATACGTTAATTCCCAAAAACTGCCGGATCAATAACCCGATCACAAAACTTAAGAACGCCACTCCCAGGCTTATTGCCAGCATCTCCGCGAACCGGTGCTTAAAGGGGACTTCCCTGACCACCGAAAAGTAAAAGTTGAACAGCCCGATCAGCAGTACCGCCGTGACCAATGCCATCCCCAGCGCCACGAACGGGCTCGCCAGCAGTAAAAAGGGGAGCACCAGACAAAATACGACGATAAAATAGGTGATGCCGGTATAGACCGACGCCTTGAAAGGATGCAAAGCTTCGCTCCCCACCTTGGCCGACAAATATTCCGACGCGGCCATGGAGAGCGCCGCCGCCACCCCGGTGATCAACCCCGCCACTCCCACGAGCTTTTCGTTCTGCAGGGCAAAGGTGAGGCCCGCCAGCGTGCCGGTAAGCTCCACCAGCGCGTCGTTCATCCCCAGCACCACCGCGCCGATATACTTGAGCCGCTCTTCGTCTATCAGCTTTACCAGCTCGCGCTCGTGATGGCTTTCGTCCGCGATGATCTTCTCTATTTCCGGCACCACGCCGATCAACCCGGTGTACGCTTCCTGCGCCCCTTTTTCCCCGTTCTCCATCAGCTTTACGGCAAAGGTGATGCCGAACACGCGGCCCAGCAGCAGGTACCACCAGATTTTGATGCGGTCGGGGGGGACGTCGCGGCCGGTGAGGGACTTATACGAGTTATAGTGGCGGAGCTCGTCGGCGGAAATATTCTCCACCGTTTGCCGGTTGGCCTCGTTCTTCCCCATTTGCGCCAGCCGGTGGTAGATAATGTGCTCGCTGATCTCGTTCTTCTGGAACTTGAGCACTGTCGATAAATTCTTGCCTTCCAGTTTTGTCATTTATATCTTTCCTGGGGGATATCATATCATAAAGTCGATTCTCTTTTTATTTCCACTTTTCTTTTGTTGAAAAGAAAAGTGGATGAAAAGAAAGCAACCAGGGGGATACCCCCTGGACCCCCGACCTTCGTATGCCCTCGCTGCTCCGCAACTCAGGTATAAAACGAATGGTCAGATCTATTCCGGTGGGCGGAGTGAGCTCCGCAGCTCACCGCCCCTCCCAATTGTGAAACACCCCACTCAGGTCACATCGGGAGATTTCCCCTCTCCCTCTAATCCTTGCGGGGCGAGCTTGGGGAGGATAACGGGCCGGAGGAGAGGGAGGCGAACAATCGAAATCGCCTTGATCTTTCTTTATTACTTTCTTTCCATCAAGGGAAAGAAAGTAAGAGAAAAAGCATAAAGAACTTGATTCGTAAAAAATCGCCATTATAATTGAGGCATATGAAAAGAAAGGAACAGTTGAAGCTTACGCTGATCGCGGGGCTCGTTGCGCTGGCGCTGGGCGGCTGGCTCCTGCATGTCCGCACCCATCCTCCCTTCGCCGAGGACGAAAACCTCATCCCGTTCGTCGCCGGCATCATCAGCATCGTCATCGTTCCGCTGATGTTCTGGTTTAAAAAGACCTCTGCCTATGCGTATGTACTTAACGGCTTTATGGTCATTCTCGGCACCATCACCATGGCCCATTTTTCGATCGTACACATGTCCGGCCCGGTCTCCGCGGCCGACCTGCTCTTTAAGACCATGCTCCCCGATATCCTCATGCTCTGGGCGAACTTTGCCATGGGGAAGGCGATCTTTGACCTGGAGCTGCTCAACTCCGCGACCGATGTCGTTCCCCAAGGCCGCTGGTTCAGGTATCCCAACAACGGCTGGTGGCTGGCTCACCTGGCGGGCTGGTCGATGGTCTACGCGCTCGGCAATATCATCTGGAAGTAAAGGAGAAATAAAATGCAAAAGATCATGCTTTTCCGTCCCGGCTGGTGGATACTGCACGTCATCGCCGTCGCGTTCGTCTTCTGGCTCGGCCATGTGGTGAGGTTCTAACATGAAGATACAGGTCATTCTCGGCAGCACGCGGCAGAACCGGTTCAGCGAAAAGCCGGGCCGCTGGATCGCGGGATTGCTCAAGGCCAAAGAAGGAGTGGAAGCGGAGCTGCTCGACCTGCGCGATTATCCCCTCCCGTTCTACGACGAGGCGGTGCCGCCTTCCATGCTTAAGGGGAATTATTCGAACGAGATCTCAAAGAAGTGGGCGGCCAAGATCGGCGAGGGGGATGGCTATATCATCGTCACGCCGGAATACAATCACGGCTATCCCGGCGTTCTCAAGAACGCGCTCGATACCGTGTTCGCCGAGTGGAACAACAAGCCGGTAGGGTTCGTCAGCTACGGCGGGGTGATGGGGGCGCGGTCGGTGGAACAGCTCCGGCTGGTGGCGATCGAACTGCACCTGGTCCCGATCGAAGCGACCCTTTCCATCCCCGTCCAAACTTTCCGCGACGCTTCCGCCCGCAAAGAAGGGGATGTTTCCGATCTCTTTGAGCCGATGAAGCCGTTCGCCGATAAATTCATCGACCAGGTGATCTGGTGGGCGAACGCGTTAAGGTCGCATGCTTAAAAAACTGAGCGTTTTCCCGCACCGGATACTTCGTACCAAGAACTTAAGATCGATCCTTTCCGAAAGCGATAATCCGCTCCACGGGCTCAAAAAGGTGCTGGGGCCGTTCGACCTGATCCTTCTCGGCATCGGCGTCATCATCGGGGCCGGTATCTTCGCCACCGTCGGCACCGCGGCGGCGGGCGACGCGCTCCGTCCCGGCGCCGGGCCCGCGCTCATCCTTTCGTTCGCCATCACCGCGGTGGTGTGCGGATTCGCGGCGCTCTGCTACGCCGAACTGGCGTCGCTGGTACCGATCTCCGGCAGCGCCTACACCTATTCTTACGCCACTTTCGGCGAGATCATTGCCTGGATCATCGGCTGGGAC
The DNA here is from genome assembly GCA_035506255.1 of Candidatus Omnitrophota bacterium. Classification (GTDB taxonomy): domain Bacteria; phylum Margulisbacteria; class WOR-1; order XYC2-FULL-46-14; family WPAF01; genus CAIYXV01. The sequence goes on along the minus strand of DATJPS010000063.1, from coordinate 12,007 downwards.
CTGATGCTGGAGTACGGGGTGGGGAGCATCGCAGTCTCCATCAGCTGGTCGAGCTACTTCATAGGTCTGCTACGCAGTTTCGGCATCATCGTTCCCCAGTGGGCGATCGCGCACAACCTCCCCGCCATCTTCATCGTCGCCGTGCTTACCTATATACTTTTCCGCGGCATCAAGGAGAGCGCCCGGTTCAACATGGGGATCGTCATCACCAAACTGCTGGTGCTGGCGTTCTTCATCCTGGTCGGCGCGTTCTTCGTGAAACCGGGCAACTGGGTGCCGTTCGCCCCCAACGGTTTTGCCGGGATCAAAGCGGGAGCGGCGATCGCCTTCTTCGCCTATATCGGGTTCGACTGCCTCTCCACCACGGCGGAAGAGACCCGCAATCCCAAACGCGATCTGCCGATCGGCATCATCGGCTCGCTCATCATTTGCACCATCATCTACATGACCGTTACCGCCATCTTCACCGGCATCATCCCGTTCGATTATTTAAAGAACGCGCTCTCGCACCAGAAGGCGGAACCGCTGGCGCTGGCGATGCAGTACATCAACCTCAACTGGGCCACCGGAGTGGTGGCGGTGGGAGCGGTGATCGCGCAGATAGCGGTATTGCTCGTGCTGATGATGGGGCAGGCGCGGATCTTTTTTTCCATGGCGCGCGACGGCCTGCTCCCTTCGTTCTTTTCCCGGGTCCACCACCGGTTCCGCACGCCGTATGTCACCACTATCATCACCGGCGTGCTGATCGCGCTCTTCGCCGCGTTCACCAACATCGAGGAGATGGTCGACCTCACCAACATCGGCACGCTCTTCGCGTTCGTCCTGGTCTGCCTCGGCGTCATAATCCTGAGATACCGGGAGCCGGACCTTCCGCGCGGGTTCAAGGTCCCGTTCAGTCCCATCACGCCTTTGCTCGGCGCTGGCTGCTGCATCTTCTTGATGACCGGGCTCCCGATGATCAGCTGGTACCGTTTCGTGATCTGGCTGGTGCTGGGGCTGGTCGTTTATTTCTCTTACGGCATCAGGCACAGCAATCTGCATAAACATCAGTGAGGTGAAACATGCCCGGACTTTTGACCGTTCCCGGAACCGATGTCCTTTACCGCAAGTGGGGCGTTGACGGCCCGCGCGCCATCGTCCTGCTGGTCTACGGCATGGGAGCGCATAACGGCCGCTGGGAGTTCCTTGCCGATTTTCTCCTGAAGAACAAATACTCCTCCTACGCGGTGGAGCTAAAAGGTTACGGTGAAACCCCCGATCAGGTCCGCGGCCATGTAGACAGCTTTGATCTTTACTACCGCGATATCCGGGAACTCCTCCAGCTGATCAAGATCGAGAACCCGGGGAAAAAGGTCTTCATTCTCGGCGAGAGCATGGGCGGGCTGATCTCGTTCATCTTTTCCGCCCTCCATCCCGATGAGCTGACGGGGACGGTTCTAATTTCTCCCGCGTTCAAGAACGGAATGCATTTTTCGACCGGCGATTATATCAATATCTTCTCTTCGCTCCTTTTCAATCCAAGAAAGCAGGTGAGCATGCCGTTCACCTCCGCCATGTGCACCCGGGATTACGAATATCAGCGGGCGATGGACGCCGACCCGCGCGAATCGCGGTTCGCGTCATCCAAAATGCTCTGGAACAACCTGACCGCGCAGATGAAAGCGTGGAAACTGAAAGACAAATTAAAAGCGCCGGTCCTGTTCCTGGTGGCGGGGGTGGACATGCTGGTCGACTCGCGCGAAACCCGCAAGCTTTTCGATTCGCTCAAGCTCAAGGACAAGAACAAGATCGAATATCCCGGCATGTACCACGCCCTCTCGATCGAGAAGGGGAGAGAACAGGTCTTCGGCGATATTCTCTTCTGGCTCAACCAGAGATCATGAAATATATCTTGGCCATCGACCAGGGTACCACCGGCAGCCGCGCCATCGTTTACGACAAAAAAGGGAACAAGGTTGCGAGCGCGTACCGCGAGTTCCCGCAATACTTTCCCAAACCCGGCTGGGTTGAGCACGATCCGGAAGAGATATGGCAGAGCGTCAACCTCAGCATCCAGAAAGTTCTTGCCAAGATCGACCCCAAAGATATCGCCGCCATCGGCATCACCAACCAGCGGGAGACGACGGTGGTGTGGGACCGCAAGAGCGGAAAGCCGGTCTACAATGCAATTGTCTGGCAGTGCCGCCGCACCGCCCAACGCTGCAAGGAACTTAACGCCCGCAAAGGGATGGCGGAGCTGATTCGCAAAAAGACCGGCCTGCCGATCGACGCCTACTTTTCGGCGACGAAGATAGAATGGATATTGCGTAATTCGGAACGCGTAAAGCGTAATGCGAATTTGTGTTTTGGGACGACGGACAGTTGGGTGTTGTGGAAGCTGACGGGGGGGGAGGCGCACGCCACCGACCACACCAACGCCTCACGCACCATGCTCTATAACATCGACCGGCGCGAATGGGACAAAGACCTGCTCAAGCTGTTCGGCATCCCCGGATCGATGTTGCCGGAAGTGAAGAACTCGTCCGGTCTTTTCGGCCGGACGGTGAAGACCGGCAAGCTTCCCGCCGGGATCCCCATCCTTGGGATCGCGGGCGACCAGCAGGCGGCGCTTTTCGGCCAGGTATGCTTCGTTCCCGGCACCATTAAAAACACTTACGGCACCGGCTGTTTTATCCTCATGAACACGGGGAAGAAGCGCCCGTCGTCAAAACACGGGTTGATCACCACGCTCGGCTGCGGCCCCAAAGCGGAGCCGGTATATATACTCGAAGGATCGGTCTTCATTGCCGGGGCGGCCATCCAGTGGTTGCGCGACAAACTGCAGATCATCAAGACGGCGCCCGATTCCGAAAAGATGGCGATGGCGGTTAAGGACAACGGCGGCGTCTATTTCGTTCCCGCGTTCGTTGGACTCGGCGCCCCTTACTGGGACCCGGATGCGCGGGGGACGATCACCGGTATCACGCGGGGGACCACGCGCGAACACATTGTCCGCGCCACGCTCGAGGCGATGTGCTATTCGACGCGCGACGTGATGGAAGTGATGAAAAAGGACTCGGGGTTGAGGACCATGGACTTAAAGATAGACGGGGGAGCGGTCGCCAACGATTTCCTCTGTCAGTTTCAGGCCGGGATCCTCGGCATCGGCGTGATCCGCCCAAAGATAATTGAGACCACTTCACTGGGGGCGGCGTACCTGGCGGGGTTGGGAGCGGGATTGTGGAAAAACACCGCCGAAGTGAAAAAGCTCTGGCGAAAGGAGCGCGGCTTCAAGCCCGCCATGAAGAAAGCGGAAGCGGACGCTCTTTATAAAGGATGGAAAGAAGCGGTCGCAAAGACCGTAACGCGTGATCCGTAATGCGTAATCCGTACGATGTAGTCATTATAGGCGGGGGGATCACTGGCGCGTCGGTCGCCCGCGAGCTTTCCCGCTACCGGCTTAAGATCGCGCTGGTCGAAAAAGAGGCCGAGCTCGCTTTCGGCGTTTCCAAGTCCAACAGCGGCATCATCCATCCCGGCACGCAAAACCCTCCCGATTCCCTCAAAGGCGCGCTCTGCGTCGAAGGGAACCGGCTAACCCGTCAGATCGCCAAAGAGCTGGGGGTCGATTTCAAAGAGGTCGGCGAATTGATCGTGATCTTCAGCGAAGCCGATATACCGCGCCTGCTTGAGATCAAGAAAGACGCGGAACAGCTCGGCGTCCCCGGCCTCGCGATCGTCGGCCGCGACTGGCTGGCGGAGCACGAGCCGAACCTGAGCCGGGAAGCCGTCGCCGCGCTTTACGCACCGACCGCCGGGATCATCAGCCCGTACCGGATGGTATACGACCTGGCGGAGAACGCCAAAAATAACGGCGCCGAGATAATTACCTCGAGCAAGGTATCGAACATAAAAAAAACCACTGACGGCTTTGAGATCTCCACCTCAAAGGGAACGCTTTTTTCCAAATACCTGGTCAACGCCGCCGGGTTGTTCGCCGACGAGATCTCGGCGATGGTAGGGGTAGGCGGCTTCAAGATAAGGCCGAGGAAAGGGGAGGAGTTCCTGCTCGACAAGAAGCGCGAGCAAATCGTCAACCATATCCTTTTCCCGCTCCCTACGCCGAGCTCAAAGGGGATATTGGTCATCAAGACCTCCGATGGCAACCCGATGATCGGCCCTACCGCCGACGATATCGATGACAAGGAAGACAAGTCCACAAGCGACGCCGGGCTGGCGAAGGTGCTCGATGGTGTAAGAAAGATGATCCCGACCATTGACGCCGGCGATATCATCGCCTATTTTGCCGGCCTGCGGCCGGCGGCAGGGGATGATTTCATCATCCGTCACGAAGCGCAGGTGCCGGGGTTCATTAATGTCGCCGGGATCCAATCGCCCGGCCTTACCGCCGCTCCGGCGGTGGTAAAAATGGTCGTCGGTCTGCTGGGCAAAGCGGGCCTTCCGCTCCGGAAAAAGTGGTTCTTCAAAAAATACCGCGCGCCCAGCGTTCATCTGTTCGCCGTTCCCTGGTCCAGGACCAAAAAACTGATCGCGGAAGATGCGGCCTACGGCGATATCGTCTGCCGCTGCGAAATGGTATCGGCCAAAGAGGTGCGCGACGCGATAAAGCGCGGGGCAAGGACGCTCGACGGGATCAAGTTCCGCACCCGCGCGCAGGCGGGACGCTGCCACGGCGGGTTCTGCACTACCCGGATCATGAAGATCATGCACGAGGAGCTCGGACTGCCGTTCACCGGGATCACTAAAAGGGGCGAGGGGACGGAGATCGTCAAAGAAGAGCGCGTAAACCGTAATCCGTAATGCGTAATGCGAAAAGTGTAATGCGAATATGAAAGAAAGAGAATTGATTATAGTTGGCGGGGGGCCGGCGGGAATGGCGGCGGCGATGTCCGCCTGCGAGAACGGCGTGAAAGACGTTCTTATCATCGAACGGGACCAGTACCTGGGCGGCATCCTCAACCAGTGCATCCACTCCGGATTCGGGCTCCGCTACTTCCGCGAGAACCTTACCGGCCCCGAATACGCCGACCGGTTCATCAAGAAAGTGAGGACCTACCCCCAGATCGAGGTCAGTCTCCGGTCGTTCACGGTGAAGTTGACGGCCGATCGGATCGTCACTTATCTCAAACCGGGTAAGCTGGAAGAAGTGAAGGCGAAAGCGCTGATCATGGCGACCGGTTGCCGCGAGCGGACGCGGGAAATGGTCCATATTCCCGGCACGCGCCCGGCCGGGGTGTTCCCCGCCGGACTGGCGCAAAAAATGATCAACATCGAGGGTCTGCTCCCCGGGCGCGAAGTGGTGATCGTCGGCTCGGGAGATATCGGCCTCATCATGGCGCGGCGGTTCACGCTCGAAGGGGCAAAGGTGAAAGGCGTGATCGAGATCCAGAAGAAGTCGGGCGGACTGGTCCGCAATATTGTCCAGTGTCTGGAGGACTTCGAGATACCTCTCTACTTAAGCCATAAGATCGCGGCGGTGCACGGGCGCGACCGGGTGGAAAAGGTGGAGGTGGCGGAGGTCGACGATTCGTTCAACGAAAAGCCCGGCACCCGGTTCGAGATAAAATGCGATACCCTCCTGACCTCGGTTGGCCTGATACCCGAGAACGAACTGATCGAGATGGCGGGAGCGACGATCGACAAAAAGTCAAACACGCCGGTAACGGCGGTAGTCAATAAGACCTCCATCCCCGGCATCTTCGTCTGCGGCAATTCGTTCAAGATCTATGACCTGGTGGACGGGGTCACCGCCGACAGCATCAAGGCGGGAAAGTCGGCCGCGGAATACCTGGGAGCGGCAAAGTGATCAAGAAGATAACCTGCATTGAATGCCCGCAGGGGTGTCAACTGGAGGTGAACGTGGAAGAGGGGAAGGTGATCGGGCTGTCCGGCAATAAATGCCCCAAAGGGGACGCTTACGGCCGGCAGGAGGTCGAAAATCCGTTGCGCGTTCTCTCCTCGACCGTCATCGCCGCCGGGCTGGAGATCAAGATGGTGCCGGTACGCACCGACAAACCGATCCCCAAGCGCCAGCTCTTTGCCGCGATGGAAGAAATCAAAAAGATCGTACTGGCAAGACCGGTCAGGACCGGAGATGTGATCGCCGCAAATATCCTCGGCTCCGGGGCGAACCTTGTCGCGACCCGGGACGCCGGGCTATCAACGGATATTTGAACGGATAAACGGATAGGACGCGATCGAACCGGTCAGCGGAAAAGGGGATCGAGCTTGTCTTTGATATCCGATAACGGGACAGGGATCTCCAGCGCGCCCTCTGCGTGGGTGGTATAAGTATATTCCTGGAATAATATCACCAACGAATTGTTGGTCAGGTAGAATTCCTGGTCTTTGGTGATCCCTGCGTAAGGATAGAGAAGGACTTCGCCTTTCTTTTGCAGAATGGCGGAGGTAACGGCGTTCAATACCGCCTTATGGTCAACGCCTTTAACGAACAGGTCCTTTAACGCGTAGACACGCCCGTTGTCGGCATTTATCGTCACCGCCCGCACCCCGTTCATTGGATGCGCCATGTGCAATGCCATGAACGATTCATCGTACCTTATACTTAATATCGGCGGGGTGTAGCGTTTGATATACGACCTGACATAATAGTTGCTATCTTTTTGCTCGTCCTTTGTCAGGTCTTTGTCCTCGCTGAACTGGAACGCTTCCGAATACAACAACCGGTTAATGGCGTTCTTTGTTGCCTCGTCGGTGGAGTGCGATATCTGGGGATAGACCATGTCGAACCGTGAGGTCTTTATCTTCTTTTCTATCACTATGCCTCCCGGGACATAGAAGAACAGACGGTAGGCGATCAGCGCCAGGATGATCAATACCAGGAACAAAGTCTTAAAACGGGCCATACAGATAGTATAGCACTATCAACGGATGATCTATCAACGGATCCTATCAACGGATAAGAAAACGGATAAGCGGATTCTATCAACGGATAAAACGGATAAGCGGATTCTATCAACGGATATAAAACGGATAAGCGGATAAAAGGCATGTCCGGATATGCGATGATCCGTTGGAATATCCGTTGATAGTTTAGGCATTCCGGCGGTAATTTTAGTCTGTTCCTGTCAACGGATAATAAAACGGATAAGCGGATAAAAGGCATGTCCGGATATGCGATGATCCGTTGGAATATCCGTTGATAGATGGGGTGTTTATGCCAACAAAAAAGCCGGAGAACAGGCGCTCCGGCTTAATTGAACCAAATAAGAGGTCTTGAATCCCCTCTACATATATATCGTCAATTCCGGCCGGGAATTTCAGATTATCTGATTATTTACTGGGGCAATAATTGGCGGCGGGGCGGGTTTACAGAGTTCGCAGGATCAGTTCATTCCCCCATCACTTTTACGATCACCCGTTTTTTTCTCTGGCCATCCCATTCGCCGTAAAATACCTGCTGCCAGGGACCAAAGTCCAGCTTGCCTTTGGTCACAGGAAGGACGACCTCATGATTAAAAAGGATCGACTTCATGTGAGAGTCACCGTTGGTCTCCCCGGTCCGGTGATGGTTATAATCAAGGTTAAAAGGGGCCAGCCGCTCCGCCCATTCCAAAAAGTCCTTTTTTATCCCCGGTTCCTCATCGTTGACAAAGATGGAGGCGGTGATGTGCATGGCCGATACCAGGAGCATTCCTTCCTTGATCCCGGAACGGTCCACGATCTCTTCTATCTGTGAAGTGATATTAACGATCTCGCGCTTTTCGCGGGTGGTGAAATACAGATATTCAGTAAGTGTCTTCATGCTGTGATTTTACTTCGGTGCGGCCGGTACTGCAAGGGGGGCTATCAACGGATGATCTATCAAGGATAATAAAACGGATAAGCGGATCCTATCATCGGATAAACAACGGATAAACGGATACGGTATAAAGGCATAAAGGCAGGTCCGGATATCCGATGATCCGTTGGGATATCCGTTGAAAGTATGGCGAGGCAAGCAGAAGGGCATGCCAACAAAAAAGCCGGGGAACAGGCGTCCCGGCTTAGTTGTAACCAAATAAGAGGTCTTGAATCCCTCTACATATATATCGTCAATTCCGATCGGGAATTTCAGTTGGTTCCTATCATCGGATAAACAACGGATAAACGGATAAAAGCATAAAAGCATATTCGGATATCCGATGATCCGTTGATAGTTCGGGAATTTTAGCTGGTACGGAGATCATTCAGATCGAGGTTTTGGGGAATACGATAATTACCTTCTTGCCGCGTGGGATGGTCGCCTTGTTTCCGGTCCAGTCGTGGATGGCGTTATATGCCGTCAGGTATTTATAACGGTAATTCAGCCCGTGCCGGGTGCCTGAATCGTTAGTGATGAATTGGCCGGTCCGGTCGTCATAGCCCCGGAAGACCATATAATGGTAGGCGGGGCCGGGCGGGGTGTAGTACGGGTTACCGAGCATCCTTCCCGCCATGGGGGCGATCACGATGTTCTTTTTAGCCAGTTCCTCTTTGATGTCGGTCACGGTGAACTTGAACCGCACCTCCGGGCTGATACCGTAATATTCTTTAACCAGCCGGGCGGTCTTTTCCGCGGTTAGATCAAAATGCCCGCCGTAATTCTCCATTTCGTAATTAACCAGCGAGAGTATCTCTTTGTCACCGGATGACGGGGTCAACGGAGTGCCTTTTATATAATGTATGGCCATGATGATCGACGCTTCCTCACAGGCGTCCTGCCACGGTTCGCTCCAGTTCCCGTACGGTGCCTGGCAGAGGAATGGGACTGGAAGATAGGATTTTACCGGCAATGCCGCGGTGGAGCAAGCCGTAAGGCAGACCAGCAGGACGCAAAACAATTGAGCGGCCATCTTTTGCATGCTATCATTTTAACATCAGATGGATAGAAAAACGCGCAGGCCGAAAGAAACCGGCTGGAACGAAGTGGCCGAATGGTATGACGGGCTGGTGGGAGACGAGGGATCGGACTACCACCGCAATGTCATCATTCCCGGCGCATTGAGGATGCTCGCTCCGCAAAAAGGGGAAAAGGTCCTCGATGTCGCTTGCGGGCAGGGAGTGTTCAGCCGAAAGCTGGCGGAGGCAGGGGCGGAGGTGGTGGGGATCGACGCTTCGAAGCGGTTGATCGATTCCGCAAAAAAACGTTCGCCGGATATTAAATACGCGGTGGTGAATGCCGCCTCCATGAAATTGTTCCAGGACGGGACTTTCGACTCGGCCGCCAGCATCATGGCGCTGCAGAACATCGACCCGATCGCTCCGGTACTTTCGGAAATATCGCGAGTGCTCAAGCCGGGAGGGCGGTTCCTTTTCGTCACGCTCCATCCCTGTTTCCGCGTCCCCAGGAACAGCCACTGGGGATTCGACCACAAAAAGGACACCCAGTACCGCCGTGTGGATAGGTATATGTCGCAGATCAAGGTCCCCATCCGGATGCATCCCGGCTACGCTCCCGACCAGATCACTTATACTTATCATCGCCCTTTATCCGAGTATTTCAAGGTCTTGAGGTCGTGCGGTCTGGCGGTCATTGATCTTGAGGAATGGATATCCCACCGGATAAGCAAGTCCGGTCCGCGTAAAAAGGCGGAAGATTCTTCGCGCATTGAGATCCCGATGTTCGTTTCCATTCTGGCACGCAAGCCATGATTTCAATTAAACGCGTATTTCTGATAGAATTGGTACTGGCGGCGGCGCTCCTGTCCGGCTGCCAAAACAATATGAAACCGCTGGATCTGAACAATATCGACAGCTCGGTCCGCCCGCAGGACGATTTTTACCAGTACGCGGTGGGGAACTGGCTGAAACAAAACCCGATCCCGGCCGAGCACAGCAGCTGGGGAAGCTTTGTCATCCTTTCCGAGGACAACGTCAAGATCCTCCGCGACCTCATGGAAAGGGCGTGCGGCGCGGTGAACGACCCGGTCCGCAAGAAAGTGGGAGACCTTTACGCTATCGGCATGGACGAAAAGAAGATCGAGGCGGAAGGGCTGGATCCCGCGCGGCCGGAACTGGCGCGGATCGAGAAGATATCCGACCTTAAGGGTCTGACGGAGGAGATCGCCCACATGCAGCAGTACACCTGCAGCCCGATCTTCGATCTTTACGTCGGCCCGGATTTCAAGAACAGCGACCTTAACGTCGTCGGCGTGACGCAGGGAGGGCTCAATCTTCCCGACCGCGATTATTACCTCAAGGACGATCCTTACTCCAAAGGGATCATGGAAAAGTATTTCGCCTTTACCGCCCGGATGTTCCGGCTGATGGGGAAGGACGAAAAGGGCGCATCCGCCGCGGCCGAAACTGTGCTCCGCATCGAGACCGCGCTCGCCAGGATATCGATGAGCAAGACCGAGCTGCGCGACCCGCAGCTGAATTATCACCCGATGCCGCTCGCCAGGCTAACGAAGCTGTGCCCGAATTTCGACTGGAAAGGGTATTTCAAGGCGATCGGCCTGGCTTCTCCCGGCAACATAAACGTGGCCCAGCCAAAGTTCTTTGCCGGGATGAATAAACTGCTGGCCTCGGTCCCGCTTGCCGACTGGAAGGATTATTTCGCCTTCTGCCTGGTCAACGAGAACGCCGACTGTTTCAATTCCTCTTCGGTAAAGCTGGAGTTCGAATTTTACGGACACACCCTGAGCGGGGCCAAGAAAATATTGCCGCGCTGGAAGCGGGTGGTGGGGACGGTCAACAGCTGTCTCAACGAGGCGGTAGGGAAGCTGTTCGTTGAAGAACGATTCTCGCCGGAAGCGAAGAAGCGGGCGCGGGCGATGGTGGAGGAACTGCGGAGCGCGTTCCGCGAAAGGATAAAGAAACTCGACTGGATGAGCGACGCCACCAAGAAGAAGGCGCTGGCCAAGCTTTCGGCCATGACCTTCAAGATCGGCTACCCCGATAAATGGCGCGATTATTCCAAATTGGAGATCAAGCCCGATTCGTATTTCGCCAACGTGGCGCGGGCGAGCTATTTTGAGTTCCAACACGATATCAGGAAAGTGGGTAAGAAGGTCGATCGCTCGGAATGGCACATGCCGGCGCAGATCGTTAACGCCGGATATTCGCCGCAGAGCAACGAAATGCTTTTCCCCGCCGGCATCCTCCAGCCGCCATTCTTCAATTCGGAAGCGGACGACGCGGTCAACTACGGCGCCATCGGCTCGGTGATCGGCCACGAGATGACCCACGGATTCGACGACCAGGGTAGAAAGTTCGACTCAAAGGGGAACATGAACGAATGGTGGACCAAGTCGGACGGGGCCGGGTTCAAGAAAAAAACTTCGGTCCTGGTAAAACAATTTAACGCTTACGAGCCATTCCCCGGCATGCGCATCAACGGCGAGCTGACGCTGGGCGAAAACATCGCCGATCTGGGAGGGATCAGCATCGCATATGACGCGCTTAAAGATACGCTCAAAGGACGGAAGACGCAAAAGATCGACGGGCTTTCGCCGGAACAGCGGTTCTTCTTTTCTTACGCGCAGGTGTGGCGGAGCAACACGCGGGACGAGCGGGCCAAGATGCTACTAAAGATCGATCCCCATTCGCCCGCCAGGTACCGCGTCAACGGGCCGCTCGGCAACTTCACCGAATTTTACGCTGTGTTCGACATCATTCCCGGCGACAAGATGCACCGGCCGCTCAACGAACGCGCAAGGATCTGGTAGTCGTGTGTTACGCCATTCCCGGTAAGGTAACGGATATCAGCGGAAAGACCGTCACCGTCGACTACTTCGGCGAAAAGAAGCACGCCATCAACGAGATCGTCGATCTCAAGCTCGGTGATTATATTTACGCCCAGGGCGGGTACGTGATCCAGACCATCCCCGAAAAAGAAGCGCTGGAAGTGCTTGAGACCTGGAAAGAGCTTTTCTTTGAACTGCGTGAGACCGACCTCCGCATCTCCAAACTGCCGGAAAGCGAAAGCGGCGTGAGACGGGAGTTTTCCCTGATATTGGACAAGGCGGCGGAAGGCCGCGAGCTGAAAAAGGAAGAGCTGATGACCCTGCTCAAGACCGATATC
>DATJPS010000062.1:0-17628 GCA_035506255.1 Candidatus Omnitrophota bacterium | reverse complement strand
TCGCGCTTCCCCGCCTCCTCTATTTTAAGGATGTGGGTCTTGAGGTCCTCGTCCTTTTCGAATGCGGTGCCGTAGATCCGCTGGAGCATGGGGTTGGTCTCCACTCCGCGCCAGTAAGCGCCGGCGATGGTGAGAAGCTTGAACGCCCCCGCTTTGCCGGTGGAAGCGATATGCGGCCCGCGGCAGAGATCGGTGAAATCCCCGGTCTTGTATATGGAAACGGCCGGATCTGGTATTTCTTTTATAAGTTCGACCTTGTACTTTTCACCTTTGCCCTCGAACAGCTTGATCGCTTCCGCTTTGGTCAGTTCCACCCGCTCGAATTTTTCGTCTTTCTTGACGATCTCGCGCATCTTATCCTCGATCTTAACGAGGTCCTCGGGGGTGAGGGTCACGCCGGGGATGTCGAAATCGTAATAGAACCCGTCCTCGATGGCAGGTCCGATCCCGAGCTTCGCCTGCGGATACAATTGCTGTACCGCCGCCGCCAGGATATGCGAGGTCGAATGCCTTAATAGTTCAAGGTCCATATATAAAATTATAACATAAATCCCCCTCTCTTTCTAAGAGAGGGGAAAAAGGGGGTGAGTTAAAAAAAGCCCCCCGCGGGTCCGGGGGGCTTTTAAAATCAGAAAAACGGAACTATTTCTTTACCGAAGCCGCCGATATAGTATAGCTTCCAGACGACCCATTGTATGCCCAGGTAACGGTCGATGTGCCGTTATAGGTAAGGGTCAGGTCCGGCTGTGCCGCACCATTATTGGTGATCGCCACGGTCACCGTGCCGGTAGGATATCCACCGATCGGTACCGAAAGACCAGAGAAAGATATCGTCAGGTCCGTGGTATCCGACCCGGCTTTTATCTCCATGGACAGCGAACCGTTGAGCGCGACATTGGTCACGTCGGTTTTACCCGCGTTCCAAGTCAGCGTCCCCTTTAACGGATTGCTTATCCCGCCTCCATACGTTACGGTATATGTGACCCCGGCGTAGCTTGTATCCACGGCTATTGTGCCATAAACATCAACTTCGGTCGGATTCACGGCCGATGGAGCCAATTTGGCATGAACGTTATAGGTAATGGTCTCGTAGGTACCGATCGAAGTCGTGCCAGAAATAGTATAGTAACCGTTGGTATCTGGACCGCTTACCGTTTCGCTCTTCCCGCCGACGGCCGCACTTTTAACGCTAAGCCCCGAGATCGATCCTCCGGTAGCCCAGCTGGTCATCGAACTGATCAGTGAATCCGCATATCCAGTGGCCGTCTGCGCATAGCTCGACGCACTGCTCGAAGGCAGTGAAGTAGTGTTCGAGCTATTGGAGCTGTTGCTCGCCTGCTGGCAGCCGGTCAGCGCCGCCATTGACATCACCGCGACACCAAGGATCAAAAGGATCATTACAGCTTTTTTCATCTTATTCCCCCTTGTTTTGCCGAATTGTATCATACTTTTGGGACCTTCTTGAGCGCTTCCTTGATCATCTCCATCGGGTATTCGTAGTCCTCCAGCTTGCCGGAGAGATATTTGTCGTATGAGACCAGGTCGAAGTGGCCGTGGCCGCTCAGGTTGAAGATTATCACTTCGCCCTCTTTCGCCTTTTTCGCCTCTTCCACCGCGCAGTGGATGGCGTGCGACGATTCCGGCGCCGGGATGATCCCTTCGGTCCGCGCGAAAAGGATGGCGGAAGCGAAACATTCGTTCTGGTGGTACGCCCGCGCCTCGATCACCTTGTCCTTGGCAAGGTTGGAGACCAGCGGCGCCATCCCGTGATAACGCAGTCCGCCGGCGTGGATCCCCGGCGGCATGAAGTCGTGCCCTAGCGTGAACATCTTCACCAGCGGCGTCATTCCCGCCGTGTCGCCGAAGTCGTATTCGTAAAGCCCCTTGGTGAGCGTGGGGCACGCCATCGGCTCCACCGCGATCACTTTGGGGTTGGTCTTGCCTTTCAATTTATCCTTGAGGAAGGGGAAGGCGAGACCGGCAAAGTTGCTCCCGCCGCCGACGCAGGCGATCACAACGTCCGGATTCTTCTCACCGATAGATTTGAGCTGTTCTATCGCCTCAAGCCCGATCACCGTCTGGTGCAGCAGCACGTGGTTGAGCACCGAACCGAGCGAATACTTGGTGTCCTCGCGCCCCACCGCGTCCTCCACTGCCTCCGAGATCGCGATCCCCAAACTGCCGGGATTGTCCGGATTGTCCTTGAGCACCGCCTGGCCGTACTTGGTCAACGCGCTCGGCGACGCGACCACGTTACCTCCCCAGGTCTGCATCATCATCTTGCGGTACGGCTTCTGGTCGTAGCTTACCCGCACCATATAGACCTGGCATTCCATATCGAACAATTTGCAGGCAAAGGCAAGCGCCGATCCCCACTGCCCCGCCCCGGTCTCGGTAGCGATCCGCTTTACCCCTTCTTTTTTATTGTAATAGACCTGCGCCACCGAGGTGTTCGGCTTATGCGACCCGGCGGGCGAGACGCTTTCGTTCTTATAATATATGCGTGCCTTGGTCTTGAGCGCCTTTTCCAGGCTAAGCGCGCGATGGAGCGGCGTCGGCCTCCAGAGCTTGAGTATGTCTAGCACCTCTTGCGGGATGTCGATCCACGGGTCGGCGCTCATCTCCTGCTGGATCAGCGCCATCGGGAAGAGCGGCGCCAGGTCGGCGGGGCCGAGCGGCTGGTGCGTCGCCGGATGGAGCGGAGGCGCGAGCGGCGTCTTGAGGTCGGGGGCGATGTTATACCACTGTTTCGGTATATCCTTTTCGCTTAGTAATATCTTTCTGTCGGTCATGTTCATTACCCCCTTTTTTATGGGACAAGTATACCATAAAAAAAGGGCGCGAAAAGGTCTTCGCGCCCTTTTGATCCGGTTTATTAGGCGATCAGAAACCGCCCGCCAGGTCGAGCACCACCGAATTATTATTGTTGATCTTACCGTCCATCACATAAGCGGCGTTGAGTGAGAGGAAGGGAATGCCGATCTTAGCGCCGATGGTAGTTAGCGAAAGGTTGGTGCCGGAAGCGATTCCGGCGCGGAGCGTCACCACGTTCAACAATAATGGATATTCAAGCCCGAGGTGGGTATTGCTGAAGCCGTTGCCGGTCTCCAGGTCGCCGGCGAGCAATATGCCGACCACCGGGATCGTCCCCGCCGCGCCGAGCGCGAACGAAGAATCTACCGACCGGCTCGAGCTGGGGATGGTGATTTCCGGCCCTTCGGTATAGGTGCTGCTCCCGGTTGCGGCGGTCAGGGTCTTGGTCGTGCCGCTGGTGGTGACCGATTCGCCCAGATCGCGTAGCACCGCGCCCACCGAGATCGAGGTCACGAGCGGGATGTCGAACGTCATCAGTGCCCCCAGGTCGACGCCGAAGCCGGAACTGTTAAGTACGGTCTCGTTACCCGAAGCGCCGCCCAGAAGGTTGGCCATTACATTTACCCCGCCCACGGTCGAGCCGAGATATTTGAGGTTGGCGCCGACGTTAAGCGCGGGGAGCGCCGGTAAAGCGAAAGTGTAACCGGCGGTCAGCACGCCAGTGTACATCATGCCGGCGTTACCGGAAGCGGCCAGGCTGTTAGCCGGCTTGCTTAGGTTGATGCCAATGTTGGGGAGCACGGTCAATCCGATCTTGTTGATGTTGACACCGAGCAGGCCGCTCAGGCTTCCGTTGACGCTCAGGTTCTTGGAGAAGTTATCGGTCACCAGTTTTGCCGGGTCGCCGGAATTGGAAAGCGCGCTCGCCAGCTGGTCCATGCCGGAATAAGCGGCGCCGGCGGATAGCATCGCTCCGCCCCGTCCCTGCGCCATCAGCGCGGCTGGGTTGTAGTAAGCGGCAGAAAGATCGCGGCATGCCGCTACGCCCACTCCACCCATGCCGGATGCGCGCGCGCCGACCAGATATTGACCGTAGGACGTCGAAGCGGTGACCAGGAGCAGCAGAAGAAGACAAAGAACTTTTTTCATGTCAAACCTCCCGATATTAATGGTTCCGGGATGAGGTTACCAAAGCCACTTGCCAAAGTCAAGCGATTTTGGTATAATTTACAAGGTTTATGCCAAAAAAAGCTGCCGCGAAGAGCGGCCCCGCTCCCGTTCCGGGCCGGATGGCGGGCGTAAAAGGAAAGCACGGTCTGCTCGTGGTCATCTCCGGCCCTTCCGGGGTCGGCAAATCGACGGTCGTCAAAAAGCTTTTATCGTCCGACCCGAAGATAAGATTATCGATCTCGGCCACTACCCGGCCGCCGCGCCCGAACGAGGAACACAACAAGGATTACCAGTTCGTGACCGAAGAGGAGTTCTTCGACCGCGAAAAACGGGGATTGTTCCTGGAATGGGCTCAGGTGCACGGTTATTATTACGGGACCTCCAAGTCGTTCGTTGAGGATCAGCTTAATAAGAACAACGTCGTGGTCTCGGAGGTCGATGTCCAGGGAGCCGCTTCGATCAAAGAGGCGGTGGCGCTGGGGAAGATCAGGACCTCCGCCGTCTTTATATTCCTGATCCCGCCGTCGGTCGACATCCTGGCCTTCCGGCTGCGGAGGAGGAAGACCGAGAACGAGGAAGTGGTCAATTACCGCCTGCGGGCCGCGATCGCCGAACTGCAGGTGATGGAAAAGTACGATTACATCGTGGTGAATGACAAGGTCGATACCGCCGCGGAAAAGATCAAAGCGATAATAAATGTCGAAAAAGAGAGGGTGTTATTGAACTAATGGAAGAAACGATCGATTCATTATTGTCCAAGGCCAAGAACAAATTCCTGCTGAGCAACGCTGTCGCCGGGAGGGCCAAGCAGATCTCCGAAGGATCGCTCCCCTACGTCGACAACTTCGACCCGACCAATCCGATCATCACGGCCATCCGCGAGATCGCCAACGACAAGATCAAGATCCGCATGGTCGCCCCGGGGAGCAAGAAAGCGCAGGAAGTGGACGTGCTCGCCCCCGCCGAGGAAGCTCCTTCCGCCCTGATCCGCCTGGCCAAGGACGCAAAGGAACGGAAGAGCGCGGCCCCGAAGAAAGAGAAGAAGAAGAAATAATCTCGACCGCAAGACCGCCTGACCTCATGACCCCGCAATATTTTCGGGTCTTGGGGTCTTGCAGTCTAGAGGTCCGGAGGTCATGCCCAACATGCTCAAGAAAAAAACCATCATCGTCGGCGTTAGCGGCGGTATCGCCGCCTACAAGACCTGCACCCTGGTCTCCAGATTGAAGGACCTGGGAGCGGACGTCTGGGTGGCCATGACCGCGGAGGCGACCAAACTGGTCGGCCCGCAAACGTTCCGGACGCTCTCCGGCAATCCGGTGATACTCGACCTGTTTTCCGACGAACTGGCGGGGCTTCCGGTCCCCCACATCTCGCTGGCCGAAAAGGCCGATCTGATCGTGGTCGCTCCCGCTACCGCCAATATAATAGGGAAAATGGCGAACGGGATCGCGGATGACGCCCTTACGACCATCGTCCTCGCCTCGCGCGCCAAAAAGCTGATCGCTCCCGCCATGAACGCCAACCTGTGGCGAAATCAAATAGTGAAAGAGAACGTAAGGAAACTCGACGAGCACGACTTCCACTTTGTCGGCCCGGCCAAAGGCAAGCTGGCTTGCGGGGACAGCGATATCGGAAGGATGTCGGAGCCGGAAGAGATGATCGAAAAGATAAACGAACTGCTCAAGCCGAACGCCGACCTCGCCGGGAAGCGGATACTGATCACGGCCGGGGGAACGCGCGAAGCGATCGACCCGGTCCGTTACATCGGCAACCGGTCTTCTGGAAAGATGGGGTACGCGCTGGCGGAAGCGGCGGCCGCGCGCGGAGCGGAAGTGATATTGATCTCCGCCCCCACCTCCCTCGTCCCTCCGCCGGAGGCCAGGCATATCGGCGTGGTGAGCGCCAAGGACATGTACGAAGCGGTGATGAAGCACCGACACGACCAGAATATCATCATCATGGCGGCGGCGGTGGCCGATTTCCGTCCCAAGATCACCTTCTGGCAAAAGGTAAAAAAGGACCGCGACGGCCTGCAGCTCGAGCTGGCCAACACCATCGACATCTTGAAGGACCTGGGAAATCTGAAGAACGGTTCCAAGCTGGTCGGGTTCGCGGTGGAGACGGAGAACCTGGAAGAGAACGCGAAAGATAAATTGCTCAAAAAGAACCTCGATCTGATCGTCGCCAACGATACGGCGGCGTTCGAGGCCGACTCCTCGCAGCTTAAGCTGATCGACCGCGACGGGAACGTGGAAGACCTTCCCGAACTCCCCAAAAAAGAGGCCGCCAACCGGATACTCGATGCCGTTCTACGATTATAAATGCCGGGAGTGCGGCGAAAAGTTCGAAGTGTCGCACGGCATGAACGATAAACCCGCCGTAAAATGCGAACATTGCGGCTCGGGTGATACTTCGCGGGTCTTCAATTCTTTCGGGCGCGTGGGCGGTGACAGCGGCGGCCATTCCCACGGCGGCGGATGCTCCTCTTGTGGCAGCGGAAGCTGCGGCAGCTGTAAACACTAGTTCAATTCACGCAAGATCAATTTACTGTGGTCCTCCGTACAAGTTTTTTTTCGGCGGCTTCGATGTATTTAATGGAGGAAGTTATCATGACCGATTATTCATTCAGCGGAAAAGCGAGCGGCCTCTACGGCGCTTATAATATGTTAAGCCAAGGAGCGACCATCACCGATGTAAAAGGGAAAGTTTTCATTTCCGACCACGGCAAAGAGAGCATTCTCGACTTGTCCGACCCGAACCTCGAACAGCAACTGCAAGCTTCGCGCGGTCATATCGAGGTCGTCCCACACGAGATCAAACTGACGGTCTGAACTCCTTGGTCCTCGGCCCTAAAGCCCTTTTTCTGTTATACTTAACTCATGTACGCAGAGATCGTCCTCTCCCGGGCCACTCCCCAGCTCGACCGGATCTACCATTACCGGGTACCGGAAGGATTTAAAGACAAACTTAAGGTCGGCTACCAGGTGGTGATCCCGTTCGGCCGGGGGATGACGGTCGGTTACCTGATAGGCTTTTCCGAAAAGGCGGACGTGCATGAGTCGCTGATAAAAGATATCGACGCGATAAAGAACGAAGTGCCGCTCTTTAACGGCAACTCGCTCGCCCTCGCCCGCTGGATGTCTGAACATTATGGTTGTTTCTTCATCTCCGCGCTGAGGACAGTGATGCCGCCGGGGACTGCGGGGAAAGAGAAGAGAAAGTCAAAGAAGAAATTAGAAATCAAGAATTCGAAAGCGGATATTATCAACGAAGAGGATGCCTCTGGTTCCCGATCGCCGATTTCTGATCTCCAATCTCTAAAATCGCCATTCACCCTCACCTCCGCCCAGTCCTCCGCCCTCCAAAAGATCAACGCGTCAGTGGACGAGGATCGAAAAGAGACCATATTATTGTACGGCGTGACCGGCTCCGGCAAGACGGAAGTTTACATCCGTGCGATCGGGCATGCGCTTGAAAAAGGGAAAGGCTCGATCATGCTGGTTCCGGAGATCAGCCTGACGCCGCAGATGGTCCGGCGTTTTAAGGAAAGGTTCAACGACCGAATCGCCGTTCTGCACAGCGACCTGACGCTCAAGCAACGCGACGAAGAATGGATAAGGATCGCGAGCGGCGAAGCGAAGATCGTGCTCGGCGCCCGTTCCGCAGTCTTCGCCCCGGTGGCCGACCCGGCGCTGGTGATATTGGACGAGGAGTTCGAGACCACTTATAAGCAAGAAAAGAACCCGCGTTACCACGCGCGGGAGATCGCGGAACGGCTCGGGATAACGGTGGTGCTCGGTTCCGCCACCCCGGCGGTCGAGACTTTTTTCAAAGCGAGGTCGGGGGAATACGGCTTCGCGGAACTGCCGGAAAGGATCGAGCGCCGTCCCCTCCCCCCGGTCGAGATCGTTGACATGCGGGTAGAGAGCGAATGGCTGCTTTCGGGAAAGCTGAGGGATGAACTGACGCAAACCCTTTCCCGCGGCGAAAAGGCGATCCTGTTCCTGAACCGCCGCGGCTACTTCACTTTTTCGGTCTGCAAAGCTTGCGGCGCCGTGCTGGAGTGCCCCAATTGCTCTGTTTCCCTGGTCTACCATTCGGACGAAAAGAAACTCCGCTGCGGCCATTGCGATTTTTCGGCCGAAGCGCGCGTCGTCTGCCCCAAATGCGGCAGTTCTTCGATGGGATTTTTCGGCACCGGCACCCAGAGGATAGAGAAGGAAGTGGCGCAGGCGTACCCGGACGCGAAAATAATCAGGTACGACCGCGACGCGGTGATCAAGAAGGGTTCTCACGAAACGATCTTCGCCGCTTTTGCCGAAGGGAACGCCAACGTGCTGATTGGCACGCAGATGGTGACCAAGGGGCTCGATGTCCCGCTGGTGACGCTGGTGGGAGTGGTATCGGCCGATACTTCGCTCAACCTCCCCGATTTCCGGGCGGCGGAGCGGACCTTTGAGCAGATCACGCAGGTGGCGGGGCGCGCGGGGAGGCACGATCTGCCGGGTAAAGTGATCGTCCAGTCGCTCA
Organism: Candidatus Omnitrophota bacterium; assembly: GCA_035506255.1. Taxonomy (GTDB): domain Bacteria; phylum Margulisbacteria; class WOR-1; order XYC2-FULL-46-14; family WPAF01; genus CAIYXV01. Next base: position 9,111 of record DATJPS010000062.1, on the reverse strand, counting down.
ATCCGGAGCACTACGCGCTCAAGTATGCCCGCAGCCACGATTACGATGGGTTTTACAAAGAGGAACTGGAATACCGCCGCTCCCTCTTCTATCCTCCGTTCAGCCGGTTGATAAATATCGTATTTTCCGGTCGCGGGGAGGAGAAGGTGATCGAGATCGCCGATAAGATCGCGAAAGGACTTAGCCGGTTCATGGAAGGAAAAGGAGGAAAGTATCAGGTGCTCGGACCCGCCAAAGCGCCGATCTTTAAATTACGCGGTCAATACCGCTATCAGGTACTGGTCAAAGCGGAAGATCCCGAACCGGCGCGGGCGAAACTGTTCGACCATCTAAAGAAAGCGAATTATCCGGCCGATATCCGCATCGCGGTGGATATTGACCCGGTCAATTTGCTATAATTTCTCATATGCTGATGAAAATAATCCAGCTGCCGAACCCTATATTAAGGAAAAAGGCCAAATCGATCTCCAAGATCGACCAGCGCATCCGCAAACTGATCGAGGATATGATCGAGACGCTTCACGCCGCCCCCGGCGTCGGCCTGGCCGCACCGCAGGTGGGCGAAAGCGTCCGCCTCGTGGTGATCGACGTCGGCGAAGGGGCGTTCGCGCTGATCAACCCGAAGATAAAGAAAAGAAGCCGCGCCCTGCAGACTTTCGATGAAGGCTGTCTGAGCATGGTGGGGCTGGTCGGCACCGTCGCCCGCCCCTCAAAGGTAACGGTCGAGGGACTGGACAAGAACGGGGAAAAGCTGGTGATCGACGCGGAAGGGTTCCTTGCCACCGTATTGCAGCACGAGATCGATCATCTCAACGGCACTATGTTCGTCGACCATATCAAGGACCCGGAGCTGATCCGGATGGTCACCAAGAAAGAAGAAGAGGACAAGCAGGAGCTGATCTGACCCCCGCTATTGGTATAGCTTGAAATCCCGGTAGTCCACCATTCCGTATTGCGATCCGTCGTGCACGTCCCACAAGGTCGAGATGTTCGCCGCCGCATCGTTCGGATCGGGATTGGCCGTCATCTCATCGAACGTTCTCTGCTCAAAAGAGTTCCCTCTCGCGCTAACGGCCAGCGACGTTCCATTGTAGATCGAGAACCGCAGATTGCCCGCCGGGGCCTGGTTGTTAAAAACGTTGTTCCCGGGATCGGTATCGGTCCCGAGGTCCGGCTGGGTCGATCCGGTGATCCAGACCCCCGTGGTGTTCGGCTGGTTAGGATCGTTGATCACATAAAAATTGTTCCCCCTCAATTTGAGCGGGGCCGAGCCTCCGGCCATGACATACGAAAGCACGGTGGGAAAATTATTACCGGAAAGCACGCCGCCCGACGCGTCCTTATACACGATGTTCCCCAAAGTATTGTATTGGATCGTCGGCGTGGTCTGCTCGATGATATACACTCCATCCAGATCGCTGTCCTCGACCGTCGGCGATCCGTTACCTTTAATGTGCGTCGCGCTTACCTTAGAGTCCGACAATTTAGCGTCACCTTCCAGGGTCAGGGCGTAAATGTCGAAATCGTCAGGCGTCGGCACCCCCGCCAGCGTCAGGCGCACTCCCGAAACGATGCATTTATCGCCCGCATTGAGCATCGACTTGTGGAACGGGTCCGGATCGGGCCCCAGCTGGTATTCGATCAGCGTCTGGTCCCGGCCGGCGCCGACCAGGCGGGTGCAGTATTTCATCGTCGCGTTGAATAAATTATACGTGCCCGCCGCGATCTGAACGGTGTCCCCCGCCTGTGAAGCGGCGATCGCCGTCGGGATGTCGGGATATGAAAGGCTTGGCACCTGAAGCGTATTGCCCGACAGCGGACAGGAAACAGGGGCATCGGGGCCAGCCGCGCCATCAACGCCGACCCCTGCATCCGCAATGATGACGGCATCGCCGGTCGCGTCGAACTGGCCGACTTCCGGGGTTGCGTCCCCTTTGCCGGCATCGAGCGGGGCCGCTTCGGGTACCTGGCTATCAAGGGCCAGGACGTCCGCCAGGGCCGCGTCGCTTCCGTGATCGGGCAGTCCCGCATCAGGGATAAGGGCATCTGGGATTATGGCATCCGTCTGGTTGCCAGGTTGGGAATCGGCAGGACCCAGTTGATCGTTCGTGGCATCGGCCACTTTCGCATCGGGAAGCACATCTATATTGACGTCTAACCGGCCGGCATCCATCATATGCGCCGCGTCCAGGGCGAACGCATCGGCCTTGCCGTCAATAATTCCGGCATCCGAGGGAATGTTGCCGCCGCTGATCTGGAAATCCACTCCCGGCGCGGCGCTGGGACCGCAGGCAACCGGGGCCAGCGAAAGCGCGGAAGCAAAAGCCAGCCGGGCCAACGGCATGCTGATACACGGGCGGATAAAATTTGTACGTATGGAAGAGATCACACCTGACATTAAAACCATCTCCTATACATATATATCGGCAAAAACGGGTGGTAAATTCAGGTATTGGCGATTATTTGAGGCGGGTGACCATCAGGCTGGGCGTAGCGTAATAAGTGGTGCCGATCAGCAGTATCCTTCCCAGCGAGTCTAAAGCGAGGCTGTTGGCCTCTCCATTTTCCCCGTTGTCGATCACCGCCAGCCCGTTGTTTCCGAACGAACTGTCAAGCGTCCCGTTCTGTTCATAGCGGGCCACCGTGAACCGGTAATCGGGAAATCCGGTCGAATTACCGCCCGCCGCCAGGATCCGGCCGGCGGCATCGAACAACAGATCGTAATAAGTCCCGTTCGAATAGCTGGCCTTCCCTCCGCCGCCAAAAGCGGTATCGGGCGCGCCACCGCTGCTGTACCGCCACAGCGCCATATCGGACGCGCTGTTACCCGCCAGCACGAACCGGCCGGAGCTATCGATCGCGATCGCTTGGAACTCATCGTTCCCGCCGTACGGGGTCACCACTTTGCCGCCGCTGCCGAACGAAGCGTCGGCGTTGCCATTAAGATCGAACTTTACCAGAATGGCGCGACTGCTCCCCCAGTTCCCGTCCGAACCGCAGGCATAGATCCCGCCCGCGTCGACCGCGATGTCATCGGCAAAGCTGGGATCGCCGGTCGCAAAGATCGTGCGGCCGTTCAGTCCGAACGATACGACCGGCGCTCCGTTGGTATCGTATTTCCATACCGCCAGGTCGCTATGCGTGCCGTTGTTGATGCTGCCGGAAATATAAATATTGCCGCTGCTGTCCAGTGCGATCCCCTTGCCAAAACAATCCTTGCCGGTATGGAAGATCACCGCGCCGTTGACGCCGAACGAGCTGTCCAGCGTGCCGTTAGGGTCATAGCGGAGAATTATCATGTCCGCGCTGGTCACCCGGCTGTAACCGGTCACCAGAATCCGGCCCGAAGCATCGATGATCGAGTGCGACGGATAGTTGTCCGACCCGCGGTCGTACTTAGCCTGACCGCCCGTACCGAAACTGGCGTCAAGCGATCCGTCCGTCTTGTATTTATTGATAACGATGTCGTTGTTTATGAATTCTTCATAACCGATCGCCAGGAACGCGCCGTTCGCTTGCGGCAGAATGGAATAACCGCCGGCCTGGGTGGTCGGCGTAATTACCACATATCCGCTGTGTGTCCCGTCGCTGAGCGTGGCGTCGATCGTTCCGATATTCTGAGGTGAGGCAGAAATCTGGGTCGAAGCGGCCCCTTCGCGAGAAGCACTGTCGACCGCCGTCACAATGTAATAATAGATCTGGCCGTTGGTCAGCCCGGTATGGACAAAGGGACGGGAGGCGTTGGCGACCTTGGTGCCGTTGGCTGGCGTGACGCCGGAGGAATTGGACCAGTAAACATTATAGGAAGCCGCGCCCGCGACCGCTTCCCAGCTGAGCGAGGCCCGCATCGTCGTGACCTCAACCGTTAGCCCGGTCGGCGCGGGGAGGATCGAAACGACCGTGTTCCCGCTGACGCCCTCACCGCAGCCGCTTACCAGCGCGGCGGAGAGAAGCAGGATGGCGGACAATCCCGCCAGGGCCAGACCGACCGATGCTCTATGTGCCGGCATACAACTTGATTATAGTAAATATGTCTTGCGGATTCAACACCATTATGGCTTGACAACAATGGATTGGAAGTTACAATATCAGCAGGAGCGTTCAAATGAAAAAAATCCTGTCGGCCTCGCTAATTTCCATCGTCGCCCTGGCCTCGGTTTCGTCCGCCGCGCCAAAGGCGGCAAAGGCCGCCGTTAAACCGGCGCCGGTGAACAAAGTGGTCGTCCCGGTCGAGGTAAAAGCGGCGCCGGTATCCGCCGTCCCCGCCCCCGAAGACCGCGGATTCATCTTTAACGCGGGATTGATGGGAGGCGCGGCCGCAGCTGCCGCCGGATACCGTCTTCCGCTTGGCCCCTTGAACGCTTCTTTGTCCGCCGGGTATGGCAGCGGGAACAAATACACCGAGACCATTGCCCGGTTCGAGATGGCAAAGCCGTGCGGCCCGCTCAACTGCGAGCTTTCCATCGACTACTTCAATTACTCCGTCAAGGTCAGGAATCTATTTGGCGTCTCCGGCGATGTGGACGGAGGCCCGCACCTCGGGCTCGGTATTTATCTCAATAAAAACATCGATCGCATTGTGCTGTCGCTCGGGTACGGCACCGCGGCCGGCGCGCTGGCTACGATCGGGTACAAATTCTGAGCGGAGCGTTCATCATATGAAGATCGTCTTCATGGGAACACCCGCCCCCGCCGCCGCCTGCCTACAGGCGCTGATCGACGCGGAAGAACAGATCGCCTGCGTAGTTACCCAGCCCGACCGGCCCAAGGGACGGAATCTCCGCGTTACCGCTTCTCCCGTAAAAGAACTGGCTATGAAATATAAGATCCCGGTGGAATCGCCCGAAAAGGCAAAAGACCCGATCTTCATCAACAAGATCAGGTCGCTCGACCCGGAATTGATCGTGGTCGTGGCATACGGGAAGATATTGCCGAAGGAGTTGCTGTCCATCCCCAAGCGCGGCGCCATCAATGTCCATGCTTCGCTGCTGCCGAAATACCGAGGCGCCGCGCCAGTACAGTGGGCGCTGCTCAACGGTGACAACGAGACCGGCGTCACCGTTATGCAGATATCGGAGACGCTCGATACCGGCGACATCATTTTGCAGGACACGGTGACGATCGATCCGCAAGATAATTCCGCCACCCTGCTCGACAAGCTTTTCGCGCGCGGCGCGCAGACGCTGCTCCTGGTGGTCGACCAAATAAAAAAAGGGACGGCAAAGGCATCGCCGCAGAACGAGACGGAAGCGACCTACGCGCCGTCGATCACCAAAGAGAGCGGGGAGATCGACTGGAAGCGATCAGCGATGGAGATCAATAACCGCGTCCGCGCCATGATCCCCTGGCCGGTGGCGCACACTTTTTACAAAGGGAAAATGCTCCGGCTCTGGTCGGCGGAACCGGTGTCGGTCCCCGGCAAGTTCCAGCCGGGGGAGATCGTCGATGTCAGGGATGACCTCATCGTCGCCTGCGGTGCCGGTTCGCTGCTGATACAGGAATTACAGCTTGAAGGAGGAAGAAAAATGGGCGCACACGATTTTGTGCGCGGACACCGGCTGGCTATCGGCGATTCCTTTCCTTCGTAGAGAAAAAAACCTTTAAAACCCTCTGAAATCAAGGGAAAAATCCGGCTTGACAGCCCAACATCTAGTGGAATATGATACTCGAACCCACTAAATATAGTGGGTGAAGGTGTGAACGCATGAAGTGCCCGGCCTGTGATAAAGATAACGATAAAGTACTTGACTCCCGCCCCACCGAGGACGGGCTCGCCATCAGGAGAAGAAGGGAATGCCTCGAATGCGGCAACCGCTTCACCTCGTATGAACGGGTCGAGGAAAAACCGGTCTTCGTGATCAAACGCGACGGCCGCCACGAAGAGTTCAACCGCGACAAGATCCTGGCCGGCATCGTGCGCGCCTGCGAAAAGCGCCCCGTTGACCTGGAAGTGATCGAAGGGATCGTAGACCAGGTGGAACGGATGGTCCGCAAAGCTCCCAACGAGGTCAAGACCGGCAAGATCGGAGAGTTCATAATGGAAAAGCTGCAGCGGATCGACCAGATCGCGTACGTGCGGTTCGCGTCGGTCTACCGCCAGTTCACGGACGTAACGGATTTCGTTCAAGTCGTAAAGGAGGTTTCGGCATGAGTGTTTTAGCAGAGGAAAAATCGCCCAAGGCCCGCGAGATAGAAGAGATGATAAAGACCCGCGCGTCGTCCAACACCGACGCCACCGACCTCGCCCTGTTCGTCAGGACGTCGTCGGAGAACATCGTAAGCTGGGACAAGGAAAGGATCATCGAAGCGCTGATCAAGGAGACCGAGATCAGCCGCGACATCGCCGAGATAATCGGCCACGAGGTGGAGCGCCAGATCGCCAACCTCCGGATCGGCGTCATCACCGCGCCGCTGATCCGCGAACTGGTGGACGTAAAGCTTTTGGAATACGGATTGGAAGAGGCGCGCCGCAAGCATACCCGCCTCGGTTCGCCGTTATACGATGTAAAGCAGATCATCCTCTCCCCCAACAAGGAGAACGCCAACGTCCCGCACGGGCCGGAAGCGACCAACCTTTCGCTGGCGGAAGGGATCAAGAAAGAGTTCGCCCTGCTCCACGTCTTCTCGCAGGACATCGGCGACGCGCACATGCGCGGGGACCTGCATCTCCACGATCTCGGTTTCGTCGACCGCCCCTACTGCTCCGGCCAGTCGATCGAGTACGTCAAGAAGTTCGGGCTCGACCTTCCCAACGCCCTCTCCATCGCCAAGCCGGCCAAGCACGCCGAAGTGCTGCTGGCGCAGATGGTAAAGTTCTCCGCCGCCCTGCAGGGAGTGTTCGCGGGCGCCATCGGCTGGGACGCCATCAACATCTTCTTCGCGCCGTTCCTGGTCGGCATGTCCGACAGCGAAGTGCGCCAGCTCGCCCAGATGATGATCTACGAGTACAGCCAGCAGGCGGTGGCGCGCGGCGGCCAGGCGATCTTCTCCGACATCAACCTGTATTACGAGATCCCCAAGCACTTTGAGAACGTCCCGGCGATCGGTCCCGGCGGCCAGTACACCGGCAAGACCTACGGCGAATACCAGGAAGAATCGCGCAAGTTCGTCTGGGAACTTTTTAATGTATACCGCGAAGGCGACGGTTCCGGACGGCCGTTCTTCTTCCCCAAGCCGCTGGTCCACATGACGGAGAAGTTCTTCAAGACCGAAGGGCACGAGAAGTTCCTGACCCATATCTCGGAGGTCGCTTCCGAAATGGGGAACACCTATTTCGTCTTCGACCGCGGCGACACCGCCAAGATCTCCGAATGCTGCCGGCTTTCCTTCAAGCTGGAGCAGTCGGACCTGGACGACGCCAAGGAGCCGTGGCGGATGCGCTACTCCGCGCTGCAGAACGTGACCATCAACCTGCCCCGCCTCGCCTTCCGGGCCAAGGGCTCGGACGAAAAGCTGTTCGAGTTCATGGACGAGATGCTGGAACTGGCGGCCAAGGCGCACGTGCAGAAGAAGCGCTTCATCGAGGAGCTGCTCGCCAGCGGCAAGCGCGGCCCGCTTTCCATGCTCACCATGACGCGGGACGGCCAGCCGTACCTGAGAATGTGGCGGGTATCGTACCTGATGGGGATACTGGGATTGAACGAGTTGACCCAGGCGCACCTGGGCGACGAGCTGCACCAGAGCCCGAGGGCGCTCAAGTTCGGCCTCAAGGTGATCTCCCACATGAGGATCAAATGCGAGGAGATGTCGAAGAAGTACGGCATGCACTTCGTCCTGGAGCAGACGCCGGCCGAATCGACCGCCTACCGGTTCGCCAAGCTCGACCTCCAGCAGTACACCGGCAACGCCCGCAACGTGGTGAAGGGGAACTTCGAGACCGGGGAGATGTATTACAGCAATTCCACTTACTTCAACGTCTCCCATGCGATGAACCCGATCGACCGCGTCCAGCAGGAAGGGCTCTTCCACCCGCTGATCGATGCCGGAGCGCTGACCCACGTTTGGATGGGAGAATCCAAACCCAACCCGGAAAGCATCGCCAACTTCGTCATCAAGACGATGCGGGAGACGCAGAACAGCCAGATCGCTTTCTCGCCGGAGTTCACATCCTGCAACGACTGCGGCAAGATCGTCCGCGGGCTCAAGGACAACTGTCCCAGCTGCGAATCGACCAACATCGACGGGATCACGCGCATCACAGGGTATTTCTCCAAGATCTCCGGCTGGAACAAAGGGAAGCGGGCCGAGCTGAAGGACCGTTACCGCTCGTCGGAGTATTTCAATGCCCGCTGATACCATCGCCCGGGAGGCGACCGACCTTTCGCTCTTCGTCCGCACCTCGACCGACAACATCGAGGCGTGGGACCGGCGGAAGATATCGGAAGCGCTGGTAAGGGAGACCGGGCTCAAGCCGGAGATCGCCAACATCATCGGCGTGGAGGTGGAAAAGGAGATCCTGGGCCTGAACCTCACCAACATCACTGCGCCGCTGATCCGCGAACTGGTGGATGTGAAGCTGCTCGAGTACGGATTGGAGGAAGCGAGACGGAAGCATACCCGCCTCGGCTCCCCGGTGTTCGACGTCAACAAGATCCTGTTCCATAAGAACAAGGAGAACGCCAACACCCCGCACACCCCGGAGGCGACCAATCTTACCCTGGCGGAGAATATAAAGAAAGAGTTCGCGCTCCTGAACGTGTTCTCGCCCGATATCGCAGATGCCCACATGCGGGGCGATATCCATCTGCACGATCTCGGCTTTATCGACCGCCCCTACTGCTCCGGCCAGTCGATCGAGTACATCAAGAAGTTCGGGCTCGACCTTCCCGACGCGCCGGTCTCGGCCCGCCCGCCGGTCGACGCGGAGGACCTGATCTCCCAGATCGTCAAGTTCTCGCTCGCCCTGCACGGGCATTTCGCGGGGGCCATCGGCTGGGACGCGGTCAATATGTTCATCGCTCCCTATATCGTGGGAATGGACACGGACCGCCTGCGCAAATTAGCCCGCCAGCTGATCACCGAGTTCTCCACCATCGCCATCTCCCGCGGCGGCCAGGGGCTGTTCTCCGATCTCAATGTCTATTACGAGATCCCCAAGCACTTTGAGGAGAC
>DATJPS010000061.1:0-3358 GCA_035506255.1 Candidatus Omnitrophota bacterium | reverse complement strand
TCGATTTATCGGTAAGCTTCTCGATCTTGAACTCCTTGAGCAGTACCTTCTTGCTGTCTTCGATGAAGATCAGTTCGTTGAGCCAATTGATGAAAAGCTCTTCGCGGTCGTCCGCCTTGAGCTCGATTTGGAAAGTGTCGCCGGTCGAAACATCTCCCAGCTCGGCCATCAGCGAGAACATGCCGAAAGCCGCGTTCTCGAAGACCTCTTTGAAATTATTGCCGAAGGCGGTGATGCCAATATCGGAAGGATGTTCGATCATTTCGAAGCGCTTGCCGTTCATGTTACCTTGAAACCCCCGTGCTTTTTGAAATGCTCCACCAGCCCGCCGTCCTCGAGGAGGATCTGCATGGTCTTGGGAAGGGGGGATATTTTTACCTGCTTGTTCTTTGTCTTATCGGCGATCGTCCCGCGGTCGAGGTCGATCTCGATCTCGTCCCCTTCTTCCAGCCCGTCGGTATCGCATTCGATCGCCAGCAGGCCGAGGTTAAAGCAATTGCGGTAAAAGATGCGGGCGAACGACTTGGCCAACACCGCGCCGATCCCGGCGTACTTGATCGCCATCGGGGCCTGCTCGCGGGACGAGCCGCAGCCGAAGTTGCTGCCCGCCACCAGGAAATCTCCCTTTACGACCCGGCCGAAGAAGTCGGGATCGATATCCTCCATCACATGCTTGGCCAGCTCTACCGGGTCCTGGATCTTGAACTTGTACCGGCCGGAAATGATGTAATCGGTATTGATGTCGTCGCGCTGTTTTTTGGGAACGCGCGCTTTACCTGTCAGCTTCATATACTGAATTATACAACAAACGAGGATAAAACTGAACCGCGGGAAGCATGAAATCCGGCGCGGCGGGGGACGAGATAAAATATGGAGGCCGAAATTGATATTTCCCATCAGGAACAGCTCGCTGGAAACGATGCGCATGGAAGCCAGGCGCAGGGCGGAAGCCCTGCCGCAGCTCCGCGTCCCGCTCTATGAGGCGGGCCGGCAACTGGCCGAGATGGAAAGCTCTTCCCGGATAATGAGCGAAGCGGCCGCGATCGTATCCGCTCATAGAGGGACGGCCGCGATGTTCGTGAGATTCTCCCAGCCCGACCTTAATATTATCGTCGAATCTTCGAGCGGCTCCCTTCAGCAGGAGCCCCAGCGGTTCGGTTGCGAGACCCCCACTTCCGGGCTGATCGCGAGGACGTTGATCAAGCGCGTGAGCATCCATGTTCCGGATATATCTGCGTCGGGCATCGAGGTGCTGGAAGGAAGAAAGATCGAGAAGGAAGAAACCCGGCACGATCGTATTCTGGACCTGCTTCCGCTGGAATTCAGCAAAAGCGCCGGGGCGGCACTTTTGACGCCGCTCGGGCTGGAAAGATCAACGGATATCGGATTCGGGTTCATCTTTGAATATTCCGAGCGTTCCACATTTTCCCTGCAGTCCATGCAGGAGGCGCAATCCTATTCCGCGCTCTTTACTCTACACATCGCCGGAAAATATTTGAAAGAGATCAAGAACCCGGCCCGTTGAGCTTTGTCCCCGGCTGGCATATAATGAAAGCATGGCAAAGCTGGCCGAAGCACTGGCATACGAGAATAATGAAGACAAAACTTTTGTGGGGACGATCGCTTTCCGCAACGAACAACTGACCCTGCCTGATGGCAGCACCATCGCGCTGGGAATAGACCGGGCGCACTGGGTGGTCGTTTACCAGAAAGAAAAGGGTTCGCAATTCAAGGTGTTCGATTACGACGGCCACACCAAACAATTCCGTGTCGACAAGCGTAACGGGGCGGATGAGGACATGAAAGAGATGAAGAGATTGATCCGCTATTTCTATTCCAACGCGCGCACCGAGGACCTGATCACTATCCTTCCGTCAGGGAGCGTGCAGGAATGAGCGAAGTTTCCGGTCTCGGCGCGTACGGCATCTTCCCGTTCCTGAGCGAAGACCTTTTAAAGCAGGCCAAATACTCCCAGATCAAGACCCGCTCCGGTAAACTGGCCTACATCCTTTCGCTGGGCGACAAAGCGCAGAAGCCGCGGATAGAAGAGGGGATCGACGGGGCAAGAGGCGCGCTCAAATGGATAGAAAAATTCGCGGAAGAGAAGGATAAAGACTAAAGGTATTTCCTCGGATCGGTTATTTTACCCTCGATCATCGATGCCGCCACCGTAGCGGGAGATCCCAGATAAATGAACGCGTTCCGGTTCCCCATTCTTCCCAGAAAATTACGGTTGGCGGTGGAGATCACGTTCTCCCCGTCGGAAGGGACGCCGTTATGGGTGCCGACGCACGGCCCGCAGCCGGGGGTGACGGCGACCGCTCCGGCATCGAGCAGGGCCTGGTAGGTCCCGTCCTTTATCATGTCCATTAATATTTCTTTCGATGAAGGAGCGATGATCAACCGGCTATCGAGGCTGATCTTCTTCCCCTTCAATATTTTTGCCGCGATCTGGAAATCCTCCAGCCGTCCGTTGGTGCAGGTCCCGATTAGCCCCTGTTGGACCGGCGTTCCCGCTACTTCCGAAACATTGCAGACATTGTCGACGGTGTGCGGCTTCGCCACCTGCGGCTCAAGCTTTGCCACATCGATCTCCACGGTTTTCTCGTACTTCGCGTCCGGATCGGCGGCGGTCGACGCCGGTTTTTTCTTTGAATGTTTGGCAACCCAATCGAGGACTTTTTTGTCCGCGTTCATCAGCCCGGCCTTGGCGCCGCATTCGATCGCCATGTTCGAGATCGTGAATCGGGCATCGACCGAAAGCTCGTCGATGGCGGCGCCGGTCAGCTCCAGCGCCATATAGGTGGCGCCGTCGGCTCCGATCTTCCCGATCAGGTTCAATATCAGGTCTTTCGAATATATTCCTTTCGGCAGCTTCCCGTTGTATCCCACTTTCATAGTATCCGGCACTTTGAACCAGAGCTTGCCGGAGATCATTCCCGCCGCCAGGTCGGTGGAGCCGATGCCGGTGGAAAAAACATTGATCGCACCGTAGGTGCAGGTGTGGGAATCGGCGCCGATCACTAGGTCTCCCGGCACCACGTGCCCTTGTTCCGGGGTGAGCTGGTGGCAAACCCCGCAGCCGATGTCGTAAAGCTTTACCCCCTGCTCGCGGCAGAATTCCCGGATCTTTTTGTGAATCGCGGAAACTCCTTCGTTCGGCGAAGGGGAGCTGTGGTCGATGATGATGGCGATCTTCGACGGATCAAAGACCTTTTTGGCGTTCATTTTGCGGAACGAATCGATAGCGACCCCGGAAGTGCCGTCCTGCCCGATCATGAAATCAAGGTCGGCAATGACGATGTCTCCGGCGTGCGCGTCGGTCTTAGAATGGGCGGATAGTATCTTTTCGGCGATG
>DATJPS010000060.1:0-12449 GCA_035506255.1 Candidatus Omnitrophota bacterium | reverse complement strand
GTCCATCAGCCCGACCGCCTCGAACGCCTTGCGCCGGGCCAGCATACAGCCGCCAAGGACCCAGTCCACCACCCGATCGTCGTTATGGTCCCAGTCCTGCATCAGATAAGCCCGCTCGAGCGCGCTGCCGGCCATCAGACCGCGCAACGGAGTGAAACGGTAAAGATAAGTGCGGAGATCAAGGAAACGGCGCGCCGAGTACTGCAGCGTGCCGTCCAGATTTAGCAGTTTGCAGCCGGCGATCGCGACCGCGGGATGCGTGACCAGATGATCGAGCATCACTTCGATCGCGCCCGGGATGACGATGATGTCGGGATTGAGGATCAGGCAGTATTCGCCCGATGAGGCGCGGATGCCGTTATTGACCGAGCAGGGATAGCCGAGATTGAAAGGGTTCCGCACGACCCTGACCCGCGGATGTTCCTTTTCAAGATATTCGATCGTTCCGTCGGTGGAGGCGTTGTCCACCACCGTGATCTCCTTTACCGCGCGCGAGGCGGCGCAGTCCAAAGAATCGAGGCATTGCATCAGTTTGCTCTTGTCGTTGGTATTGACGATCACCACCGATACCGAAGGAGTGATCGACGGGTCCAGCGTTGCCTTGGCGGCCGCCATTTCCTTCTCCAGGTCGGTCAGGTCTGCCTTGACCGCATCCGGCTTCTTGTATTTGGCCTTGGCCACGCGGATCAGGCAGAGGGCGGCGATGGATATGAACCAGAAAAGATAGAGCGTACCGCGCGACATCCACCACATCCGACCCATGAACAGGAACGTCACCAGGACGAACAGGCCGGTCGAGATGATGCCGAAGATGAGGACAAAATCTTCCAGCAGCGCGCGCTTTTGCCTGCGGTCGTACGCCCCCAGGATCCAGAAGAGAAAAAGATAAAGGACGTTGAGGAAGAGGATGGTCATCAGATACTTTTGGCCGAAATATACCGGAGGCTTGTCGGGGAAACGGCCCCACAGCTCGCGCAGCGCGAACGCCAGCGCCGCCGTCAGGTTGATCGTCAGCAGGTCAACGAACGCTTCCATTTTTTCTCCTTGTCATCTCTTTCCGCATTATACAACTTTCGGCGGCCGGAAAAAAACCGATATTCGGGCCGCCGCCGCCACGATCTGGGCGGCGAGCAGCATATTCCATTCCGATATTTTGCGCGCGAGCGGCAACTTTTGCCTAACGATATAGATCGTGCCCGAACCGATGCCCAAGATCATTCCCGGGAAGATCAGCAGGGAATTCAGAAGCCGCTGGCCCAGTATCCGGTTCATCGCGATGAAGGAATCGTATTTCATCCGGAACCATTGCCGCATCGAATAATCGTGCGAATGAAACACCATCGACCCGGCCGCGTACACGATCGAATAGCCGCGGGCGAGCGCTGCCGATGACCAGCCCTGGTCCTCGGCGAAATAGAGCCGCTCGTCGAACGGAATCTTTTCCCATACGTCGCGGCGCAGCGCTGCGCTGACGGTGGAGAACACGATCAATTTCCGTTTGCGGGCGGCGGAAGCGCGCCGGTACTCGGCGGCGGTCACGACGCGGCTTTTATCGGTATAAAATGATTCCAGTTCGCACTTAACGAAGAGCGGGCAATCTTCCCGGGGCAACTGCCGGCTGAACGCCCCCGCTATTTCAGGATCGCTTTCAATGGCCGAGATCAACCCGTTAAGCCATTCGCGGTCAGCGGGGACCGCGTCCTGGTTGACGAACACCAAATATTTACCGGACGCGTTCTTCGCTCCCAGGTTTCGGGTGGCGCTGTGCCGGAACTGGTCCGGCCTGATCCGTAAAAGTTTGACCGGATATTTTGCCAGAATATCGAGCGTGCGGTCGGTGGAGCCGGAATCGATCGCGATCACTTCGATGGAACGGCCGCCGTTCTGGCCGAAAACCATCCGCAGGCAATCGTCCAGGTATGCCTCTCCGTCCCGGGTCGGAAGGATGACGGAAACGTCAGCCATCGCGCATGGTCCTGAACATCGAACCGGTCCGGGCCGCCGCCGCGATCAGGTACGCGAAATAGGCCTTACAGGTTTCTTGGATGAATTTTCCGGCAGGCAGCTTCGATTTGAAAGCGTAGAGAGTGATCCCGAAAATGTTGGCGATCAGCGCCGGGAGGATCAACAGGGATTCATATGGCCCACGCTCAAATACCCGGTTCATCGCCGAAAACGACATATAGTTAAGCTTGAACCATTCCCCCGGTGAATAATCGTGTGAATGGTAAACGCGCGAGGCCGGGACATAGGCGATCGAATATCCTGTCGCGAGCACTGCCCTGGCCCATCCCTGGTCCTCCGCGAAATCGAGCCGGTCGTCAAACGGGATCTTTTCCCATACTTCGCGCCGAAGCGCCGCGCTGACAGTTGAGAACAATGCCATGCTCTTGCGGATAAAATAGCCGGAACCGGAATACCCGGCCGGCGTGACCACACCGCCTTTTTCGGGGAACGACTCCTCGATCTTCTTCTTCATATAGAGCGGGCAGTCCGCGCGCGGCAGCTGGCGGCTGAACGCCCCCGCCACCGAACGGTCGTTCTCCATCGCGGCCAGAAGCCCTTCCAGCCAGTTATCGTCCGCGGGAAGCGCATCGGCGTTGAGGAAGACAAGGTATTTACCGGAAGCGTTCCGCGCTCCCAGGTTGCGGGTAGTGCTGTGTCGGAATTCTTCCGTCTTGATCTGCACGAGTTTGATCTTGTATTTTTTCAGTATTTCGAGCGTGCGGTCGGTGGAGCCGGAATCGATCACGATCACATCGAGCGGACGGGAGGTCTTTTGCCCGAACACGGCGTTGAGGCAAGCGGCAATGTTCTTTTCCTCGTTCCGCGCCGGGATGATGACAGATACTTCCGTCATTGTGGTAAAAATCTGTTCCTGATCGCCAGGAAGTACCAGCGCAGGTAGCCGGGTAGCCATTTGAACAGGCGGAAGCGGGACTCGCCCGCGCTCCGGTCGCGCCAGGTGCAGGGGACCTCCGTCACTTTATAACCCTTCGCCACCGCCTTCACCACGATTTCCATCCCCAGTTCGAACCCGCCGCTGCTTTCTATTTGAACATCGTTGAGGACTTTTTTGGTGTATAGCTTGAAGCTATTGGTGACGTCGTGCGTGGGGAAACCGATCAGGTAATAAAGCGAAACGCCCGCCAGCCGCGAAAGGGTCTTTTTGAACCAGGGGCCTCCGATCTGCCGCCCGCCCTTCATGTAGCGCGAGCCGCAAACGATATCGTATCCCTGGTCGACCTTCTCGAGCATCGTTCCCACATTGCTCAGGTCGTCGGAGAGGTCGGCCATTACCACCAGCACCGCCCCCTCGCCCGCCGCCCCGAGCCCGGTACGGATGGCGTTGAGCGCTCCCCGCCCGTAACGGTTCTTCACCAGCTCCACCGCCGAAGCTTCCAGCGGATGGCCATGAATCGCCTTGAGCGTGTTGTCGTCGTCGCGGTCGTAGACCATGTAAATGCGGTAAGGGACCTTGATCTTTTCCCTGATCTCGCGGAGGGTGGCGAGGATATTGTCCCCTTCGTTGTAGACCGGTATGACTATGCTGAGCGGTCCGGCCATCAGATCCCTCCGACCCGGATCTGTTCCTTTATCCAGGGAATGATCTCGTCGAGCGCCGCGCCAAGCGTTGTGTCGGCCGTGAAACCGAGAACCTGCTTCGCCTTCGCGACGTTCGGGACCCTTTTTTGCACGTCGTACTGGAACGGCTTGTCCGAAATGTAGCGGAACGGTTTGCCGGGGTTTATCTTTTTCCAGATCAGCTCCGCCAGCTCCAGCACGGTGGTCGATTCCGCGGTCGAAAGGTTGAAGTCATTATTGACCGCTTTGGGGTGCTCGATACAGAGCCGGATCCCCCGCGCCAGGTCGCCGCCGTAAGTGTAATGCCTGATCTGCCCGCCGCTGCCGAGAATATGCAGCGGGTCTTGGCCCTTGAGCACCTTCTGCACCAGGTCCGGGACCACGTGGCTCATCGCCAGGCGGACGTTGCCGGACATCACTTCCTTGTCGCAAAGCGCGCGCTTTTCGCCGATACCGACGCAATTGAACGGGCGGATGATGGTGTACGGGAGCTGGTACTGCTCCCAGGCCCCCTTGACGAAATATTCACAGGCCAGTTTCTGGAAACCGTAAGTGGAGAGCGGCGGAGGGGACTTCAACTGTTCCCCCTCAGGCGTCGGGTAGACGGAGGTGCTCTCGAACACCATCGACGAAGAAAGGACATTCACCTTCTTGAGCTTCGCGTTCTTGAACGCCCAGATCGCGGCGTCGAACGAAGAAGCGATGATCCGCTCGTTCTCCGCCAGCAGGTCGTAGGCGTATTCGTGGAAGAGCGATATCCCGCCGATGATCGCCGCCCCCATCAGGATCTGGTCGCAGTCCTTGAGCAGGTCCTTCATTAAAGTGGTATCCTTGGCGTCGCCTTTCACGAAGCGGTACTTGGGATTACCGTCGTAAGAGCGGCCGATCTGACCGTACTTGCTCAAGTTGTCGATCCCCACCACCTCGTGCCCGGCGTTGAGCAATTCGTCGATAACGTAACCTCCGATAAACCCGGCCGAACCGGTCAACAGTATCTTCATCAGAACTCCATCCCCTTTCCGTAGAAATTCCAGATATCGAGCACTTTGGTCCTTTTACCGAACCGGAGCTTGCGGTATTCCGAATGCGGCGCCGCCACCACCACGATGTCGCAATCCTTCGCCAGTTTCGCCGCGGGAACGAAGCTCGGGTCTTTCAGGTAAATATCGGAACAAAGGACCTGGGAGCATTCAAGCTCAAGGATCTTCTTGAGCTTATACGAAAGGGAGCTCCGCGGATCGTCGCTGTCGGCCTTGAACGCCATCCCCAGCACGCCGACGGTCAATTTGGAAAGGCCGTACCTGGACTTTAAATGATCCACCAGCTGCTTGGGCAGGCCTTCGTTGACCAGCATCGCCGAATGGCCGAGCATGAAGTCGTTGTTGTTGAATGCGGCCAGCTGCATGGTATCCTTGAACAGGCAGGGACCGGCCGCAAAACCGGGGCCGTAAAACCCCTTGGCGCGCGGATATTTGAATTTGATGGCGTTGAAGATCTTATAAAAATCCAGGCCCGACTTGAGCGCGACGATCAGGAACTGGTTAGGAATGGCGAACTGGATATAACGCCAGACGTTGGTAAAGAGCTTCGCCGTTTCCGCTTCCATCGGGGATACCGTGACCACGTCGCGGGTGATCCGCCCGAACAACTTCTTCATTTCCGTTTCGGTCCCCCGGTCGAAGGCGCTTATGATCTGCGGCAGGTCGAAGATCTCTTCCAGCGCTTTCCCCTCCGCGATCCGCTCCGGGCAGAAGGAAACCTTCATCGGCAATTTTTTCCGCTTCAGGTATTCGTTCACCTTTTGAGTGGTGCCCGGATAGAGCGTGCTTCTCAGGATCAGGTACTGCCCTTTGCGGAAATACTTGACGTATTGCTTGAGGAAAACGAAGATGTCGTTCACTTTTGGATTGAGGAACTCGTCGACGGGCGTGCCGATCACCACGATCACGTACTTTGACCGCCCGATCACCATCGGGTCGGAAGAGATGAACAGGCTGCGGTTCAGGACCTTCTTGAGCAGAGGTTCCAACCCCTCTTCTTTGAACGGAGGCTCTCCCCGCTCCACCATTTCCACCGATCTGCGATTTATGTCATAAACTACGGTGTCGATGTTCTTGGACGCGAACGCCGCCGCCAGCGGCAGCCCCACGTGCCCGCAGCCTCCGATCACGCAGACCGAATATTCATTTTTCACTTCCGGCCGCTCCTTTCGTTTGGAACACATTATATTTTACCTCTTTTAACATCTTTATTCTATTTCTTAGGACCGCCGGATTGGGGTAAATAACGAGCGCCGAACTTTCCGAGATCTTATCTTCTTTCTGTATAAGTTCCGTCACTACCCGGTCGGTCTTCCGCATCTTCAGGATCCCCAGTCCGATCCCTCCTACCCAGTTGATCAGGGCCAGCGCGAGCAGCAGCGCGACCAGCGGCTTGCGATATGCTTCCAGCTTTCCCGCTTTTACCGTTTCCAATAAAAACAGCCAGGCTAACCCGATCAGGTAGCACATCTGGAAAATGTGGTATCTGGAGATGAGCGCGAACGAAAGGCCGTAATCGATGCGGCCGAAAGCGGTCGAGAACGCGGAGAACAGGCCCAGGAGCATCAGGCATTGCGGCAGGACCGTTTCTTCCGGCCGGTATTTCCAGGTGCGAACGACGTAATACAGTCCGGCCGCCAATAAGATCGCGCCCCAGATCCCCGACAGCCATAGCACCGGCACCAGGAATTTCCCCAGCTTATGGGTCGGGATGAAATTGGCCCCCATGTAAACGATGAAGTACGCCGGCACCTGCCAGAGCTTATGCGCCAGCGGCACCGCGGTCTCCGCCGGCGGCACCACCCGGTTGAACCCGCGGAAATAAAGGAAGAACGTCAATGCGCCGGCGGCGACGAAGAGGGCCGCGTTCAGAGCGCGCACCGCCCCGGACCGGACCATCGCGAACAGGGTAATGAACCAGCCGAACAATCCGCTGAGGAATGAAAAAGAAGCGATGACCAACGAGGCGATCGCGGCCGTGAGCGATCGCGGTTCTTTTCCGGAAGCAAGGCCGGAGGAGAACGCGATGAACATGCAGAGCACGCTGAGCATGATCTGCACCTGCCAGCCCCAGAGCAGATTATTGTTATGGACAGGCGAGAACTCCGCCACCAGCAGCGCCATAAATACCGCCCTGGCCGCCGGATCGGTGAACTGCCGGCTGAACTTCGCCCAGATCGCGAACATCAGCATTACGAACAGGAGCCATCCGACCGCCGTTTCGCAGCGCATGTTCCAGCGGCTCAGGTGCGCCAGCGCCAAAAAGATCAGTCGCGGGAAAAAGATCCGGTGCTCGTTATGCTGCGCCACCAGTCCGTTAAGATCAACGGATTTGAGCAGCGGGACCAGTTCCCATTGGTCGCCGATCGGGACCGCCGGAGTGAATACGAGCACATAACCGAACAGGCAGGCCGCGACCAGTATAAGGACCGTGATATTTTTCATCAAGATATATCCTCCCCCGATGCAAGCAACAATCCCAGCGCAATAAAAGTGTGGTCGTGCGACATCACGCCGAACGAAAGTCCGTGGACCAGCAGGCCGGCGAACCCGGCGAGGATCGCGGCGCGATATAGATCGGGCCGGCGGAACAGTTGATTCAACGCGCGCGCCAACGCCAGCAGAGCCACCGCGGCGAATATCAGGAAGTTCGGGACCCCCGATTCCGCCATGATCTCGTAATAGATATTGTGCGGTTTCTCGTAAAAGGTCTTGATCGGCGAATCGGCGGAAAGATATTCATTGTAAAGGAAGCCGTAATCGGCGATCCCCACCCCCAGCAACGGATGCCGTTCGATCATGTTCATCGCCGTCTGCGCCATGAAGAAACGGGTGATCTTATCGTCCACCTTCTCCGCATAGGTGCCGTTATAGACGCCCCGCCCCTTGTCCGGATCGGCCTGCCGGTAATCTTTCAGCTCTTTCGGCAGGTTCCAAACCTTGTACTTGGAAAAATACGAACTGAAGGCGAAAAGATAATTGGGGCAAAGGAAAGCGCGGATCGATAACAAAGAGACCACGATCAGCAACGCGACCGCGCATGATTTGAGGTAGAACGCTGCGGGAAGTCGCCTCAGCCCGAAAACGACGAACGCCAGTATCGCCACCGCCATCCCCGCCCAGCCCCCCATGGAAAAGGTCATGATCGCGGCCAGGAGCATGAGAAATACCATCAACCCGGAAAAACGGTCCTTTTTCTCCGCCATCAGGGCAAGCGAAGCCGGCACGGTCAAGATCATGAAATCGGCGAACACCTGCGGCTCGGTCGCCGTGCCGTAAAGACGGGGAACGATGTGGGGCGCGAAGACCAGCTCCTTTATGAGCCCGAGCATGAACAGGACGATGGTCCCGATGCCGTAAAATGCGGCGATCGATCCCGATACAGCGACGACCAGCAGCGCCTTTTTGATCTTTTCCAGACTGTCCATCATCTGATACGCCAGCCAGGCGGTCATGAGATTAAGTAACAGATAAACGTAAGCGAATATATTGTAGGTCTTCGGGTTCATCAGTCCGGAAAGGCCGTGAAGATTGGGATCGAGAACGATATGGCGCCAGTTCACGGCCAGCGACACTCCGTATATGATGAAAAAGGCCGACAGCAGTATGAACGCCGGATGCGAGCGCAGCTTCCTTTTGCCGGTGACCGCCTCGAACGCCAGGAGCAAAAGCGTGAATATCACCAGCGTAAAGTAGAAGAAGCCGAAGTAGAACGGCGGCCTGATCACCGTCTGCCAGGGCGACACCGCCAGGAACGGCAGCAGGGCCAGAACGATCCGGAACGACCAGTCGGACATTTTCATCTTAAATAAACCTCCAGAGTTTGCTCCGCGCATTTTTCCCATGTAAATCGCGACGCCCGTTCGCGCCCGCGGCGGGACAGATCTCCTCTGACCCGATCATCCAGCGCCGCCGCCAGCATGGCTTCCGCAATACGGTCCGAACGGCCGGGCGGGACCAGCATCGCCTCCCCTCCTGCCACCTCCGCTACCGCCGGAATATCGGACGCGACCACCGGAATGCCGCACGCCATCGCTTCAAGCACCGGGAGCCCGAACCCCTCGTAGAACGACGGGTAAACGAACGCCCTGCTGCAATTGTACAGAAAAACCAAGTCTTCATCATCAACATATCCGGGGAAAACGACATCGGCCGCGAGGCCGAGCTCGCTCACCCGTTGGAATATCTCCCCGTACCTCCACCCTTTTTTCCCGGCGATCACGAGCTTTATCCCTTTCATCTTGTCCCGGACCAAAGCGAACGCGGCAAACATGCCGTTGATATTCTTGCGCGGCTCCAGCGTACCCACGTACAATATGAATTCGTCCGGCAGACCGTACTTTTTCTTCACCGCAGAAAGAGGCGCCCGGTCCGATACCGGCCGGAACCGGCGGTTCACTCCTTCATGCACTACCGCCACTCTTGAAGCGTCGATCTTGAAACGACTGAGCAGTTCGTCCGCCACCGCGGAGGTCGGTACAATAACGGTCGACGCGTGTTTCACCGCGTATGGGATAAGCGACATGTGAAGCCGGTGTTTTAAGGTATGCGTTTCCGGGAACGCGTAGGTCGAAAGGTCGTGCACGGTCACGATCGTCGGGCAGGCCGGCAGCAGCGGCATCACCAGATTGGTGGAATGGAAACGGTCGATCCGGTCCTTGATCAGGCTGAACGGCGCGACCGCCTGCAGCCAGAGCGCGTGATCGATCCAGCCGGGAGCGGAATAGCCGACGATGCTGTTACCCTTCAAGCCGATCCGCGCGAACGCCTGTAACAATTCCTCGGAATACCTTCCGATCCCGGCCGGCCGGCCTTTTGCCAGCGAAATATCGATCCCGATCTTCACGCCGGCCTCCTTATGGTTTTGTACGCCGCGTACGCCGCTTCCAGCGGCGTTGCCAGCATGTAATACGCGGCGATATCCGCGAGTGATGGACGGACCTGCGTGCCGACGCTTTCGCGGCACATATCCGCCAGCGGGCGGATGACCTTTTCCCAACTCAGTTCTTCCGCCAGAAGCGCGAGCTTTTCTTTGCATTCCCGGCGGAATGTATCGTCCGTGAGAAGTTTCAGTATCGCCTCCGCCAGGGCGCGCGGATCTTCGGGCGGGACCACCGATCCTCCGCCCTTTTCTTTTATCATCTCCGCCACTGTTCCCCCTTCGCTGATCGCCATCGGTAGCCCGGCGGCAATGAAGTCGAGCGCCCGGATGCGCAAACAGTATTTCGATTCTTCCGTATTAAACTGCGTCAGGACCGCGATGTCGGCCTCCAGCAGGTGATCGCCGACTTCGCGGTTGTCCACCCAATCGAGGACCACTACCTTATCTTTAATGTCCTCCGTCATCTTTATCAGCGCCGCGTCCTTACCCGCGCCAAGGAACACCAGCCGGGCGGAAGGAAGCTTTTTTAGTACCTGGCGGAACGCGGCCACCAGCGTCGCCGGATCGTACCACTTGAGCAGGCGTCCGGAGAATAGTATCACTTTATCGTCCTTCCCGATCCGCGGATCGATCCCGCGCAGGACGCTTTTTGTCTTTTTAAAACCGGCGGGAACGCCATAAGGAACGACCGTCGCTTTCCGGGGAAATACTTTTGCGGAGAAATATTCGTGTCCCGCCCGGTTAAGGACCATATAATGGTCGCCCAGACGGAACAGGCGGTTAAATTTGAGCTTTTGCCGGAGCCAAGCCCAGCGCGGCAGGTATAGCTTGTCCTCGAACAGGCTCGGCAAGATGTCGATGATCAGTTTGCCCCGGAACGCCGCCAGCAACGGGTAGAGGCGAAAGAACCAGGCGCCGTTGTAAATGCAGACGTCGGCCTTTGCCAGTTCTTTTTTAATGTTCGCGGCGGAGGCATCGACGATCCGAACGCCGTTCGCGGCAACGCGGCCTTCACCGGGAGCGATCAGGCACACTTCAAATTCGCCCGCAAGCCGGTCGGCAAAATTCGCGTACCTTAACGCCCCGCCTTTTAAGTTCCGATCCACCGGCTCCTTCGATATGATGACGATCTTTTTCATTTAACGCTCCGGAAGAAAAAATAATCCTTTGTGACGGGCGACAGTCCTTTTTGCAATTCCGGCGCCGCTTCGAACGCGGACCGCGCCAGCAGCACGGCATCGTAACCTTTCCCCATCCCCTCGATCCCTCCCCGGGTAAGCCCTCTCTTGTCGCTTACGATCAACGTCTTAACGCTTTTTTTCTCCCAGATCGGATTGTTATTGAAACCCTCGTAACTGATCTCGGGGGGGACAAGGTACGGACCGGAGCCGCCGGAAAGATATTCGATCACCAGCACGCTTTTGCATTTTCTGAAACGATAAGAGAGCGTGTTCGTCTCGCAGCTCATCCCCAGCGCCGTCATCAGATAAGTTATCCGGTTCCTGATCCCTTTCGGGAGTATCGCCTTGAATGAGCCGATCAGCAGATGGCGGGGACCGGTGCTTCCGGAAGTGGTATATATGCCCGCTCCGTGTTTGGCCCGCAGTTTCCATAATATACTTTCCACTCCGGCCAGCAACGAAGGGGAATTATGCCAGAGGAAGAGCGGTAAGACGACCACCTTCTTGTCGGCCTTCAGCATCCGCAGGCAA
This sequence comes from Candidatus Omnitrophota bacterium, assembly GCA_035506255.1. Classification (GTDB taxonomy): domain Bacteria; phylum Margulisbacteria; class WOR-1; order XYC2-FULL-46-14; family WPAF01; genus CAIYXV01. The sequence goes on along the minus strand of DATJPS010000060.1, from coordinate 1,230 downwards.
AGGTCCGCCCCATACGAATGCCAGCCGAGGGCGATATCGAACCCGCCCTGCGCCAGGAACTCCTTTTTCGATATTACCAGCACGATCTCGTCAAGCGTCTGCGCCGGGTGCGGTCCCGCCGCCGGGTGTCCCCAGAACCCCCTCCGGTCGCGGATAAACCCCAGCTCTTCCCCCGCCTCGTTGATCCCCGAACAGCCGGCGATGTCGAACCGATATTTCCCCGTCATCTCCGCCAGTTTGCCCAGCCATTCCGGCGACATCAGCTTGAGGTCCTGATGCATGAAGACCAGATAATCGCCGCGCGCCGTTTTGGCCCGCTCGTTGTACGCTTCCGCCGCCGAACGATAATTGCCTGCGGCGTTATCGATGGGGATGAACTCGAAGTCCCGGAAGTTCTGTTCGTCCAGCGATCTTCTGGTATTGCCGTTGAATATCGGTTCGCTGTAATGGACGGTTAAAATGCTGAACCGCAACTTAACGCCCCTCCTTTTTCAGCCGGGCCCGGTATTTTGCGTCGGACGGGAACGGGCTCGATATTTTCCGGAACGATAGAAAATCGCGATTGTCGGGGACGCCGCGGACCTTTTTCCCCAGCACGATGATATGCTGCGGGAAGACCGGGTCCACCGCCAGGACCTGCAGTTTGAGCCGGTCGAAGATGGAGACGATCAGCGCGGTGTCGAAAACGTGATGGTGCAGGCAGCGGTTGCTCGCGTTCTTGAGCGAGCGTTGCTTGAAGTTCTCCATGTCCCCCGCCCCCGGGTCCCGCCCGATATCGTGAAGCTCGAGTATTTCCGGCAGGTGCTCCAGCGAATCCTCCCCGACCTTTTCGTTAAAGTCAGAGAACACATGCTCCACCGTCGTTACCGGACGGTTGCGGTCGAACGTGGCGTCCTTGTGCGGTACCACTACCAGCAGATATCCGTCGTCCTTCACCACCCGCATCCAGTTATGCATCGCTTTGATCGGGTTGGCGATATGCTCCAGCACATGGGAAGAAACGATGAAGTCGTACTTGCCGTCCGGCACCGTCGCCAGCTCCGACGCGTCGCAGATGTAACGGGAGTTGAACCGGACCATTTCGCTCCGGTCCGGGACCACCGCGTTATGCCAGACCGTGTTCTCGCTAAAGTCGCAGTTGTCCAGGCCGCCCACCACCCGGTAAAGCGGCAGTACTTCGTCCTTGTCAAAGATCTTGCTTGGTCCTCCGATCTCCAACCCATTCTTCCC
>DATJPS010000059.1:0-7432 GCA_035506255.1 Candidatus Omnitrophota bacterium | reverse complement strand
AATTATTCATTCAATTTTCAATTTCACAGGTTTGAAAAATTGGGGAATAATGCACAAATAATGGCCAAATAGCTGTAGAATTGCCAGAATCTAAAACATGCAAATTCAGAGATAAAGAGAGGTTATTTACCGAATGTTTTGGCAATCATGGGCTTGTATTATTAGCAGAGAAAAAGAGAGAGGTTTTAAGAAATATTATTAGCCAGATTTGCTTCGACAAATTGCCGATCCAAACATTGGACCTGTGGAATTCTCTCCACAAAAATGCCTGTGGATAAGGAGTGGCTGGGGGACAGGGACTCGAACCCCGATTCTCGCCTCCAAAGGGCGGTGTCCTACCATTAGACGATCCCCCAGCGACTAATTACGAATGACGAATTTCGAATTACGAATTATTGTATCGCTTCGCGATAATTATATCAGCTTCGCTCGGACTTTGTCTGTTCAAAAGCCTTTTTGAAAAGGGCGATGTCGGCGGGGGAAAGCTCGATCCCCCGGCGCTTCATGGCCGCGCGGGCAATCGCGATAACATCCTCCAGCCGGGCTTCCTCGGTCACGCCCCAGCTGAACGAAGGGACGAATTTCTTATAATACGGCTGGCCGAAAAGGTTGGCCCCGGCGCCGATGACACAGCCTGTATAGATCATCGAGCCGATCGCCGTCTTGGCGTGGTCGCCGATAAAACAGCCGACGAAGGTCTCGCCGCTGTTAACTCTCTTGCCGTCCACCATTACGCTCACCGGCCCGTAGTTGTTCTTTAAGTTGGAGTTGGTCGTCCCCGCGCCCAGGTTCACCCAGGAGCAGATGTATGAATGGCCGATGAACCCATAGTGAGCTTTATTGACGTAGCTCATGATGACGCTGGAGGTGATCTCTCCGGCGATCCGGCAATGCCTGCCGATCGATAGCGGCCCGCGTAAAAGCGTCCCCGGATGGACGATCGTTCCCGCGCCAATGTAAATAGGTCCGTTACGCGCGTCAAGGACGCAGTGAGCGTCGATCTCGGCACCTTTCTCAACCAGGATATTCTTTTTATTGTAAAACACGACCGAGGAATGGGTTTTTCCTTTGATGCCGGTCCCGAGGTGCTTCAGGTCGTCCTCGAGGAATTCTTTGAGGTTTGTGATCAAGTCCCAGGGGTGGACGATCTCGCGCATTGAGGGGGCGGCCATCCGGCCGTTTATCCGTTTTGCCTTTTCCGCTGAAGGTTTTCCCCCTCTGGCTTCGAGCGCGATCTCTGCTTTTGGATATTCCCGCTCGATCCGTTCGAGGATGGTGGAGGCGCCGCAGACCAGTCCCCACACCGGCCGCATCAGGACCAGGGGAAGCAGTTTCTTGTATCCCTCGTCCTCAAAAAGGATTATCTTCAAGCTGCTTTCCTTTTATAATTGTGATCCTCGAACGAATAGGTGAACTTGGTGTGAGTTTCATACTTGCCGCCCAGTATCGCCACCACGTCCTCGATGAATACCCGCTCCTCGTCGGTCGGGATCACCAGGACTTTGACCTCGGATCCATCGGCAGAGATGTCGGACTCTTTGTCGCGCGCGACCGCCATCTGGTTCTTGATCCGGTCGAACTTGATCCCTAGGTGTTCGAGGTCGGAAAGGACCTTTTCACGCAGCTTCCAGTTGAGCTCCCCCGCGCCGGCGGTGAAGACGATCGCGTCCACTTTTCCGAGCGCCGCTTTGTAGGAGCCGATGTATTTTTTCAACCGGTAGGATTCGATCTCCACCGCCAGCTGGCAGCGCTTGTCGCCTTCCTCCGCCGCCTTCTCGATATCGCGGCGGTCCATGTATTTGCCGGTGATGCCCAGTAGCCCGCTCTTCTTGTTGAGGATCGAATCGATCTGCTCGGCGTAAAATCCTTCTTTCTCGATCATAAAAAGTATGATCGCCGGGTCCAGGTCACCGGAGCGAGTCCCCATTACCACCCCTTCGAGCGGCGTCAGCCCCATGCTGGTGTCGATCGATTCGCCGTTCTTCACCGCGCAGACGGACGCCCCGTTGCCGATGTGCATGGTGATAAGGTTGGTCTGGTTCGGTCTTTTCCCGAGCATTACCGCCGCCCGGCGGGAAACATATAGATGGGAGGTCCCGTGGAACCCATACCTTCTTACTCCGTACATGCCGTACCATTCATAGGGGACGGCATAAAGATAGGCGCGCTCGGGCATGGTCTGGTGGAACGCGGTATCGAACACGGCGATATGCGCCACACCGGGCAGCAGCGCCTGCGCCGCTTCGATGCCGGCGATGTTAGGCGGATTATGGAGTGGGGCCAGGTCTTTCACCGCCTTGATCGCTTCCAGTACTTCCGAATCGATCCGGACCGAGCTCTTGAACTTTTCTCCCCCATGGACCACCCGGTGGCCGACGGCGTTGATCTCGGAAATGTATTTTATGATGCCGACATTGGGGTCGAGGATGGTGGAGGTTATGATCTTGATCGCTTCCTGGTGGTTGGGGCATTCGCTGTTCACGATGAGCGGTTCGTGTCCCGGGCGTTCGTGGCGGATGAACGAGCCGACGATGCCGATCCGTTCGACTACGCCGCGGCCGAGCGCTTCCTGTTTTTCCCAGTTAAAGACGCTGTACTTGATGGACGAGCTTCCGCAATTTAAAGCCAGTATGTTCATGATCTGATGCTGTAGTCCTTTAATCATACCATTTTTGGTACGGTTTTTAAATAGGGCAGCAGGGGCCAAATGGGAAGAGCGTTCTCTTATGAAATATGGTACAATTAAACAACTCCATGAACAAGGTCAAGGGGCTGTCGAGCAAGGATCTTCTCGGGCTTAGGGATATGCCGGTGGAGGATATGAATTTGATCCTCGATACCGCCGCCGGGATGAAAGAAGTCCTTTCCCGCCCCGTTCCCAAGGTCCCCGCCCTGCTGGGCAAGTCGGTCTGTCTCCTTTTCTACGAAAATTCCACCCGTACGCGGACCTCGTTCGAGACCGCCGCTAAAATGCTTTCAGCCAATACTACCAATATCGCGGTGGCGACCAGTTCCGCCCAGAAGGGGGAAACGCTGATCGATACCGTCCGGAACCTGGAAGTGATGGGGCACCACGCCTTCGTGATCCGGCATAACCTGTCAGGCGCGCCGCATCTGGTGTCGCGGAACACCGGGGCCTCGGTGATCAACGCCGGGGACGGGTTCGACGAGCATCCTTCGCAGGGAATGCTGGACATCTTCACCATGCGGGAGAAAAAGGGGAACCTGAAAGGCCGCAAAGTGGTGATCGTGGGCGACATCGCCCACTCGCGCGTGGCCCGAAGCAATATCTGGGGATTGACCAAGCTGGGGGCCAAGGTGTCGGTGGTCGGCCCGGCGACGCTGATCCCCAAAGAGATCGAAAAGCTGGGGGTTAAGGTATCGTATGACCTGGACGAGGAGATCAGGGACGCCGATTTTATCAACGTCCTGCGTATCCAACTCGAACGGATGGGGAAGGGGCTGTTCCCTTCGCTCGAGGAATATCATCTGCTCTTCGGGCTCAATTCGCGGCGGATCGACAAATGTAAAAAGGACGTGGTGGTAATGCATCCCGGACCGATGAACCGCGGGGTGGAGATCTCGTCGGAGGTTGCCGACGGCCCGTACAACGTTATCCTGGACCAGGTACAGAACGGCGTGGCGGTAAGGATGGCGATGCTCTTTCTGCTCCTGAGCGGGAAATCAAAAGAAGATGAATAGATCGCTGGCATTCGTGTTCTGTCTGCTCTTTGCCTCTTCCGCGTTCGCCGCGTGCGGCACCACCAATGCGAGCATTGGAAAGACTTTTACTCTTAGCATGGCATCGAACGCTACCACCGGTTACGGCTGGAAACTGGCCTCAAGCCCATCCCCCGAAGTGATGATGATCGGCCATAAATATATCGCCCCGAACTCAAAATTGGTGGGAGCAGGAGGCAAAGAAATCTGGCAGTTTAAAGCACTGAAGAAAGGGAAGAAGACCCTGATCTTTAACTATGTACGCCCCTGGGAAAAGGGGAAACCCCCGGCATCGGTCAAATCCTTCTGCGTCATCATCAAGTAGTTCAGGCTTCCTTATATATGCTCCAAATACCCCAGAGGGCGGAGAAAGAAGCGATAAAGAACATAATGCTCATAATGTCGGCCGGAACATTAAGAAAAGCGAACCTGGAGACGTCGTAAAAGACGTATATCATGAAAGTGAGCGTGAAGCACCAGCCGTAGACCTTGTTCTTGCCGACCGCGATCATCAGCGCGACGACGGTGACCATGATCTCGAGAAAGACCGATACCAGTTGTACGATGTCCATATTTTCGCCTCCCGGCCAATTATAACCCCTTTTGGTTAGAAGGCAACCGGCAATAGTGATATAATTGTCCCAAGGAGAGTGCATCAAAATGAGAAGCGATAATCTTAAGAAAATGGCGCCGATCCGGGCGCTCTTGCACGCGACCGGCGTGTCCAATTCGGAGCTGGGGAAGCCGTTCATCGGGCTCGCCTCCAGCTTTACCGACATCGTCCCCGGCCACGTCAACCTCCGCGACCTGGAGCGGGCGATCGAAAAGGGGATCCACGCCGGCGGCGGCGTCTCCTTCACTTTCGGGCTTCCCGCCATTTGCGACGGGATCGCCATGGGCCACAACGGAATGCACTATTCGCTCCCGTCGCGCGAGCTGATCGCCGATTCCGTCGAAACGATGGTCGAAGCCCATCAGCTCGACGGGCTGATCCTTTTGACCGCCTGCGATAAGATCACCCCCGGCATGCTGATGGCGGCGGTCCGGCTCAACGTCCCGACGATCGTGGTGACCGCCGGGCCGATGCTGGCCGGCTGCTACAAGATGACCCGGCTTGACCTGGTACACGATACTTTCGAAGCGGAAGCCGCATACAAACAGGGGAAGATCAGCAAGAAGGATTTTGACGGGCTGATCCTTAACGCCTGCCCGGGCGCGGGCTCCTGCGCCGGCATGTTCACCGCTAATACCATGGCCTGCGCCTCTGAGGCGATGGGAATGTCGCTCCCCTTCTGCGGCACCGCTCCCGCCGTATCGTCGAAAAAGAAGATGATCGCTTATGAGAGCGGGAAGAGAGTGGTGGAGCTGGTAAGGAAGAACATCACTCCCAAAAAGATCATGAACCTGAAAGCGTTCCTGAACGCGATCCGGGTCGATATGGCGCTGGGCGGGTCCACCAACGCGGTGCTGCACCTGACCGCGATCGCGCACGAGGCCGGGCTCGAACTGCCGGTCGACCTGTTCAACGAGATCGGAAGGAAGACGCCCCACATCTGCAGCGTCCGGCCCAGCGGCAACCACTTCATGGAAGACATCGACAATGCGGGCGGCATCCCGGCGGTGATGGCGGTCATCAACCGGCTGCTGCAGGACAACCCGACCGTTTCCGGCCTGTCGGTAAAGCAGATCGCCCGGTCGGCGGAAGTGTACGACCACAATGTGATCCGCTCGCTCAATAACCCATATCACAAGGAAGGCGGACTGGCGGTACTTAAGGGTAATATCGCGCCGGAAGGATCGGCGGTAAAGCAGATCGCGGTCTCGCCCAAGATGATGAAGTTCACCGGCAAGGCGAAGGTGTTCGATTCCGAGGACGCGGCGCAAAAAGCGATCCTGGGCAAAAAGGTGAAGGCCGGCGACGTGGTGGTGATCCGCTACGAAGGACCGAAAGGCGGCCCCGGGATGCGGGAAATGCTGTATCCGACCTCCGCGATCGCGGGAATGGGCCTGGCCGATTCGGTGGCGCTGATCACCGACGGGCGGTTCTCGGGCGGCACCCGCGGGCCGTGCATCGGCCACATCGCTCCCGAAGCGGCGCTGGGCGGGCCGATCGCCGCGCTCCGTGACGGCGATATAATAGAGATAGATATTCCAAACCGTAAGATAAATGCCAAGCTGTCCGACGCGGAGATAAAACAGCGGCTGCGCGCGCTGAAGCCTTATAATAAAAAAGTCGCTTCCCCCTGGCTGAGGCGCTACCAGAAGCTGGTCACGTCCGCCAGTACGGGAGCGGTCTTAAGCTAGGAGTTTGAGCGGGGCCAGGGAGCAGATATCGTATAGCGCGTTCAGGTAATTGAACAAGCAATTGTAGATCTGCAATAATTGCCGTGAGCGCAGATTGATCTCCTGTTGAACTTCAAGCTCTTCCGTGTTGGAGCGCATCCTCCGCATTTCCAGTATCTGCACGCGGATCTCTTCCATCACTATTTCCGGCTTGCTTCCGCGGCTGGCGGATTCCGAGATCGAATCGCGAAATCCCTCCTGCCCGCGGGCTTCCCAAATTTGAGCGTTGGCGTCGATCCCAGTCTTCCATTTGGCCATATCCGACAGCTGGCGCCCGATCCTGACCTGCAGATTGGTGGCGGAGGGGAGGCGCTTTTTACAGATGACCGTGAGGAGCGCGATCCTGCCGATCCGCCCGAAACCGCTGCTCAGAAAGGATTCATCGACCAGCGGAGCGGCCTTGAACAATCTGACGAACTCGTCCATTGATTCGTTCAGCATCCCGAACAGGACCTTACCGATCGGATAATCGGCCGGGAGCAGGTCGATCGCAGCTTTATTGACGGCCATGACGTTCTTCATTTCGGCAAGGGCGAGATTGATCTCCGATTCGGAGCCGATGCCGATCTGGACGAATTCCGTCTTTTTCGCTTTCAGGATCTCAAGCCTTTTACCGTCCGACTGCTGGACCTGCGCATGGAACTTCGGCAGTTCGGACTGGCCTTTGGCCGGAGCGGTCCCGGCCAGGCTTGACAGCAATGACCAGCCGAGAGTGAAAGGGACCGAAAGGTCGGCAGTCTTAGAGTTCGAAGGAGTGTAGCTGACGTTCGGCAAAGCGACACTTATTTCAGCGGCGGAAGCGCAAGGCTCGTTGGTAATAAATGTTATGGGAGTACCCGAAAGTTCGGAGAAACGGGCGCACACATGCTCGAGCGCGGCGGTCATATTAATCGCGTTGATCGGAGGGCGGATCGACCCTAGTGTCTTTATAATCGGACTGGTTGGCGGGATCTCCTTCGGGTTGAATGCCATTTATTTATAAGTCCTCTCGTTTTGTGGCCGGCCTTACCAAGACCAGCAAACCTTTGATCATTTCCCGCTCGGTGAGTTCCGCATTGAGTTCCGCTCGACCGCCTTTGGTATTGAACACTTGCCTATGTCCCTGGGCAGCTATCTCTGAATAACGGATCAACGTTCCGGCGGAGCCGGCCCAAAAATCGCCGGTATAGGTCATGGCCCGGATCGTCCTCAAGAGCGGCTCGTTCGTGACGGCCGGGAACGAAACTCCCAGGCCGAGCTTTGACGAAAGATATTCGGCGACTTTTTCGGCGTCGAGCGTATTGATCCTTAAATATGAATGCGCGAGATATTTCCGGGGGATCGTGACCCGGGCGGAAATAAGATCGCGTAATCCTCCTACCACCAAGCG
>DATJPS010000058.1:0-6960 GCA_035506255.1 Candidatus Omnitrophota bacterium | reverse complement strand
AACATAAACCGGACGATTTCCGAAACCGGGCTATTTGGATGATTCGGCTCGGAGCTGCGTTAGGATCTTTGTGGCGGCGGCGCGGAGCGTGGCGGCGGCGGCCTGCGCTTTTTCCACGACCTCCTCATCCGATATCCCTCTAGAATAAGCGATCGCCCGTACCGCTTCATCAGAAAGGGTTTTCGAATCCTTGGCATGGATTATCGAAAAGCCGATCAGGTGCCGGAGGTCGAGGAGGAAGCGAATGGCGAGCTCAATCGCTTCCTTTTCTTTTTCCGATAGTATGCCCAGCCCCGTCAACTCGGCCACGGCTTTCCATGGTGAAGGGGTCTTGATCCCATAGCGGGCCCGCGCGGCGTAGAGCGCGTAATAGAACGGGCGGAGCGCTTCGTTTTTGATATCGAACGGCCTTGGATGGGAGGGGCCACGACTCTCTTTCTCTTCCGTTCTTTCCGCGAACGATTCGCCGCACAGCTCGAGCATCGCTTCGTGATTCTGGTAATTGACCTTTTCCCGCATTTCGTCCAATCGGTGGGCGTAGAACGATGTCTTTTCCTTCCCCCGCGAGTCGACCACCTGGAGGTCCATCAGGAAGCGGAAAAACGAGCCGTTGCTCAACCACATCGACCGCTGGAAGGGATCGGTAAGCTCGGATTTTTTCACCAGCGGGAACTTTGCCGCGAGCTTATCGACCGGCAGGCAGGCAAAATGGAACGGCATCACGTCATCGCTCTCGACATAGGTCGAATCGAGGATCTTTACCATCAGCTCCTGTACCCGCAGTGCCGCTTCGCGGTCCTCGTCCTTAGCCGCGATCACTACCGAGTCGATGTCGGTGAGAACGGTATGGTCTCCCTTGGTGGCGCTGCCGCCGATGGCCAGCGCGTAATTGCCGGGGTTCTCGGAGGCCGCCAGCCGAAAAGCCTGGACGGCAAGGGTCTTCCGGAGGTCCGCGAGCTGGGAAGCGACGAGTACCGGGTCAGAGCTTTTCTTGTAAAGGTCGGAAATGCGGAGAAGGTTGCGGAAATGGAAGTCGCGCAGGGCAAGGACCGCGCTGAGCGAATCGGAGGCCGACCGGACCGCGTCGCCGCTCCCCGACATCAGCTGGCCGTAATTGTGCTCGAGCTTTCTGGCCGCGATCGGGTGATCGCTGAAGAACGCATTGCGGACGCCGTTCCTGAATTCGGCCGGCGGGCGGTTAATTTCACCGATCAAACTGGGCGTAGTTACCATGATTTAGGGAGTCACACTCCTCTCTGCATATATATCGTCAAAAACGGGGTGGAATTTCAGACGGCGGGAGTGCGGGGGCCGAAAGGCTATCTGGAGGAGCTTTTTATCTTATTTTCGATCTGCTGGATCTTTTCCGAAAGATAGGGGTCGACCCCTTCCATCTGATGCAGTTCGTTGAGCAATTTACTCGCCTGCGGATGCTTGGATATCTCGGCCAGATCGGCCTTGGCCCGTCCCATCAGGTCCTGATAGGTGTGCTTGAGCGTAACGACATCTTTCAAAAGCTTTTCCGCCACCTTGAAATCGTTCCCTTTGGCTCGGCGGATGCGCAGTTCGGCCTCGATAATTTTAACTTTCACGGAAAAGTAATCTCCCGGACGCTCCCTGAGCAAGTTCGACGATTTTCCACAGAGCGTTATCGCCTCGCTGAGCCGTTTGGGGAAATGATAAAGGATCAGTTCGGCCTTGCCCAGCTGGGCGCGGGCGCGGAAGTACCAGTTCGATTTCCTTTCCTTTATCAGTTTCTCATGCAATTTCATCGCCTGGTCGTGGTCGCCCTTTTCGTCGCGCACCAGCCGCAGGTCAGCTTCGATGATGAAGGTTTTCGCCACGAAGAAGTCGGAAACATCCCCGCCGATGTTCTTGCGTGCGGTCAGGCAGAGATCGATCGCCGCCTGGACGTCCGTTTTCTTTATCCCCGGCACTGCCAGTTCGGCTTTGCCCACCTGCGCCCGGGCACGGAGGTAAGGGGAGGAAGAAGTTTTCAGTATATCCTCGTAGAAGACCCGCGCTTTGTCGTAATCTCCGGGATCGCCGCGGCCTACATAGAGATCGGCCAGCCCGAACTTGATCTCGCCACTGTCGGAGCGGCCGGGGAATTTCCGCAATATATTGCGGTATTTTTCAATAAGCTTGTTTACTTTTTCCCGTTCAGAGGGGGCGGGGAACCCGGCTTCCAGGTTGACCGCGGAACTGATGATCGGAGATATAATGCTCATACTTTTTCCGTTTGAAATTTTATTGTATACGAAGTATAATATGATGTCAATGGACAGGGATAAAGAACTTCAGGAACTTGAAAGGAAACTTCACCTTTCATTCTTCAATAAAGCGCTCCTCAACCAGTGCCTGACCCATTCATCTTTTGCCCACGAGGCGGGCGTTCCCGATAACGAAAGACTCGAGTTCCTGGGCGATGCCGTGCTGAAGCTGGTAACTTCCGAATACCTGTACAATAAATTCCCCACCCGGCCGGAAGGGGACCTCACCAAATATCGCGCGGCGATCATCTCCGACGATACGCTGGCCCGGGTCGCCGGCGGGATAAAACTGGGAGAATACCTGCTGCTATCCGAGAACGAGAAGCGGACCGGTGGGACCAGGCGCAAATCCAACGTGGCCAACGCGTTCGAGGCGCTGATCGGAGCGGTGTACCTGGACAGCGGGCTGGGTAAAGCGAGGGACTTCGTCCTCGACTTCCTCCGTAGCGAAGCGGAGAAGGTAAGCCAGGAAGGATACATCAGCGATTATAAATCGGCCCTGCAGGAATTCGTGCAAAAGCAAAAATGGGACCTGCCGCAGTACCGGGTGATCGACGAGACCGGGCCGCGGCACAAACGCGTCTTCGAAGTGGGGGTCAAAATAAAGGGGAAGATCATGGGGAAGGGGAAAGGCGCGAATAAAAAGGAAGCGGAACAGAAAGCGGCGGAAGAAGCGCTGAAGGCGCTCGGCTTTGAAGAAAAAAAACCGTTAAACGTCAAGGGGATAATCAATCGGGTTAAGAACCGCATATGGATCTTCTGATAAAGGATGGCAGGGTCATCGACCCGGCGACCGGCCAGGACGGGGTCGCCGACATCCTGATTTCAGAATCGAAAATCAGATCGATCGGGCCTAAGATCGCTCCGCCCAAGAACGCCACCATCCTCGATGCCAGCGACCTTATCGTAATGCCCGGGCTGGTGGACATGCACTGCCACCTGCGCGACCCGGGCGATCCCGAAGAAGAGACGATCGCCTCCGGCACCCGCTCTGCCGCCCTCGGCGGGTTCACCTCCATCGCCTGTATGGCCAACACTAGTCCGGTGATCGACACCCCGGCGTTGGTAAAGTACATTAAATCCAAAGCGCAGATGGAGGGGGCGGTCAATGTCTTCCCGATCGGCGCAGTTACCAAGGGATTGAAAGGCGAGGAACTGGCGGAGATGGGAAGGATGATCGCGGAGGGAGCGGTGGGGTTCAGCGACGATGGCAAGCCGGTCGTAAGCGCCGAGGTGTTCCGCCGCGCGCTGGAATACGCCAGACAGTTCGACGTTGCGGTCATCTCGCACGCGGAGGACCCGACGCTTTCCGCCGGCGGGCAAATGAACGAAAGCCTTAAATCGACCGTCCTCGGTCTGAAGGGGATTCCCCGCCAGGCGGAAGAGTCGATGGTGATGCGGGACATTATGCTAGCCAGGGAATTCGGCCGCGTCCACATCACTCACATCTCCACCGCCGGATCGGTGGAACTGGTCCGTATGGCTAAAGCGGAAGGAGTTCCGGTGACCTGCGACACTTGCCCGCATTACTTCACTATCACCGAAGAAGAAATCGAAGGCTACAACACTTACGCCAAGGTCAATCCTCCTCTCAGGGGAGAAAAAGACCTGGAAGCGGTGATAGCGGGACTCAAGGACGGGACGATCGACGCCATTTCTACCGACCACGCCCCTCATCGCGAAGAAGAGAAGAACATCGAGTTCGGCCATGCTGCCAGTGGAATGGTCGGCTTCGAAACGGCATTAGCGCTGGTGCTGACCGAATTAGTAGAACCCGGTTCGCTCACCCTAAAAAAAGCGATCGAAAAGATGACGGTCAATCCGGCGCGCATCCTCAACATCAAGAAAGGGGTCCTCAAGGTCGGCTGGGACGGAGATGCCATCATCGTTGACCCCAATGCCGAATGGACCGTTAATATCAAGAACTTCACTTCCCGCTCCAAGAATTCCCCTTACGATGGCTGGAAGCTCAAAGGAAAAGTCCTCTACTCAATAGTGGGCGGCAGGATCGTGGTAAAGGACGGCCAACTGACCGTTTAACTGTTATTTAGCAGATATAGAAATGATTAGGCTCTTTGAAAATAATCAGATTAATCGGCACTAATAGATATATAATAAAAGCCTGATTTCTGGTTCTATGGGGGGGGAATATGAAGAAAATACTCATCGCTATCTTTACGACCTATATCTTTACGGTGTGCGCGCAGGCGGCCAATGTTGAAGTGAAACTGGACAGCAGCGATGGAAGCACCGGAATGGTAGTGAAGAATTTGATCGGAAATGGGGTGGCGATCATCGATTCTCTTGGCAATTTGGGGGTTGGAACGACCGCTCCAAAGCAAACCCTGGACGTAAAAGGATATTTTAGGCTGGGGGCAGGCAGCGAATCTACCAATGAAGCTTTTTTATTATATTCGCCTAATATTGGATACTCCATCTTATCTGCCGGAGGCAGGGCTACGTCAGAATTCAGGATTGTTCAATCAAACAACGCCCCTTTAACTTTACAGACTAATGGATTAGAAAGGATGCGGATCACTGGCGCGGGATATGTGGGGATCGGTACAAAAGAACCGTCGACACTTATCGCTCTCTCCGTTCAAGCCCCAAATTCAGGAGGGGCGGTACTCGGTTTTTACAATCCGCAATGTTACGGCGCAATTGGATTCCCAACTTACGCTTTATATGGGAAAACCACTCAGGGCGGGTATGGGGTTTATTCTGATGCTAGCGGAGCGGCAAGTGTAGGCGTTTATGGGAAGGGTGATCTAACAGGCGTGCAGGGAATAAATAACAGTAGCGGCGGGACCGCTGTTATGGCTACCCAAAGCGGCGCAGGTTATGCGGTGCAATCAACGGGGGGGATAAATTATTTTAGCGGGGACGTCGGGATCGGAACGACCAACACCTCCAATTACAAACTTCACGTGGCGGACACTCTGACCAATGGATATGTGGCTTGGTTTGAGAACCTGGACACAGGCACGGGAGGAGATGGAATAAAAATTCAGCTTGGTCCGGACGCTAATCCAGGAACGGGAAATCACTTTATTTCATTTTGCGACGGCAACGGGACAGAGATCGGATCGGTAAAAGGAACAGGAGCGGCATCGGTTAATTATTCGACCGTCGGCGGCGATTATGCCGAATATTTTGACGCTGAAGAAGATGTTCTCCCCGGTTGCCTGGTCGGCCTGAACCCGTTGTCCGGCAAAGCAAGAGCATGGAGAGCAGGGGATCCGTTTATGGGGATCGTATCGACCGCCCCCGGTTTTACCGGAAATACGAATTATTCCGGCGCGAATAAGAAAACGGTGCTTGTCGCTCTTGTCGGACAAGTTGAGGTCAATGATATAAGCAAGATAATCACAGAAAAAGGAATTGTCAAAACTACAGACGGGCAAAGGATCGGATATCAGCTGGCCAATGGCAAGGTCTGGCTAAAATATTGATCGATCGCCTTAAGACGAATATAAATCCCGCTAAAATCACACTATTAAGACCCTCTAATGGGAGACCCTTTATGAAAAAGTTCCGATCTTTTTATTTGCCACTTTAATTTTTGTGACCTGCGTACACGCGGCGAACGTGGAAGTAGGTTTGGACAGCAACAATGGCTCGAGCTGCTTTAGTGTTAAAAGCGCATCAAATACGATCGTTGCTTCCATCGATTCGACCGGACGCATAAGGACCCAAACGGTCGAGTCGCTGTCCGTTCTTTTACTCAACGAACTGAAAAAGCAGAAAAAGATAAACGAAAACCTTGAAACCCGCTTAAAGGCCATCGAAGATAAGCTGGGAAAATAACCCCGTCCCTCTCATATAGGACTTGGATACAGGGTGAATGAGTTCATTGTAATTGCTCTGGAACCCTGCTAAAATCAAGCCGTTCCGATCCGGGAGGGGATAATATGAAAAAAACAACTATCATTCTGCTTTCGGTCTGTATAATGGCTACTTTCGCAATAGCCGCAAACGTAAATGTCGGACTCGATTCCAACAACGGAGCCAGTTCGCTGGTGATCAGAAATAGTAATTCGACTTCGGAAGCTTCGATCGATTCTTTAGGCAGATTGCAGGCAAATGGCGGGGTAATGGGCAATATAAACAATATAGATTCGATCGGAGGGTATTTTACCAGCACCGGGCCATCAGGTTATGGGTTATACGCCCGCAATGATGAGAATGTAGGGATCTATGGGCGGGGTTATTATGGGGGATCATTTGAATCATCAGATTCAGGAGGAATAGGGTTATATAGTAGTGCCAGATATTCAGGAGGATTCGGAACTTGGTCCACGGGATATTCTACGGGAGGATATTTTGCGGCGCTCTCGACCGGCGGGACCAATTACGGGATTTATGGCAGAACGAACAGCCCCGGCGGGTTCGCCTTTTACGGGGATGGGGGCAATGATTATTTCAGCGGCAATGTCGGACTTGGTACAACGGCACCCAATAGAAAGCTTTATATCGCCACCGTAGAAGCCGGAATCGCGTACGGATTGAAATTGGATAATTACAGCAGTAGCGTATATCACGGCATCAATGAATCGGTCGGGATATTATTTTCGGTGGATGGCGTGGGATATAACAATATGGATGCGATAGATACTGCCCGTGGCAAGGGGGCGATCATATATAAACAAACCAGCGGATGGAACCGCGGGTCTTTTTATTTCCTTCA
>DATJPS010000057.1:0-11863 GCA_035506255.1 Candidatus Omnitrophota bacterium | reverse complement strand
AGTCCTTTTATCTTCTTCTCGTGCTCCTCATGCGTTCCGTGCGAAAGGTTCAACCGGGCCACGTTCATTCCCGCCTTCAACATTCTAGAGATGACAGCGGGGTCTTCGGTGGCGGGGCCGAGCGTGCAGATTATCTTTGTTCTTTTCATATCATCATTATATCATTAGGCGCGGCCGATTTTAGCGCTTCGCTGATCTTCACGACCAGCGAACGGTCGGCCACGATCGCTACGTCGCCCGCCCCTTCCAGCTTGGCCAGGCATTTTTCCACCGACCCCTCCGGTCTGAGGAACGTCTTTTTATACACTTCGCCGGTCCCGAACTCGCGCGCGTAAATATCGGCGGTCTGCTTGGCGTTAAGCTCCGGGGCATGCCAGAGCTGGCCGATCCTTGCCCCTTTTTTCTTGAGGAAGACCGCGTCGCGGAACGCTTTTCCCCTGGCCTGGTCCGAAAGCGTCCCCGGCTCCTTGAAGAACTTGGCCGACGCCGTCCGCCGGTTGCGCGACCCTTCCTCTCCGCTCGTTATCAGGTATATCATATTTCAATTATACCATCAGCAGGCGCTGTGTTATAATTCGTTCAAGATGAACAGGCCATCGATCATTTTAACTTCGGCCGCGATCTTTTTTGCGATCGCCTTCCCGGCCTTCTCCGCCGACAAGATCGAATACCAGTACCAGGATACCAAGGACCTGGTCGGGACCGTCCAGGACGCCGCCGTGCTGTTAAGCCAGAAAGGCCTCTCCGCGATCAACGATTTCAAGGAATACGGCACCAAATGGTACCACGGCGACGCCTATATCTTTGTTCTCGATATCAACGGCAATATGCTCTATCATCCCGATCCGGCGCTCAACGGCAGCAACGAAGCGGACCTGACCGACGTTGACGGCCGCCCCATCGTCAGGCTGATGATCAAACGCGCCCTTGACCACTCAAAGGACAATCAGGGATGGGTGCATTACAAATGGCCCCAGCCGGGCAAGCTTTTCCCGATCTGGAAAAGCACTTTCGTCAAGCTGGCGGTCGGGCCGCGCGGGAACAAGTTCGTGGTCGGCAGCGGGCTTTATCGGATGAAGATGGAAAAGCGCTTCATCGTGGACGCGGTCGACGACGCCGCGACAAAGATCTCCACTGCCGGGTTGAAAGCGTTCGACGAGCTGGGCGACCGCAACCATAATTTCTTTTTAGGCAACACTTATATTTTCGTGGACGATTACAAGGGCGTGGAACTGCTGAACCCCGCTTTCCCCGAACTGGTGGGAAAGGACCTTAGCAATCTAAAAGACGCGAACGGCGAGTACATGGTGCGCGATTATGTCGCGCTGGCAAGCAAGGAAGGATCGGGCTGGATCGACTACTACTGGCCGCGGCCGGAGGAATCGATCCCCTCCAAAAAATCGACCTATGTCAAACGGGCCGATTTCATGAACGCCTGGGTGGTGGTCGGCTGCGGTTACTATTTCGGCGAACGGAAAGGAACGGCCGGCGCGCAGATGAATTCCGGGCAACTCGCTTCTTTTGTCGGCGATGCCGCGAGCCTGATCGCGCACAAGGGAGAAGCCGCTTTCGCCGATCTCCGGCAGGCCGATTCCAAATGGTATAACAGCGATAATTATATTTTTGTCTGGGACATGAACGGCGTGCGCGTCGTCTACCCGCCGGACGCGTCAATGGAAGGACAGAACGTGCTCGATCTCAAGGACAGCCAGGGGCGCCCGATCGGGCGATCATTTTACGCCGCGGCGGGGAACGCCAGCAACGAAGGCTGGGTATATTACCTCTGGCCCAGGCCGGGAGACGTTTACGATTCGTGGAAAGCGACCTTCCTTAAACGGGTCACCGCGCCGTCGCACAAGGAATACCTGGTCGGCAGCGGCGTTTACGACATGAAGCTGGACCGCGAAATGATCGTGGAACGGGTGAACAAAGCGGCCGCGCTGATCGAGCGCGAAGGCCGCCAGGCGTTCGACAAGCTCCGTGACCGCTCCGGCGATTTCGTTTTCATGGACAATTACGTGTTCGTGGAGACCCTGAGCGGCGTGGAAGTGGTCAATCCCGGCTTCCCGAACCTGGAGGGAAAGAACCTCATCGACTACCAGGACGACAGCGGCCGCAAGATCGTGAAAGAATATCTTGACCTGGCCGACCGCGACGGAGCCGGCTGGACCGAGTACAACTGGCCCAAGCCCGGACGGTCGGTCCCCTCAAGAAAACAGACCTACGTGAAAAAAGTGACCGTGAACGGCGAAACGTTCGTGGTCGGCTGCGGCGCGTACCTGGAATAGCCGCTCGATAACTGATATAATCATTTCAACGGAGAATTAATTCTCCGTTGAATAGAAGAAGTGTCAAAGAAAGGAAATCATCATGAGAAAACCGATCATTGCCGGGAACTGGAAAATGTACAAGAACCTTGCCGAGGCGGTGGACTTCACTCAAAAGCTGATACCATTGGTATCGGGTGTAACGCACTGCACCATCCTGGTATGCCCTCCCTACCCGCTCCTTAAAGACACCGCGGACGAAGCGTGCGGCACCAACATCATGGTCGGTGCGCAGAACCTCTATTGGGAAGATGAAGGCGCTTTTACCGGTGAGGTTTCCGCTTCCATGATCAAATCGGTCGGCTGTACCTACGTTATCATCGGCCACTCCGAGCGGAGGCAGTACTTTTGCGAAACGGACGAAACCGTTAATAAAAAGCTGTTCGCCGCGCTCAAGCATAATCTCCTGCCGGTGGTATGCGTCGGTGAGACCCTGGCCGAGAGAGAGAAAGGTGACACCTTCGCGGTGATCGAAAAGCAGGTAAAAGGCGCGTTCTCCGGCTTGACCGAAGGCCACTGGCAATCGATCGTGATCGCTTACGAACCGGTCTGGGCAATCGGCACCGGCAAGACCGCCACACCTGAACAGGCGCAGGAAGTGCACGCCTTTATCCGGGGCCTGCTTCCAAAGAATGTTGCCGCCGATATCCGTATCCTTTACGGCGGATCGGTAAAGCCCGAGAACATTAAGGAACTGATGTCAAAGCCAGAAATTGACGGAGGACTGGTCGGCGGCGCCAGCTTAAAGCCGGACCGCTGTGCTAAAATAATTAATTACCTATAATTAATATATCCCGTTGCTGATATTCGCTATTAACCGACCACATCGCGGTCCATGATGTGGTCGGTTTTTTTGAGGAACTTTAACGGGACCGATCATGTCTAACCTCTTCAGTTAAGGGCATAATTCGACCGAAGGAGGTATAAATTGCTAAGTCCCACTTTCCCGGCCTTTACTCTGGCGCATGAAAATATAGGAGGAAATAATTATGACCGGCAGCATAGACAACCTTGATTTTTCCCGGAATTTCGTGAGCAAGATCTTCAGCAAGGCCGATTCTAACTCCGACGGGCAAATATCGGAGAGCGAATTCAAGGAGGTCTTGTCTCAGATCCTGGACCGGGACGGAGAGACCGTATCTTTCTCAAGTATTGATACCAACGGCGATGGCAGCATTTCAAAGGATGAGCTGTCCGAATTCGTTGAAAAGAACAAGCGGAAAATGCCGCCCCCACCCCCTCCTCCGCCCATGAACATCGGTTTGACCGGCAATACCGATGAGTTATTTTCGGCGATCGATACCGACGGCGACGGGGTGATCTCCAAAAGTGAGCTGACCGCTTATTTGAACCAGTACGATATCGCGGCCGCAAGCACCGGGACCAGCACCGCGAACACTGCGACCGGCGCGGACTCAGTAGCTTGATCGGGCAATATAAAAGACAGGGAGGTGAGACCAAATGCATGGCAGCATCATCACAATGATATTTATGCGACTTTCGATTTCACTTGGGTTAGCATACATCATCTGGCTGTTCGCTCAGAAAGAAGCCGCCCCGCAAAAGACCATCGGACAGGTCATCGCGATCGCGATCATCGTGTTCGCGGTACTGGCGGCGGTCATGCCCGGGTTCCGGTCCGAACATAACTTCAAAATGAGAGAACGAATGGCTCCGCCCCCGCCGCAAACGCAGCAGGTCCCGGAAAACTTCTCCCGCAGCGGAGAAAAACAGAACCCGCTACAAGAACAATCTCCCCAGCAGGCACCGCAAGAAGCCCCTAGCAGCAAATAGGGTAAAGTCTTATTTAACGGCCTTTCGACCAGCGGAAGGCCGTTCCTTTATTTAAAGTTGTGACCCAAAGTATCGAATTGGTCTTGCCCTAAAGAATCAGGGTTGCGGGGAATGCTATCTTCCTGTCCCGGTCAGATGACTTCGAGCGTTATACTGGACGTAGTGAATTTTGTGCCGTTGCTCACGGTGACGGTTATTTTATAACTTCCGGTGGTTTGGGTGGAAGTGGTGGTCCAGGTGGCGGTATTATTAGTTTTCGAAGTGAACCCTCCTCCGGTGGCCGACCAGGAATAAGTGAGATCGAGCCCGTTGATGTCATAGGCCACGCAGGTCAGGTTCGCCGATCCTCCCTGGCTCACCTGCACCACATCCGAATAGACCTGGGTGATCACGGGATTTTGAGGCGTTACCACTATTATGTTCAATGTATCCGTTGTCGAAGATTTTTTGGTGTTCAGGACCGTCACCTGCACCGGATAAGTCCCCGCGGTCGACGGCGCTTCGAATGTGACCGACTGGCCCTTTGTGCTGGTAAGCGTTCCGCTCGCGGCTGACCACGAATAGTTCAGATCAAGCCCGTTGGGATCGCTCGCCGAACAATAAAGGGAAGAAGAAGTGTTATTGGTACTTCCGGCCACGGCAATGGTCAAAGGAATGCCGGTAAGAACATTGATGACCGGCTGGTCGGCATAGATGACCGGGATGGTCAGTGTCGCTGTGTTCGAATATGTCCCGTCCGATACGGTCACCGTGACGGTATATGTGCCGGTGGTCGATGGCGCGGTCCAAAGTATGTTCTTTCCCGAAGTGGCGGAAAGTACTCCGCCCGAGCAGGTCCAGGTAAAGGTCAGCGGCGCCGAACTTTCGCCGGTGCCGGTAGACGGTTTGCCGGTAGCTTCGCAGGTAATGATCGCCACATTGGTGGTCACCACCGTGGCGGGCGATACGGTAAGGCTGGAAATGGCCGGCCAGCTGGCGGAAGTAACGACGATCGAGACCGTACCCGAAACGGAATTGGTCCCGTCGCTTACGGTCACCGTTATCGAATAGCTTCCGATAGTATCGGGCGCGGTCCAGGAAACGCTGTTGCCAGACGAACTGGACAATGTTCCGCCGGTCGTCCTCCAAGAGTAAGATAAGGTCGATTTTGATGATGCGACACAGGTGATCACCGAAGTGCCGCCGATCGTGACCGTGGCCGGTGAAGCGGTAAGCGTGGTGATAGTTGGAGGCATGACGCCGCAGCCGTTGAAAATCAGCATCAGGCCGAACAGCGATCCGATCGCCGCGGCGTTCAGGGCATTTTTAACCGACCTTCCTGATAATTTCCCCATTATTGTCCTTTTATTAGCTGAATGGACATTCCGGGACCGGAAAAAGTTCCCCACCCCATGCCCCGGGAGGGTCATTCTGTCTGATGCACCGAGATTATAGATGATAAAACCGTAAACTGCAAGTGGCTTTTATGGAGTATTTTTATTTTTTCGGGGCGCCTGGCAATAGTTCTTCAGGCGATATCAATTCTATCTTTTGGCCGTCAAGTTCGATATCCTTCGCCAGACCGTTCATGATCATTTCTCTTTCTCTGACCATCGCTTCGATCTTTTGGAGCGCCTCCTCCGGATCAAGCGCAGGCATTTCATTCCTGCCCACTTCGGTCAACTTCCGGGTCAATCTGAATACCCAAATATCGCGGACCTCCGCCATTCCCGTGCACTTGCCAAAAGCGGCGGTGTTCATGCCGGGCATTTTGATCTGATCGCCGTATGGAGGGATAGCGCGTAAAGGACCGATATTCCCCACTGGAGAAAGAAGACAACTGGCCGTCAATTTGGTCAGGGAAGGTGAACAATTCCGGGAAGCGCCGCAAAGCTGCCACATATACTAAGATATCCTGATATCAAGAGGAAAATTTCATTTCCCCCCTGCCGCGGCGCTAATTAAATATGACTTTAACGCTCCGATGTGATAAAATCATGATCAAAAGGGTAAAGAAAGGGGAAATCATCATGGCAAAGAAACTATACGAGGAACTAGGTCTGGTAAATACGAGGGAAATGTTCAAAAAGGCGATGGCGGGCAAATACGCCATTCCCGCTTACAATTTCAACAACATGGAACAGCTGCAGGCGATCGTTTCCGGCTGCGCCGAAAGCAATTCGCCGGTCATTCTGCAGGTCTCATCAGGGGCGCGCAAGTACGCCAACCAAACGCTTCTCCGCTATATGGCCCAGGGCGCGGTGGAAATGGTCCGCAAAGAGTTAAAGTCCAATATACCGATCGCTCTGCACCTTGACCACGGCGACACTTATGAACTTTGCGTTTCCTGCATCGAGCACGGATTCTCCTCCGTCATGATCGACGGCTCCCACCTCTCCTATGAAGAGAACGTGGCTTTGACCAAAAAAGTGGTCGAATACGCCCATAATTACGATGTTACGGTCGAAGGCGAGCTGGGCGTGCTGGCCGGGATCGAGGATGAAGTGAAAGCGGACAAGCACACCTATACCGATCCCAACCAGGTCGAGGATTTCGTGAAGAAGACCGGCGTCGATTCGCTGGCCATTTCGATCGGCACCTCGCACGGCGCTTACAAGTTCAAGGTGAAGCCGGGCGAGTCGGTCCCGCCGCTCCGCTTCGACATCCTGGCCGAGGTCGAAAAAAAGCTCCCCGGATTCCCGATCGTTCTGCACGGCGCCTCATCAGTCCTGCAGGAATACGTCCAAATGATCAATAAATATGGCGGCAAGATGGAGAATGCGGTCGGCGTGCCGGAAGAGCAGCTGCGCAAAGCGGCCGCTTCCGCCGTCTGCAAGATCAACATCGACAGCGACGGCCGCCTGGTCGTCACCGCCATCATCCGCAAAGTGTTCGGCGAGCAGCCGGCGGAATTCGATCCGCGCAAGTACCTGGGCCCGGCGCGCGAAGAATTGAAAAAAGTGATCATCGCCAAGAACACCAACGTGCTCGGCTCGGCGGGGAAAGCGTAAAGCATAAGCAACGGAGAATAAATTCTCCGTTAAATTTAACCGCGAATTCATTCGCGGGGTGAAAGGAAAATAGCATGAAGGTCAAATTCCAGGGTAAAGAGCTGAACATTAGGCGGATCGGTATCCTTACCGGCGGCGGAGATTGCGCCGGACACAACGCGGTGATCGTCGGCCTGCTCCGGCGTGTCAATCAGGCCAACCTCACCCTCCTAAAGGATGAACAGATCGAACTGGTGGGGTTGCTCGAAGGCTGGAAGTCGCTCACCCGTGACCCGGAAAAGGAACTGGACAAGATCGTCATGCCGCTGTCGCTGCTGGACATCGAAGAATCGTTCACCGTTGCCGGTACCATCTTGAAATCATCACGCACCAACCTCTTCTCCAAAGCCAATATCGAGGCCAAGCTCCCGGAAAAGGCAATGGAGAACCTCAAGAAGCTGAAAATCGATTGTCTCTGCGTGTTGGGCGGGGACGACACGCTCGGCGCGGCCGGAAAGCTCGGCCAGCAGTTCGTATTCCCGATGTTCGGCGCCCCCAAGACCATGGACAACGACGTCTACGGGACGGAAATGACCTACGGGTTCGAATCTTCGGTCGAAGAAGCGGTCCACTTTATCGAGAACATCCGTACCACCGCCGAATCGCACAACCGTTGCTTTGTGGTCGAGCTGCTGGGCCGCCACGCCGGCTGGGTGGCGTTATGGGCCGGTATCGCTGGCGGCGCGGAGGTCACCCTACTCCCTGAAGAAGTACTTGACCTCGATAAGGTCATTAAACAGGTGGAGAAAGCGATCGCCAAGAAGCAGCACTGCATCGTGGTGGTTTCCGAAGGTGTCCGCCTCTTCGATACCCGTTACCCGGAAAAGATCAACAAGCGGCACCAGGAAATGCTTGACACCGTGATCGCCGATCCCAAGTACGCCATCGTCAAGGCGCGGCATGAGATGCCAAAAAAGAAGGATTCCTTCGGCAACGAACAGCTTGGCGGCATCGGAGAATATATCTTCTCGATACTCGAAAAGCACACTAAGGGTTTTGATTACCGATATCAGAACTGCGGGCATGCCATCCGCGGCGGGATCGCCCATGTGATGGACCGGATACTCGGCCTCCGTTACGGCGACGCCATCTTCCAGTTCATCAAGGAGAATAATTTCGGGGTCTATCCGGGTCTCGAAGCTGACAACATCGTCCCGCGCGATCTGCTGGAAGTAAAAGGCGGACGGTTCGTGCCGGACACCCACCAGCTGTTCCACATGCGCAACGCGGCGGATTATTACTAGAACTCACCCCTATAATCCCCTCTCTTAAAAAGAGAGGGGATCAGGTCCCTGTCACAATTGTCTTTTAATTGATTCCAATACTCCGTTCAAATCGCCAGTGATCACATCATTATTAAAACGCAATACCTTGAAACCAAGACTATTACTGATAATATCCCTGGCTTTATCGTGATCTTTCCTTTTATTATGGACCGATCCGTCAAGTTCAACTATCAGTTTAGCTTCATTACAATAAAAATCCGCCACGAGAAATCGTTCTTTCCCGTTCCATCTGAATGTTATTGGATATTGCCGGAGGAACTTCATGCCTTCAAGCTTCCTATTCCTCAATTTACCCCAAAGTAACGCTTCAGGATCGGTTTGTTCTCTTCTTAAACCGCGAATAGTTCTTTTTATTAAATTGTTCAGTCTTTGGCGGGTTATTATTGTTCCACCCCCCTCTCTTACTAAGAGAGGGGGAACGAGGGGGTGAGTTAACTGGCCAGCATATTGGCCAGCTTGTAAGTGGCCATGTCGATCTGCTTTTTCCGGCGGCTGACTTCCTCGATCGGGGTTTCAATGATCTTGTCCGAAGCCATGCCGACCATAAATCCTTTTTTCCCCTCGATCAGCATCTGGACCGCTTTAGCCCCCAGCTTGCACGCAACTTCGCGTGAGAGCGCGCTGGGCGCCCCGCCCCGCTGGATATGCCCGAGGACCGAATATCTGACGTCCAGTTTAGTCCGCTTTTGCAATTGCTTCGCCACTTCGTCCGCTTTGGCGGCGCCCTCCGCCACCACCACGATGAAGCTCGACTTGCCTCGCTGTTGGCCGTAACGTATCTTCTGCCCGATGGCGTCGATGTTGAACGGCACCTCTGGGATGATGATCGCCTCCGCGCCCGCCACCAGGCCGACGTCCAACGCAATGAAGCCGTTGTTCCTCCCCATCACCTCGATCACGAAGACGCGCTCGTGGGAGGTGGCAGTATCACGGATCTTGTCGATGGCATCGAGCGCGGTATTGACCGCGGTATCGAACCCGATCGAATAATCGGTGCCGTAAATATCATTATCAATGGAGGCCGGGATGTTCACGATCGGGAAATTAAATTCCTTGACCAGCGCGTTGGCGGCATTGAGCGATCCGTCGCCGCCGATCACCACCAGGCCGTGGATGTTGAACGCCTGCAGGTTGTCGAACGCCTTTTTCCTTACCTCTTTTTGCTTGAACTCGGGACAGCGGTGCGTGTGGAGGATGGTGCCGCCGCGGTTAATGATGCCGCCTACGGTCTGCAGTTCCATATCCTTGATCTTCCCTTCCACCAACCCCTGCCAGCCCCGTTCGATCCCGTAAACCTTCAATCCGTTGAAGATCGCGGTCCTCACCACCGCGCGGATGGCGGTGTTCATTCCCGGGGCGTCGCCTCCGGGGGTCACGATCGCGATCGTCTTTATCTTCCTTTTGGTCGGTGTCATAATGCCAAATATTATAGCGGAAATTTTACAAAAGTAAAACTTTAATATAAAATGTCATCATTATGAAGAAAAAAACGACCGCGGCTGCCATCGATAAGACCCCGGACTGGAAGGCGCTCCAGGCCAAGAGCGCGAGCTTCAAGCCCGATCTCGCCAAAATGTTCGCCCGCGACCAAAAGCGTGCTTCCCGCTTTTCCGTATCCACCCGACATCTTCATTTTGATTATTCCCGCCAGCTGGTGGACGACAAAGTGATGAAAATCCTCCTCTCCCTGGCCGATGCTTCCGGCATGCGCGAAAAGATAAAAAGCATGTTCGCCGGGGAAAAGATGAACGTCACCGAGGGACGCGCGGTCCTGCATGTGGCATTGCGGAACCTTGGTGGAGAACCGATCCTGGTAGACGGAAAGAACGTGATGCCCGATGTCCTTTCGGTGCTCAACCGGATCCGCGTATTTGCCGAAAGCGTCCACTCCGGCGAGCGGCTCGGCGTTACCGGCAAGAAGTTCCGAAATATCATCTCCATCGGCATCGGCGGTTCTTACCTGGGGCCGGAATATCTGGCCACGGCGCTGGTGCCGCATTCCCGGCCCGATACTCGTTTGATATTCATTGCTAATATCGACGGGACCGACTTTTTCGAAAAAGTGCGCGGGCTGGATCCGGAAGAAACGATGGTGATCGTGGTGTCCAAGACCTTTACCACCGCAGAGACGATGCATAACGCCCGTACCGCGAAGAAGTGGATACTGGAAGGGTTAAAGAACCATCCGGAAACGGTAAAGAAGCATTTCGCGGCGGTATCCACCGCAAAGGATAAGGTTTCCGCGTTCGGGATCGATCCCGATAACATGTTCGGGTTCTGGGACTGGGTCGGCGGCCGCTTTAGTGCCACCTCCGCGGTCGGCGCCCTCCCCCTGTCGCTCTATTTAGGTTTTAAGAACTTCAAGAAGATACTTGAGGGCGCGCGCTGGATGGACGAACATTTCCTCAACGAGCCGTTCGAAAAGAACGTTCCGGTCCTCTGCGCGCTACTGGACATCTGGAACATTAACTTCCTCGGGCACCGTGTCCGCGCCCTGTTACCTTATTCTCAGGGTTTGGGGAAACTCCCGGCGCATACCCAGCAGGTGGAGATGGAAAGCAACGGCAAGTCGGTGGATATCAGCGGAAAGCCGTTAAAGTTCGATACTGGCGAAGTGGTCTTCGGCGAACCGGGGACCAACGGCCAGCATTCGTTCTATCAGCTGATCCATCAGGGGACGCAGGTGATACCGTGCGACTTTATCGGATTCCTCAAGCCGCAGTATTTCTCCGATTATGATCCGGAGACGACCGTCACCCATCATGAGGAACTGATGACCAATTTCTTCGCCCAGCCCGACGCGCTGGCGTTCGGGAAAAAGGAAACGGACCTGACGAGGAACTTTTCTGGCAACCGTCCCTCAAGCTCATTGTTGTTGGAGATGCTGACCCCTTTCACCGCCGGATTGCTGCTCGCCTGGACGGAGCACCGCGCCGCGGCCAAAGGATTCATTTGGGGAATTAACAGTTTCGATCAGTTCGGGGTAGAACTCGGTAAAAAGCTGGGCGTTAAAGTAAGGCAGGACATCGTCAATCATCATCGCGATCCGGGATACCGGAGCGATTCGGGACTGATCGACGCGTTCCTGGACCAGAAGCTCCCCTCTTAGAACCCCAGGAACTTTATCTGCGAATAGTCCTTGTTCGGTTCCGGTTTAGCGGCCGGTTTTGATTCCGGTTTGGCGGCAGGCTTTGGCGCCTGCGGTGCCGCCTGCGGTACCGGTTTATTCGCTTCCGGCTTCGGCTTTAACGGCAGCATCGGCTTAAAGAGCGTCGGCCGCGCGAACTCCACCGGCTTGTAGACCAGCTTCGGCGCCGCCGGTTGCGGCGCGGGCGGTTTGGCGAATTCTTCCTTCGACGGATAGACCTTGTCCCCGCCCCTTACATATTCCTTCACTTTGATCCCGATCTCGTCTCCCTTTTTGGCT
>DATJPS010000056.1:0-3985 GCA_035506255.1 Candidatus Omnitrophota bacterium | reverse complement strand
TTCCATCTGCAGCGCGACGGCGGCGGAAGAGAATTTATCGCGGGCGTGCTCCCCTGCCGCTTTCCCCATTTTCCCCCGCAGCGCCCGGTCGTCGATCAGCCTTTTTATATGAGAATTGAAATCGGAGATGTTCCGGGGGGTGAGATATCCGTCGATGCCGGACCGGACCGTGTCGACCAGCCCGCCGGCAAAAGAGGCGACGGTCGGAAGCCCCGCCGCCTTCGCTTCCGCCAGCACCAGCCCCTGGGTTTCGGTAAGGGAGGCGAACACGAAGATATCGCCGATGAAATAGTAAGAGAGGACCTCCGGATAGCCGACCTCGCCGGTGATGATCATATTGTCCGATGCCGTCCGCCGGACCTCGTCCATGAGCGGCCCCCCGCCGACCAGCACCAGATAAAGGTCCTTTTCTTTAAGATACCGGAACGCTTTAAGCAGGAACGAGATGTTCTTTTCTTTCGCCAGCCGGCCAACGTATAAAAGTACGGTCGCGTCGGCCGGGATCCCGTGTTTTTCCCGCAACGACTTGCGGGCGCGGGCGGAGAACCCTTCCACCGCCGCGATGTCCACGCCGGTGGGGATGACCTCTATCCGGTTCTTTATTTTCCACGCCCGCAGCACCCTCCGCGACATTTCGGACGGCGCGATAATCAGGTCGCAGCGGCGGCAGAACTGCTGCGCGTAGCCGATCAGTGAAAGTTTTGAGAGCGGTTCCGGAAAGAACCGGGCGTAATGGATGTAACGGGTGAAAAGAGTATGGAAAGTGTAGACGAACGGGAGCTTCCGCTTGCCGGCCAGATACCGTGCGAGCAGGCCGGCCTGGAACGGAGAATGGGAATGGATGAGGTCCACGTCGGGAACGCGGTTAACGTACGGAAGCGCCAGCCGGAAATTCGGATAGCCGGTGGGGAGGGAAGGGAACCGAATCACGTCGGGGTCGGTGTCGACATGGCCGGGGTAGCGAGGAGCGAAAATGAACACCCGGTCGCCCAAGGCCCTTAAGCCGTCGGCGAGCAGGTCGACCGAATTGGTGACCCCGGACAGATAGGGCTTGTAGGAATCACAGAAAAACGCGATCCTCATTTTTCTTTGATCTTTTTAAGCGTTTCGGGAAGGCGCCGCAGGCTCGCCTGGACCTCAAAATCCTTTTTGTGATCGATGGCGGGGAACCCGGAGACGATGGCGTCGGAAGGGATGTCCTTGGTGACCCCGGAGCGGGCCATTATCACCGCATTATTCCCCACGGTGAGATGGCCGGAAAATCCCGCCTGTCCGCCGACCGAAACATTGTCCCCTAAAATGACGGAACCGGCAAACCCGACCAGTCCGGTCACGGCGCAATTGCGGCCGAACTCGCAATTATGGGCGACATGGGTAAGGTCGTCGATCTTGGAGCCGCTGCCGATCTTTGTATCGCCGATCGTCCCGCGGGCGATGCAAACATTGGCGTAGATCTCAACATTATCGCCGATCACCACTCCGCCGATCTGGGGGATCTTTTCCAGGCCGGAGGCGGTCGGGACAAAGCCGTACCCGTCGACGCCGATACGGGCGCCGGCGTGAACGATGCAGTTCTTGCCGAGCTTCACCCCTTTATATAATGTTACATTGGGATGGATGACCGAGCCATCGCCGATCTCAACTTCCGGCCCGATATAGGCGAAAGGCCCGACCTCTACGTTCTTACCTAGGCGCGCGGAAGGATGGACCTCGGCCAGGCGATGAACTCCCGGAACGAGCTCCGGCGCGGGCTGGAATTTTTTTAGAACGATCGACATGGCGAGGCGGGGATTTTTGGCCAGCACCGCCGGGCGGCCGTCGGCGGAAAGGTTTTCGGGCAAAACAAAAGCGGATGCCCTTGAACCAAGGGCATCCGCTAAAAACGATTCTTCAAGTACGAAGACCAGGTCACCTTTTTTGGCGTTCTCGATGGTGGAAACGGAACCGATCTCGGTCTTCCCGTCGCCGACCAGCTTTCCGCCAGTTAAAGAAGCGATCTCCGATAAGAGCACAAGTTATTTATTAAGCTCGGACAGCACCATATCGGTGATATCCATGCCGCCATAAATAACGACCTGTTTGTCGACCACGGTCTCAAGGCCGAGCTTCTGCGCGACTTTCGATACCGCGGCAACGATGTCTTTCTGCAGGCCGACGGTCAGCTGTTCGTTGAGCTTGAGCAGGGCATCGCGCTTGGGCGCGAGCTTTTCCTCGAGGTCAGAGCGCATCTTTTCGATGTCGTCCTTCGATTTGCCGTTCTTCTGCGCGTCCTCAAGCTTCTTCTGGCTGTCTTCAAAGTCCTTCTTGAAGCTTTCCTCGTCCTTGCTCAGCTGCTGCTGGGCCTTGGCAGTGGCTTTGTACCCTTTAAATATCTTCTGCACGTCGATGGACCCCATCGAAGACGTGGTTGAAGATGCTGCCTGGGCCATGGCAAAGTTAGCGGCAAAGAAAAGAACGACCAGCGCGGCAGTCATTTTCTTAATCATTATATCCCCTCCTTTTCAGGGGCTATTATACCATAATTTAAAAAGCAAGTGAAATTTTTAAAAACGCCCCCCGATACAAAATTGGCGAGGGCCAGCATGAAAGCCCCTGGATACTGAACATTCCAAGGAGGAATACGATGACCAGTCCCGTCAACCAGGTCTCCACTTTTACGCTCAAGACCGGATGGATAAGAAAAGCCGAGTTCGCAGGGAACGCGAAGATCGTCATTATGGCCGGACCGTCAATGCGCATGTGCACGTTGGCGATGGATAAGAACATATCCGTAATGCAGGCGTCCGCGTTGAAGGACTTTTTCGTGCAATCGCAAGATTGTTACGGTGCCCTCCAGCGGATCGCCTCCCGGGTACCCGAACTGCCGATGCGCCTGTCAGACATCAGCTGGATCGCCATTTCCCCCAGGTTCAGCGCCGGAGGGAAGCTGATCCCGCAACATCAGGTACTGGCGCTCAACCTAAAAGACGTGATGACCGAGATCGCGCGTCAGGAAAAGGAAAAGCAGGATGCGCTTCACTCCGACGCCGCGACGATCGCGGTCGGCGTGGACCCCGCGACCAGCTGCAAGGACCCGAACGCGACCGTGCTGAGCGTGGAACACAAATCCGGGCCGGGCAACAACCTGTTCCGGCTTTCGGCCGAGCGCTTCCTTTCGATCCCGATCGACATTATGGTGCCGGGAGGGAAGGGGCTGAAGCAGAAGGATAATTTCGGATTTTCCGAGCGGGTGATAGACGAGGTGGGAGCGGGGAACATTGGCCGCTACGTGATGGAAATGGCGATCATCCGGGAAATGTTCCGCCGCGGGATGACGGAAGCGGAAAAGAACAACATCTTCAACGGCGTCACGGTGGCACTGCGCGGCGACCGCCAGAGCGCGAAACCCGGATACGCCCTGAGGCTCGCGATCAAGACCGCGGACAAGAACGGGCTGATGGACGAGATCGAAAGCAAAACGGCCTCCCGGATCAAGTCCGAAACGAAAAAGATCGTGAAAAAGATCAAAGCCGCCAACCCGGGACTGAACCCGGATTCGATCGCGATCCTTACGCTGGCCGCTTATTTCGGTTACGACAATTTTAACCTGGATACCGCCGTGGCATACGTAAAAGGGCAGTTCAACAACGCGCAGTACCAGGAGATCGCCAGGAAGATAGGCATGTTCGTGAACGATGTGGTCGCCTACCTGAACGGCGAGGAAAAAGAAGAAAAACGAGTCATTACCCTGAGGTTCGTGCTTGACGTGATCAAGCGGACGGCAGAATAGAGGAAAAAATGGGCGAAGTAAAGAGCATCCCGAATTATATATCGAACTGGAAGGACGCGGCGTCGTACATCATCAAGAGCGACAAGACCTGCTCCAACGGGGTTCAGGACACCGTCGATGAGTATGAGAACAAACTGAAGCAGACCAATCCCAACCGCCCGTCTCCCAAGTCCGCGGACATAAGATGGTGGGCCTGGCTCCATCACGCGATATTAG
>DATJPS010000055.1:0-18186 GCA_035506255.1 Candidatus Omnitrophota bacterium | reverse complement strand
AGAACTAAAAAGAGCAGGGCGCGGTTAAGGAGCGGTGAATAATCCGACGTTGGCATTATAGGTCCAGGTATTCCCGGTCGGCACGTACAGATAAGTATTGGGCACGGTCTTTCTCCAATCTGGCGAGGTTACCGGCTGGTCGAGGATAAAATTGAAGAACAGGTTGCCGCTGGACGCGTACCCGACGGTGGCATTGTCCAGTCCGGAAGGGTAGTTGTGGTAATTGCCGCGCGCAGGGTCCAGGTAATAGGTAACGATCCCCACCTTTACCGCGCCCACCGTCGCTTTTTCGATCGATGAATAGGCCTGGTCGGAAAGGTTGATGTAACGGGAAAGGACGACAACGGCAAGCACCGCCAGGATCACCACGACAATGATCAATTCGATCAGTGTGTACCCTTTTTTCATCCAACTTAATATAAAATTTTATCCGGTCGGTGTCAAGCCGCGATTGACACGCCCGGGCGATGTGGTTAAAATGCGGGCATGCTGTTGACGGATGGTATTTTTGTGGTCTTCAATCTTCTGGCCTGCGCGGCATTGGCCTATCTTCAATTAAAAGGCGGGCAGGTGAGGTCGAACCGGATCGCGGCGGCGGGCGTCATCATACTGGCGTTGCTTTCTTTGTCCGATCTGATCGGAGAATTCCCCGGACATTCTTTTGTCCTCGGTTATGCCATGCCGTTGCTCTGGATACTGTTCCTGGCGGTGGTGCTTCATTATTCGATCATGGTGTCCGGCATGGAAAGCTGGGCGCTGGGTTCGCGCTTTAAAATGGCCGCGATGTACCTGTTGCCGGTGCTTTTTGCGGTCCTGATGCCGGCGACGCAGATCTTTGACGAAAGACGGATGGCGGGAGGGATAAGGTTCCTGTTCACGATCAAGTTCGGCGTCTGGGCTTATCTGCTCTACGTGCTGTTGTACGCTTTCCTGATCTTCGGCTTCTTTTTCAGCCAATACATGAAGGCCAGCAACCCAGAACAGCGCGGCCGGTGCGAAGCGGTGCTGTTGTCGCTGGCGGCGGTCTTCTTTTACGTTTTTTTCCGCGACCTGGTGGACCTGTTCTTCTACCAGTACTTCCCCCGCAACCCCGCCTTCACTTTTATGCTTATAACCCTGTTGTACGGATATTTTAAATATAAGCTGTTCCGGACCGAATCGCTGGTATAGCGATATTACTTTGACGCCTGCTTGCCGTTCTGTCCCCAGTTCTCCTTGGGGACATCGCGGATCACCACGATCACCGCGTCGGAGGGGCAGCCGACCGTTTCGCAGACGGTCTCCGTCACTTTTTTGATCAGCTTTTCCTTTATCTCGGCGGTCCTTCCCGCCCACAGGTCGATGTTGACGATCGGCATCTTAAAAGTTGAAGCTCTGGCCGAAGCTCCCCTCCATGTACCCGCTGGTATCGGAAGTGTTCTGGTCCGAATGGGCGGCATCAGGGATCATGTACCGGTATTCAATGCCGGCGCGGAAACCGCCGACCGAAACTTTGATGCCGGTCTCGGCCTGGTAACCGGTGGTGGAAGTGCTGTTCCCTCCGGAAGAATATGAGTTGTAGCTCAGACCGGCGCCGACGTAGGGAGTGAAAATTCCGGCGATGGTCTGGTTGTAAATGAGATCGGCGGTCACGGGCATATAGGTGACAGAATTTCCACCTAAATTATAAGTGGTGGTCTCCACCGCTCCCCTGACCGTTACGTTAGGGGTGATGTCGTAATCCGCGCCCACTCCGTATATTACGGAAGGGCTGGAGCCGCCGCCGGGATTGTACATGCCGGCGCGGCCGGAAACATTGAGCGTACCCGCCATTACGGGAAGGCAAAGGGCCAGGACCAGGAGCGGAACGAATATCAATTTTTTCATTTAGATCGCACCTCGGCGGTATTATACCTTATTTACTGCCGCTATCAAGCGAAACCTGGCGACAACTCTTATTGACATTTCCGGCGTTAATAATACAATTGCCTTATTGACCGAGATATATTAGGAGCGGCGGAACGAAACCGATTGACTTTATCGGGCCGCATAATACAATTGCAAATAGGTTGAAATAGCTATAGGGGGCATTTATGAAAAAATCGATCATTGCGGTTGCCGGACTATTCATTCTTTCCTCGCTTTCCTTCGCTTCCATTCCCGGGCTTATAAACTATCAGGGTATACTCAAAGATTCCACCGGACATGTGGTTTCCAACCCGGCGCTTCCGATGACGTTTTCCATCTATGCCGGCGCGACCGGCGGGACCGCGCTCTGGTCCGAGATGCAGACCGTTTCGGTGGAGAGCGGTAACTTCTCGGCCCAATTGGGGAGCGTTAACCCGATCGGTACTTCCATTTTTGACGGGGCAGCAAACTACCTGGGTGTAAAAGCAGGGACCGATTCGGAAATGACGCCGAGGGTGGTATTGGTGACCGTTCCTTACGCTTACCGGTCGTCGATCGCTGATTTTGCCGCTTCCAGTGGTCCGGTGAACTTGATAAGGATCGCTACCAGTGAGGATCCCGCGATCTCGGCGGAATCAACCGCTACTGGCGGGACAGGGATCTACGGCAAGGGTAAAACATTTGGCGGGTATTTTATATCGACTGATGTAATGGGTGCCGGGGTTTTCGGCTATGCGCCATCTGGAA
The DNA here is from genome assembly GCA_035506255.1 of Candidatus Omnitrophota bacterium. Classification (GTDB taxonomy): domain Bacteria; phylum Margulisbacteria; class WOR-1; order XYC2-FULL-46-14; family WPAF01; genus CAIYXV01. The sequence goes on along the minus strand of DATJPS010000055.1, from coordinate 15,552 downwards.
TGACCGCTGGCGTGCAAGGTGCGGGAGACACCGTCGGAGTCGCGGGACAATCGAACGGAAGTAATGGCGATGGGGTTCAAGGGTTTGCTTATCAAGCGGGGCGCGGCGTGGCAGGTATTTCTACTAATGGTGTAGGTGTTTACGGTTACCATCAATCTACTACCGGCGTTTTACCGGGGGTCAGCGCCGAGACCCGTTCAACTTCTCCTTATGCCGCAGCGATCACAGGGAAGATTTTATCTAACGTTCCAGGAACGTATGCTTCCGCGATTCGCGGCATTAATAATGGGACCAACGGTAACGGTATAGGAGTGTGGGGGTCAAGCGATGGAGGGAGCGGAGGATACGGGGTATACGGGACTTCAAACTCTTCCAGCGGGTATGGGGTTTATGGGCAAACTGACGTTGGATACGGCGTTTACGGGATCTCGACAAACGGAGGGATCGCGGTAATGGGTGATGGGCAAATTGGCGGGAACGGGATCTGGGGCCAATCGGATTCTGGGTGCGGGGTTTTTGGGCAAACCGGATCGGTCAATTCCTATGGCGGCAGCTTTTTCAATTCCGGCGGAGGGGTCGCTTGTTATGTTAACAGTATTTTAAGATTGTATCCAAGGGGAGCGGCCCCCTCCACTGCATCCGAGGGGATGATATATTACAATAGTACGACGCACAAAGCTTACTGCTATGACGGAACGGTCTGGCAGGCGATGTGGTGATTCTCGAACGGGAATATGCTTGACAGGGATATGCCATGAAGTATCATAGGGGTAAAGTTCCGGATAAAAGGGGAGAGAATATGAAAAAAGCGGTCATTGCGTTACTGTCGGTCCTGCTCTTTACCTCTGTTTCTTTTGCCTCTGTTCCCGGCCTGATAAATTACCAGGGTTTCCTTAAGGATAGCGCCGGGCACGCCGTTTCCAACCCGACGCTTCCGATGACGTTTTCCATCTATGCCGGGGCGACCGGCGGCACCGCGCTCTGGACCGAGATGCAGACCGTTTCGGTCGAGAGTGGAACATTCTCGGTGCAACTGGGAAGCGTTTCTCCGATCGCCATTTCCGTTTTTGACGGGACCACCAGGTATCTGGGAATAAAAGCGGGGACCGATTCGGAAATGACGCCGAGAGTGGCGCTGGTATCGGTCCCTTACGCCTACCGTTCCACGGTGGCCGACAGCGTGGGCGGGGTCCCCGGTTCCGGGTTCGTTAACTTGAGCCCGGCCGCGCCGCAGGTGGTAGGCAATGTTCCCGGCATTTCGATCGAGAGCACGTCGACCTTGGCTAAAGCTTCAGTGATAACCGGGAAAATATCCTCGACCACACCGGGATCTTATTCATCTGCGGTCAGAGGTATAAATAACGGAACAAGCGGATATGGGATAGGCGTCTGGGGTTCGCAAAATGGAAATGGGTGGGGCGTATTCGGATCGGCTGCAGGGAATAGCGGAACTGGTGTATATGGGGAATCGGATGGCAGTGCGGGAGGGTGGGGCGTTTACGGGGTAAGCGGTTATAACGGGAACGCAATTGGCGTAGAAGGCGATTCGGCTTCAACCGCGGGTTATGGAGGATATTTTTCGAACGACAGTACGGGGACCGGACTATATGGAGTTAGTGCCGGCACAGGGGTTCGCGGGGAAACGTGGAATAGCGGGCAATATGGCGGGTCGTTCGAAGTGCATGGGATCGATCCTTCCAATAATGCTTATGCCGTGTATGGATTGGCATCCAACACCGGTACCGGAGCGATGACATATGGAGGATATTTTGAATCAAAAGCGGGCACAGGGCAAGGTCTCTACGCCAAGGGGAATACGGTGGGGGTATATGGAAGTACCGGATCAAGCAATGGTTATGCGGCGGTTTTTACCGGTGGGCAGGGAGTAAGGTTTGCCAGTAGCGGTCCGGTAAATAGCGGGACCCAGGAAGGGACTTTATATTATAATGACACGACCAAGCACTTTTTCGGATATACAGCGTCAGGATGGAAGCAGCTGGATAACTGATAGATGAATTTAATAAGGGGAATAACATAATGAAAAACAGGCAGGCGATAAAATGAAAAAAACAATGGTCACGTCCCTTTTCCTGTTGCTCGCGGCCGGGGCCGTACTGGCGATGAGCAGCGCGAACTATTATTCGCCTATGTCGATCGTCGGGGCGGGCGGAGGCAATTCCGTTTCGGCCAGCTATGCCAATACATCTGCGATCGGCGCCGCGGCCGTGGGCAAGAGCGTCAGCGCCAGCTATATCGGCATTTCCGGCGGCCTGGGTATAACCGTGTACTCCGGCGATCTAATTCCGCCGATGATCTCAAACGCCAAGATCGACGGCAAGACCACCATCGCCAACGATTACATCAAGAGCGATGGCACGCTCACCGCACTGGTGACCGACGAGACCGCGATCGACCTCAATGCCAGCTCAGTGGAAGTGGACGGGACGGGGACGACCTTCGCGGCACTGACCGGTTCGTCCAGTTATAATGCCACTACCGGCGTGCTCACTTTTAAGTTCAACTTAACCACCAACGGCAATCATTCTTACTCGATCCGGGCGGTCGACTCTTCCGGCAATACCACCATCGCCGCGCAGACGGTAAAGACCGATACCGGCGACCTTAAGGCGACCAGCGTCTACATGTACCCGAATCCGTTCAATCCCAACAACGGAGCGGGAGCCATCGCCTACCAGCTGAGCAAGGACGGCGATACCTCGATCTACATCTTCAACTCGGTCGGCCAGCTGATCTACAAACGGAGCTATGTCGCCGGCCAGCCGGGAGCGCAGGCGGGTTACAACGAAGTGGCGTGGGACGGCAAGTCCGACTTCGGTACCGTGCTCGGCAACGACATTTATTTCTTAAGGGTAGTGTCCGGCGGCAAACCGATCGGCCGGACTAAAATTGCGGTGATCAAATGACAAATCGTAATGCGAGGTGCGTAATGCGTAATGCGATCCTGATAGTTGTAATATTGGCTTCAGCTGCTTTTGCCTCTTCCAGTTCCGTCGACCCGATGAGCCTGGGCGTGGGCGCGCGCTCCATCGCCATGGGCCGGACCAATATCGCGGCCCCCGGCGACATCAACGCCATCTTCGTCAATCCGGCCAACGCGGCCTACATCGCCAACTGGGGAGCCACTTCCATGTACACTTCGCTGCTGGAAGGTGAATTGAATTATACGATGCTAGGCGGGGCGGCACAGTACAAGGGGGCGGGGGCGGGGATCTGTTACCTGGGCGGCGGGGCTACCGGATTGCAGACCACCACCCGCGACGCCAGCGGACGGGTCGCGGCAGGCGGGGATTCGTTCGATTATTCCAACTCCACCATCACCGCGGCGATGGGCAAAGAGTTCAACGACAAACTGGCGGCCGGCGGATCGATCAAGATGTTCTCCAAGAGCTTTTCCGGCCAGTCGAGCGGATCGGGCTTCAGCGCCGACCTGGGGATGCTTTACAAGCTCAACAGCGCTCTGACGCTGGGATTGGCGGCGCAGAACGTGCTGCCGACCGGGATCAGCTGGGGGACCGGCGTTAATGAACCGGTGGCGATGAATATAAAGGGCGGGTTGAACTACCTCCTGCCCAATAATCTGCTGGTCAACGCTGACCTGGACCTGATGCCGTTCGCGGCGCACGCAGGGGTGGAATGGAAGCCGATGCCGATGCTGGCGTTGCGCGGCGGGCTTGAGAACATACCGACCGGCAGTTCGTCGAGCGTGATGGACATGATGGCCGGCATCGGGCTTAACTTCAACGGCATCGGGTTCGATTACGCTTATTTCAACGACGGTTCGCTGGCGGCGAACAATACGCATTTCTTCACGCTGTCGTTCGTTCCACCGGCGCCCAGACCGGCGGCGACCGCAGCGCCTGCCGCTCCGTCGGCCCCGTCAGTGGCCGCGCCTAAAACTCCGGCCGCGCCCGCCGTACAGCCCAAGGCGGCACCGGTAAAGACACCGGCCAAGGCAGTCACAAAGCCGAAAAAGAAATAGGCATACAGAGGGATTTATAATGAAATTGTCGCACCAGTCGACTGCATGCTTGATATTTTCAGGCATTCTATTGTTTTCCGTTTTTGCTTTCGCGGTCCCCGCGACGATCAATTACCAGGGATTGCTAAAGGACGCCTCCGGCCATCTGGTCAACAATCCGTCGTTATCGATCGTATTTTCCATTTATGGCGGAGCATCGGGCGGCACCGCCCTCTGGACCGAGACCCAGACCGTTTCGGTCGATGCTGGAATGTATTCGGTCCAGCTTGGCAGCGTGAACGCTTTTAGTTCCAATGTGTTCGACGGCTCGACCCGCTACCTGGGGATCAAAGTCGGGAGCGACGCGGAAATGGCTCCGCGCGTAGCGCTGGTAACGGTCCCGTATTCACTGATGGCGGAAACTTTGAACGGTTATAAACCGGCCGCGACCGGGTCGAACATCGTGCCGGTCACCAACGGCAGCGGGAAACTGAACGCTTTGTTATTACCATCCGGCAGCGGCAGCAGCATCGACGCCGACACGGTCGATGGTTTCCATGCCAGCGCAGAAGCTTGGCCGAACATGTTGCTTCCGGTATCGTCCGAGGGGGAGTTCCTCGTGATGGGGGCCAAGGACAGCGCGGGCATCATCGTCGGTACCAACAATGGATCGGACGGGATAGGGGTGTACGGCGAGGGAGGAACAGGATTAAAAGGCGTTGGCAGTGTTATCGGCGGAAGTTTTGATACTGGGGGGTTATACGGCAATGCAGTTTGGGCGATCTCTGAAAGTTCAAGCGGAATAAATTACGGCGGAAAGTTTTACAACTATTCATCAGATGGTACGGGGGTTGCCGCTTATAATGAAAGTAGCTCAGGGAATGCTCTCGGTGGATATTTTGAGTCGAGCTCTATCGCCGGCACCGGGGTCAAGGGCGAGGCCACCAACGGATTTCCCGGTTCAAAGTCTTTTGGCGGGTATTTTGAGTCACAAGGGACTCTGGGTACCGGGGTTTATGGGCTTGGGGAGGCGGCGGGCGGGTCATTCGAATCGACCTCTGGCAACGGTGTTTATGGCGCCGCAACTTCCGGCAACGGTGTTTATGGCATTTCTACTTCCGGTTTTTCCGGCTTTTTTAAGGGCGGGAAAGGTGTCTGCATGAATACCGATACGCTGATCCTGGATACGGCAAAAACCCCTGCCAGCAGCAGCGCCTCCGGCAGCAAGGGGCAGATCGCCTGGGACGCCAATTATATCTATATATGCGTGGCGAACAATACCTGGAAAAGGGCAGCGATCGCGACCTGGTAGGGCGTTCTCCCTATATTGTAAACCCCGCCCAAAAATGTTAAGATTTTCTTAACCATGGGCGAGCCTTCTAACCTCAAATTCATTAAAATGCAGGGGCTGGGGAACGATTTTATCCTCATCGATTCCCGCTCGGCGCAGCTTGGCGGTATCGACCTGCCGAAACTGGCGATGCGCGCCTGCGACCGGAACTTCGGTATAGGCGCCGACGGCCTGATCATCGTCTATCCTTCGCAGAAAGCGCATTACCGGATGCAGATCATCAATCCCGACGGCTCGGAGCCGGAGATGTGCGGCAACGGCATTCGCTGCTTTGCCCGCTATGTATACGAGACCGACAAACTGAAAGAAGAGGTCATCTCGGTCGAGACCGGCGCCGGGATCATCATCCCCGCCGTTATTCCGGGCGATGACGGTAGTATCTCCACGATCGAGGTCGACATGGGGATCCCGAAAGACGAAGGTTCGGTCGAACTGCAGGGGATCAGCTTTAAAAAGATATCGATGGGGAACCCGCACGCGGTGGCGTTCTTGAACGACGACGATTTTGAGGCGATCGACCTGGCCGATATCGGTCCCCGGATCGAACGCGATGCCCATTTTAAGGACCGCACTAATGTGGAGTTCGCCCGGGTGGTGAGCGATTCCAGGATCGAAGTGAAGGTGTGGGAGCGGGGGGCGGGAGCGACGCTCGCCTGCGGCACCGGCGCCTGCGCGGTGGCGGCCGCGGCTTCAATATTGGGACTGACGGGACGTAAAGTAACGGTCTACCTGCCGGGCGGAGAGCTGGACATCGAATGGAACGACGACGGGCACCTCTTAATGCGCGGACCGGCGGAATACGTTTTCGAAGGGAACTACTTTATATGAGAAAATCGAAAAGGCTCGAGCTGATACCTCCTTATCTTTTCGTTAAGATCGAGGAGCGGAAAGAAGAAATGGTGAAGAAAGGGATCGACGTGATCGATTTTGGCATCGGCGATCCCGATCTGCCTACGCCCTCGCATATATTCGAAAAAATGCGCGAAGTGCTGGAAAGCAGGGAATCGTCGAACTATCCGACCTCAAAAGGCGAACTCCCTTTCCGCAAGGCGGTCGCCACCTGGTATAGATCGCGGTTCGGCGTGACGCTCGATCCGGTATCCGAGGTCTGCTGCCTGATCGGCTCCAAAGAAGGTCTGGCACACCTGTTCTTTGCCTTTGTCGACCCGGGCGATATTGCGCTGGTCCCCGATCCGGCGTATCCGGTATATAGAATAGGCACCGTGCTGGCGGGGGGGACGCCTTATTTTATGCCCCTGGTCAGGGAGAATGGTTTTCTTCCCGATCTAGAGAGGATACCGGCAGAGATCGCCAAAAAAGCGAAGATCATCTTTGTCAATTACCCGAACAACCCGACCGGAGCGGTGGCGGGGCTTGATTTCCTTAAAAAAGCGGTCGACTTCGCGAAAAGGAACGGCATCCTGCTGGTCTCCGACCTGGCGTATTCCGAAATGGCTTACGGAGGGGAAAGACCGCACAGTATTCTTGAAGTCCCCGGCGCGATGGAGGTCGCGGTGGAATTCCACTCGTTGTCGAAAACTTACAATATGACCGGGTGGCGGATCGGGATGGCGGTCGGCAATAAAGAAGCGATATCCGCGCTGGCGACGATCAAATCGAACGTCGATTCGGGAGCGTTCAAAGCGATACAATCCGCGGGCGTTGCCGCATTGACCGGTTCCCAGAAGTGCGTGGAAGAGAACAATAAAGTATTCGGCGAGCGGGCCAGGGCCCTGATCGCCGGGCTTAATTCGCTCGGCTGGGGACTGCCGGAGATGAAAGCGACGTTCTACGCCTGGGTCCCGGTACCCAGAGGCGAGACTTCGGCCTCGTTCACCGAAAAACTGCTCGATAAATGCAACATCCTGGTCGTTCCCGGCAGCGGATACGGGACGGCGGGCGAAGGCTATGTCCGCCTGGCGATCACGCTCCCCAAAGAGAGGATCGCCGAGGCGATCGAACGGATGAAAAAAGCGGGGATAAAATTTTCCTAAAGGATCGACTTGATGTCCGAGACCTGCTTCAGCCTCAGCATCTCCTCCATCACCTCACGGTCGGTCATATAGGCGATTACATCGATCGCTTCCTGCGGGGTCATAGGCCGTTTTAGGGGATTATCGTCGCAGGCCGTATAATGATGATAGAGCGTTTCGATGTAGTGCGGGACGAACCCTAAAAAGTCTCTCACCAGCGTCGGATGCCGGTAGATCTGTTCAAAATTGAAATTGTAAAGCGCTTTCATCGCTCTGGCTTCGCGGTCGCCGAACTTGATCGAATAAATAGTATGATGATAGGGGTCCCAGCTGTTCTCTATTACACTGGTGATCAGCGTTTTAATGATCGAAGAAGCGTTGACGTTCCCGTAGCCGTCCCGGAAAACATCCTTGGCGATCTGCGGGATGCTGGCCCAGCTGATCAGGTTGTGCCTGACCGCGTCCTCCGGGTCGCGCGCCACCGACGAAATGCGGTCCGATACTCGCACCAGGCAGCCTTCGAGCGTGCAGGGATAAAATATGCGGTGGTCCTCCAGCCGGACCTTGTCGCCGCGTTTAAGTTCAGCCAGGTCGAGCGGTTTGGGATTGGCCCTCTCGTCCGGCAGCGCGCCGTAAGGGACCACTTCCGTTTCGCTCGTTTCCCCCAGATGGCAGACCACCGTATCCCTCACTTCGAAAGTAAGGTCGAGCAGCTGTCCGGTATCGCAGTTGCGGAATATGTCGTCGATTACCACCAGGCTCTGGATGTTATGCTTAAAGTAAAGGCCGTAGGTTTCGCGCCTCATTCGGTCCAGCACCGCTTCCCCGGCATGACCGAATGGCGCGTGTCCAACGTCGTGCGGCAGCGCGCCGGCGCGGGCAAGGTAAGGATTCAATCTTAGATGCGTCGCCAGGCTCCAGGCTATTTCTCCCACTTCGTATTGATGGGTCATACGGTTCTTTACGCTCGGGTCCTTGGGGTAGGGGAAGACCTGGGTCTTCTGGTTGCCTCGCTGGAAGAGCACGGAGGTCTTGACCCTTTGGATGTCCCTAACGAATGGGATCCTGAGTTCATCCTCCGAAACGGACCCATGCAGGCGGCCTCTCGTGGTGCGGGTGGCAACATCGCACATTTGATCGTCCAGCACTTTCATCTGTTCTTTCGAATCGAACAGCCCGTCGCGCGGATTCGCCCTGTACCAGGAAAATCCGAGCTGGACCGGGAGCCTTTCCGCATATAATCTTACCGGCATATAAATTCCATGCATTTATCTATCAGTTAAACAGAGCGGTGATTTCACGATATCGTGATTTGCGAGCGGCCGTCCGGCGGATGTTTTATAAGGAAATATCAACGGGATGCTATATTTTTGACCCGCAAATAAACGGCCAAATACAATGTGAGCAGGCAGTAATTATAAAAGAAATCCTCGATCGGTATGGAGGCCAGCCTGAAATTTGTTATGGCCAGCGGCGAATAGACAACGACCGGCAGCGCGGTCAAGAAATGATCAAAAATAAAAAAAAGGCCCATACCAAGCGTGATCCAGATCCAGTAAACGCGCGAAGTGAAAATATACCGAAGACGGGATGCTCCCAGCAGGAATACCGCAGCGCATAAAAGTGAAACGACCAGAGCATATTCCTTGTTATGGAGCATCCATGCGGCAGACAGGCTTAAACCGGACAATAATATATAGAAAGCGCTGGAATAAAATATCTTGATATCAAGGATGAGGGCGGAGATCCCTTCATATAAAAAAAGGCAACTATAGGGGACGGTAAAAAAGAACAGCCATTCCTCAGGCGGGAGGGATAATATCTTAAGTCCGTTAACGTAGAGAGGATTGAACGTCCAGTCATTCCGCAGGGTGAAAATCACGTCCCAGAAGATAAAAAGTCCGCCCACGGTAATAATGGATGCCGACAACGGGCCCCATTTACGATAGGACCGGAAGATCGGTAAAAAGGTCAGTACCAATGGAATGGCAACGATAATTAGATTAATGGTTAAATAAATACTCAAAGATCGCCCTCCCAATGATGCGGCCCCACGTCGGCTTGACCGCTTTACGGTAAATAATAAAAGGGTCCTTCTTTATCTCCCTTGCCGTCCAGGCATACATTTCCGCCGCAGTTTTGACCGGCACCAGATAGCGTTTAGGCAGATATTTGAAGCCCTCCGCTGCTTTATCTTGCCAGTCCTCATATCGTGCAAGCTGGTAGTCGATGAACTTTTTAAACTCGGTTGGCAGACGACTGGTTTCATCCTGATCGAGCGACGCCAGGCCGAACCGGCGGATCTCGTCTTTTGGCAGATAGACGCGCCCCAGTTTAAGGTCTTCGTTCAGGTCCCGGATAAAATTTATGTACTGCATGGCTTTTCCCTGCAGGCGCGCGCAAGGCAGCGCTTCGGTTGGCAGGCCCAGGATCCTTGCCATCATAAGGCCTATCACTTCGGCCGATCCATAGATGTATTTTTCGGTCTCGCCGATATCATGATATTCATTTTTATAAGTATCCATTTCCATCGAGCCAAGGAAGGCTTCGACCCAGGCCGGATCAAAAGATCTTCGTGCCAAGAGGCCTATAAAGGGATCGATCACCGGATCGCCCGAAGCTTTTCCCGAAGCGAGTGCGGAACGATACATGCCTGCGAACTGATCAAAGCTGGCTTTGTCCTGGGGAATAGTATCGACAAAGTCGTCCGCCCTGCGGACAAAAGCGTAAAGAACGGAGACCTCTTCCCGCGCCGCTCTGGGGAAAAAGAGAGAACTGGTGAAATAAGTGCGGCTCCCGGTTTTAAAGATCAAACGATGGAGTTTAGAGGCCATGATCTTTCCTGATCAGGTCGCTGACGATTTGGGCGGAGACCATGACCATCGGCACCCCGATACCCGGATGGGTATAACTGCCGGTGTAATAAAGATTTTTCAGCTTTTTACTCCGGTGCGACGGCCTGAAGATCGCGGTCTGGAAAAGCGTATGGGCCAGTCCGAGCGCCGTTCCTTTATATGCATTGTAGGCCAGGGCGAACGCTCTCTGGGCGAAAATTTGCTGGTAAACAATATTGTCCTTGATCTCATCCCCCAGAAGCTTTTCTAAGTGGGCGATAGTTAGGTTGAACATTTTATTTCGTATCTCAGGGGTATCAACCAGCCCGGCCGCGACCGGAATGAGGATAAAAACTGCTTCTCCCCCGGGCGGCGCGACCGATGCGTCGGTCTTTGAGGTGCAGCTGATATAATAAGAATAAGCCTCAGGCCATGCGGGCTTGTCAAAGATCGATTTAAAATGTTCGTTCCATGACGGGTCAAGGTACAGGTTATGGTGGAGCAGGCCTTTGATCTTTTTATTAAGGCCAAGATAGATGAGGAACGCGGACGGACCCATTTTTCGGCTTGCCCAGTATTTTGGCGAATAAGAAACGTCGCCGGGCGCAAGCAACTCGGTTTCTGTATGATGATAATCGGCATTGACCAAGACGATATCGGCGGCGAACACCCCTTTATCGGTCACGACCTTCTTTGCCTGGCCGTTTTCGCTCTCGATCCGTAAAACATTATGGCTTAGAAGCAATTTAACCCCTTGTTCTTCCCCCAGTTTATTTAACGCACTGACGACCGATCCCATGCCCTGGTCCGGATACCAGACGCCAAGGTTGAAATCGACATGCGACATGATCGAATACAGCGCAGGAGTGTTGTCGGGCGATCCCCCAAGAAAAACGACCGTATATTCCAGGATCTTCCGTATCCGGTCGCTCCGGAAAAACCGCCGCACATAGCGGTCGAGCCCCTCAAAGATATGGAGCCGGGGCCCTTTGGTAATGATCTCCCAGTTGAAGAAATCAAAGAACGATCGATACGCGCGGTAGATAAAACTTTTCATTGCGGTCCGGTACTGGAATTCGGCGCTTTTCATGAACCGGTCGAGCTTTTCCCCGCCGTCAGGTTCAAGGCGGCCAAATAGTTCTCCGATCTTCCGCCGGTCGGCGGGGACGTCGACCTGGCCGTCCCCGAAAAATACTCGGTAGTTGGGATCAAGCCGTTTTAATTGATAGTAATCCACGGTTTTTTTCCCAAATCGCGCAAAGTAGTTTTCAAAGACCTCCGGCATCAGGTACCATGAAGGGCCGAGGTCAAAAGTAAACCCATTGGTTTTAAGGGTCCGGGCGCGGCCGCCGGGGGCGGCATTTTTTTCTACCACGGTGACCGCATAGCCTTCTTTTGCCAGCAACGCCGCCGCGGCCAGTCCGCTGCAGCCAGCCCCGATTATCAAAACTTTTTTTCCCGGCATATGCATTATTTTATAACGTATCATAGCCAAGTCAATGTTATAATAAAATTATGGAGATACTGATCGCTGATAATTCCGGCTTCTGCGAAGGAGTAGAGCGGGCTTACCAGCTTGCTCTGAAGCAGGCAAAGCAGGGCCGTCCGGTTTATATGCTGGGAAACCTGGTCCATAATGCCCGCGTGGTGGAGAAGCTCATCAGGGAAGGGATAAAAATGGTCCGCGGGCTGGACCAGATACCGCAGGGTACGAACGGGATCCTTTTGATCTCCGCCCACGGCGTGGCCCCGGAAATTTACGAAAAAGCGAAAGGCCTGGGGCTGGAGATCGTTGATACCACCTGCCCCTGGGTGAAGAAGGCGCAAAATCTGGTGAGGCAGCTTTCTGAAAAGGGTGACGCGATCGTGATCGTCGGCGACGAGGGGCACCCGGAAGTGAAAGGACTGCTGGGATGGGCGGGCGGCAAGGCGGTGGTGGTGGAGGGGCCGGACGATCTGGCGGGGTTCGAATCGCTCAACTTTTTCCGTGTCGGGATCGGCGTGGTGGCCCAGACCACACAGTCGGAAGCGAATTTTGAGGCCGTTGTCCAAAAGCTGCGCGAGAAGTTCAAAGACCTGACGGTGCTTAAAACCATTTGCGGCGCGACCAGCAAGCGGCAGAACGCGGCGGTGGAGCTGGCAAAGAAGGTCGATCTGATGCTGGTGGTCGGAGATAAAATGAGCGCCAATACCAAGCGGCTGGCGGAGCTGTGCGCAAAGACGGGGACCGAAACGCATCAGATCCAGGACGCATCGGAGCTCGACCTCAAATGGTTCGGCGGACGGGACCGGATCGGATTGACCGCCGGGGCTTCGACCCCAGACTGGGTGGTGACCGGGATCATTTCACTCATAAGATCAAAGACCTGATCGCGCGCCAGCTTCGCGATAAAAACTCCTTTTGCGGTATGATATAATCAAAACGTGAACAAAAAAATATTATTTACGGCGTTGCTGGCGTTGCTCCTGTCCGTATGCGCGGCCGGCGCCGGCACGCTCAAGAGCGTCCGCTCTGCCGCCTATCCGGAAAAGGTGAGAGTAGTATTCGATTTTGACGGCCAGGCCTACTACGGTCTGGTGACGACCGAAGGGACGCTCACCATCGCGTTCCCTTCCTGCGAAGTGGCCCCGCAGATCGCGGGAGACCTTGAGATCAAGGATTGGGTGGTAAAGAACATCCAGGTAAAAAAGTCCGGCGACTGCGTCTACGCTTCGATCCCGATCCTTTACCCGGTATCGTTCAACCTCTTCGCCCTGGCCGGGCCAAGCCGGGTGGTGGTCGATATCGGACGCGTCTTTAACAAGACCGAACGCGGGGGGACGATCACCGACGCCATCGAATATTACCGGGTGGTGGGGGGCGGGGAGGACGGATATACCTCCGCCCAGGTGCTGAAGGTGGATCCCAAAAAGGCCGAGATCTTCCCCGCGCTGGCGCAACCGGGGCGGTCGTTCTTCGATTTCCTGATGCCGTGGTCCAAGCCCCAGCGCAAGCATTTCTATCGCGAGCGGACCAGCGAGATCGCGTCGCATAACGGCGCCGCCGCCGCGGTCAACGGCACTTACTTTTCCGGCACCGGCCGCCCGCTGGGGGTGCTGATGATAAACGGCGACCCTGTCTCTTACCCGATCTCCGACCGCACTTCGCTCATTTTGACGGAGGACAACGGCTGCTTTATCGATAACATTATCATGGACTCGTACTTTGAGTATGGCGGGTACAAGTACGAGATCACCGGCATAAACCAGCTGCGAGACCAGAAGAAGGACATCATCATCTACAACCGCAATTACGGCGATCTGACCGAGACCGACGCCAGCGGGTTCGAGATCACGGTGGTCGACGGCAAGATCACCGGCACCCGGGTGGGAAATTCGCGTATTCCGGAGAACGGCTACGTTCTTTCGGCCGGATCGCTCTACGCCGAGATCCTCTCTTCGGCGGTCAAGGTCGGGGACGACATCAGCACGGTCATCAACTTGATCCCCTATTCTTCTTCCGTTACCGGCAAGGCGGTGCACCTGGTCGGGGGCGGGCCGCGCCTGCTGAAGGACGGCCAGATCTACATTTCCAAGTTCGAGGAAAAATTCCGCCCCGACGTGGCGCGGGGGAGGGCGGCGAGGACCGCCGTCGGTATTACCTCCGACGATAAACTGCTGTTCGTGACCGTGGACGGCAAGCCGCGCCGCAAGATCAAAAAGGGTGAGGGCTTCAGCATCGGCATGAGCCTGACCGAACTGGCTTATTTCATGCGGTCGTTAGGGGCGGTCGACGCGCTCAACCTTGACGGCGGGGGATCGACCACCATGGTGATAAACGGATCGGTAATCAACCGTCCCGCCAACGGCTACGAACAGACGGTGGGCGACGCGATCGTGATCAAGCCCCGAAATACTTTTTGAATTCCTCTGATAACGGCACCTGGCCGTCCCAGCGGACCAGGATCTTCCCGTCCTGTTCGATGATGGTGGAGGGGATCTTGGAAACGGAGTAGAACGCACCTTCGGCCAGCCCGTCGACCTGTTCCATGTCGAAGAAAGTGAGCGGCACCTGCCCCTTGTCTATGTTCCAGCGGTCAAAAAAGGTCTCGAATTTCTTCATCGTCGTCTTGCAGTACTGGCATCCCGGCTTGCCGAAAACTTTAACTTCCATTTTATGCCCCCTTAATTTATCGAACCCTCGTCCGAGCGGCTGCGGTCGCGCAGTTCGGCGACCTTACCCTTGTTCCAGCCCGAGACCCGGGAAAAGTAGCCGGTGATCCTGGTGATCCCCTCCACCCGGTCCGAGCGGCAGAAAGGGCAGCGGTCCTTCAACCCGCGATCGGTGCGGCCGCAGTCGTTGCAAACGGTGAACTCGGGTGAGAATGCCACCTGGCTGCTCTGCGTTTCCCGGAAGACCTTGACCACGAAGTTGGCGATGCTTTCGGCGCTGGGGCGGCTTTCGCCCAGCCAGATGTGGGTCAGCGCGCCGGCGTCGATCAGCGGATGGAACAGCCCTTCCTGCTTCACCCGGTCGATCGGGCTCATATTATTGTTTACATTGAAATAGGTCGAATTGGTATAGTAGATCTCGCCGTTCTCCAGGCTGCCCTTGACCACCTTTATCGTGTTGACCGGGAAATGCTGGAGGTCGAGCTTGGCGAAGCGGTAGGCGGTGGATTCGGCCGGGGTCTGCTCCAGCACAAAGCGCAGGTCGAACTTTTCCGAAAGCTCCTCGCACTTTATACGCATGAAGGAGACCACCTTTAACCCGAGCTTCAGCGCTTCGGGCGATTCGTGGAGCTGGGAGCCGGTCTGCGCCTCCACCATCTCGTTCAGGCCGAGGATCCCCACCAGATGGGTCACTCTTCTCAATCTCAAATACGCTTCGCCGTCGCGCTTCATCGCCAGGAGCGAGAGCGGGCCATCGGTCCCTTCCGCCAGCAGTTTCTCTATGAATATCCGTTTTTGTTTATGCGCGCGCGCCGCCAGTTCCAAACGCGCTTCCAGGAGCTTCAGTAACCGCTCCTCGTCCCCCTCCGCCAAGTAGGCGATGCGCGGCAGGTTGACGGTGATGTTCTGGATGGCGGAGTAGCGCATTCTCCACGGTTCCTTGGCGTCTTGCAGGTCCGAATATTCGAGCTTGAACGCCAGGCGGCAGCACTCGGATATCTTGGCGGTCTCGCCGCGGTCGAAGACGAAATAAGTGTTCCCCATCTTTGCCGCCACGTCCGAGGCCAGGCGCAAAAAATCCTGGTGCCCTTCCTCGGTGAAGAACTTTTCGGTCAGATGGAGGAGCGGCTTGGGAAAGAAGAACGGCCGCCCGGCGCCATCCCCCTCGGCGTAAATGTCGAACATGGCGCGGGCGAACGCCTGCGATTCCTTCTTGTATTCCTTGTAGGTCTTGCCGGTATATTCCCCGCCGGGGCCGATCGC
>DATJPS010000054.1:0-8307 GCA_035506255.1 Candidatus Omnitrophota bacterium | reverse complement strand
TTCCTTTACCGCCGCGACCGTCCCGTCGTTCGAAGCATTATCCGCCAGGATCACCTCGAAACGCGCTTTTCTCGTGTTCTGATAGATAGAGGCGATGCAGTTGAGCGTGTATTCCCGGGCATTATGGTTGACCAGGCAGATCGACACTTCCGGGGCCTGCTCGGCGACCGGTGCCAGATCGTCCCCGAACATCTCCCGGATCGCCTCATAATATTTTCTTGTCATCAGCGGGCGGTCGTATTTCGACATAAAGGCCCGTCTTGCGTTCTTCCCCGACCGTTCAAGCTCTTCCCGGTCGCGATTGAACTCGCGGATCGCCCGCACGCATCCCTCCACATCGCCGGGATCCACCACCGTCCCGCATTCATTGTCGCGTACGATCCGGCTCGCCTCCGATTCGGCCGGGCAGACCGCGATCACCGGTTTACCCGACGCCATGATGCCATAGATCTTGCTCGGCACCACCGTCCCGGCAAAGCCTTTCTTCAGCGTCACCAGTGAAACATCGGCCGCATTGAGGCTGTCGTTCAGCAATTCTCGAGGCTGGGAGGGATACATCCTGACGTTCTTTAGCCCGTGCGCGCTCACGAACCCTTCGATCTTCCCCGCGTTCACTCCGCCGCCAATGAACACGAACACGATCCCCGGCTCATCCGCCAGCGCGAGCGCCGCGGAAAGCACGGTATCGATCTCGTGCACCATGCCGATATTGCCGGAGTACTGGACAATGAACTTATCCTGCAATCCGTGCTTCTGGACAAAATGGTCGGACCGTTTTTCGATCGGATGGACCTGCCTGCCATCGGACCAGTTATCTATTATCCTGAGCTTATTCTCCTGCACGCCCCGGCCGATCAGAAGCTGGGCCATACGGTCGCCGATGCAAATGATCAGCGTCGCCTTATCGTACATCTTGAGTGTCAGGCGTTCCAGCAACCTGATCATGAATCGGCTCTTGAGCAACCCCAACCTTACGGCCACGTCCGGGTAAAGGTCCTGCGCGTTGAACACCAGCCGGTTGCGCCAGAGCTTTTGCAGCATCCTGCCGAGAAAATACATGAACGGCGGGCTGGAAACGATGAAAATCGCGTCCGGCCGGCTGGAGAGCAGCGCAGAAAAAAAGACGGACGGGAAAAAACTGATGTAGTTCAGGAAACGGAAAGGTAGTATGCGCTTGTTCAGGTGCAGCACCCTCACCCGGCGGATATCTATCCCCTTATGGAATTCCTGCTTGGGGCTTCCCTTCTGGTGCCGCCCGGTGATGACCCGCAGTTTAAGTCCGCGGGCGGTCAGGTCTTCCGCCAGATCGGTCATCATCTGTCCGGTAGCGTCGATCTCCGGATAAAAATTGTGCGATATTAAAAGTATTTCCCTGCTCATTTGCTTTTTTCCCGCTCCGCGATCGTCCTTTCGTACACCTTGGCGTCCACCAGGAACCGGTACCACATCGCTTGCAGGAAGTGATATACCAATCCAGGGCATCCGTCCATAAAACCCAGTCTGATGAAATACCGGTAAGAGAAATACAGACCGGCGCGGACAAAGAGCGGCAGCCTGAGATAAAGGTTACCCTTGAGCCAGCGCTTGCCTGCCGCCTGCCCGCCGGAAACGCCGGGCCGCAAATCGCCGCTCTTTTCATCTCCTACGATAATTTTCATTTCGCGCGTTGAATAATCATTATGCTTATCGGTCCACCAGTAAAGGGATTTCCGGTTCTCGTGGATAAAATCTTTCTTCAGCGTTACCGCCCTACCCTCGAGCAAGACCAGGTGCTCGTCCATCGCCCGGTCTTCCGACCGGGCCATTCCTTTGCGGAACAGGCGCAACAGACGTATCGGATAACATCCGCCGTGCCTGATCCATTTACCCATAAAATGGAGCCTTCGGTTCAGAATGAAGCCGCCGATATCCCCTTTGGCCCGTTCCAGGTTCTTTTCGATCTCTCCCCACAATTCGTCCGTCATCCGTTCGTCGGCGTCCAGCCGCAGTACCCAATCGCTCCCTACCTTCAAGTTATCCAGCGCCCAGTTGAACTGACAGGCTTGCGTTGAGAACTCATGCTGATGAACGACCGCGCCGACAGACCTGGAGATGTCAACCGTCCGGTCGGTGCTGAAAGAATCGACCACCAGCACCGTTTCCACCCGCCCGGCCAAGCTTTGCAGGCAAGCTTCGAGGTTCGCTTCCTCGTTATATGTCAGTACTATGGCCGTTATAGGTAATATTTTCATTTATTCGCTCTGAGGATTATCTTCTGAAGTTCCCCCGCCATCTTCTGCGCGACCTTCCCGAGATCGTAATACTCTTCCACCATGGTCGCGGCATTGGCCGCCAATTCATCAGAAAGACGATCGTTCTCAAGTAATTTTATCATGTTTTCGGCCACTTCCCCGGCGTTACACCCTATCACCAGGCCGGCGTGGTTCTCCGCGATCTCGCAATGGATGCCCACGTTGTCAGAAACGATCACCGGGACCCCCGCCGCCATCGCTTCTATCACCGACATGCCGAAATTCTCGGAATAGGACGGCAGCACGAACACGCGGCTGACCGCGAAAGCGCGGAGGCGGTCATCTCCGGTAAGGTTGCCGGTGAACGTGGTCGCGCCCAGCGCTCCCATTCGCTCCAATATCGACCTGATCTTCCTCTCGTATCCGTCCTCGTCCGGTCCAGCGATCAATAAATGCATTCCGGGTATTTTTCCGGCGGCCAGCGAAAAGCCTTCGGCCAGCAGGTCAAGACCTTTTTTCCAATTTATCCGCCCCAGAAAAAGCACGACCTTCTTTCCTTTCAGTTCCGGATACCGGCGATAAAGCGGCTCCGGATCCGGAAGCGTCTTGAACTCGGAATGGTCCTGGCCGTTCGGCACGACGATCGAGCTGCCGTTCAATCCGAAATTGGCTGAAGTTTTCTCCTTTTCGTCCTCTGTGGTGTAATGCACGGCGGCCGCCCCTCTGATCACTCTTTTGGATATCATTTGGTAGTACGGCCGTTTTTTCCACGATTTTTTGCCGAAGGTGAAGGGATAGAGCGACCCGTGCGGGGCAATGACATACGGCTTTTTATGGACGCGGCAACAGACCGCCGCCGCCAGCGTCGGATAATTCCAGATCGCGGGCAGATACACGATGTCCGCTTCTTTTACCTTCCCGAAGAGCGATCCGGTAAGAGGAAGCGAAAAATGCCATCCGGTCTGTCCCAAAAAATCAAACCCCCGCTGGTAATCGAAATAAGTGACCTTTACGCCGTTGACCGCCATCTCCCTGCCGGTCACGACCCTGCCTTTGAGGCCGGCATCGGTAGTATAAACAGTGACATCGACGCCAGCGCGCGCCAGTGCCGTGTTCAGCGCATGTATCGCCGTGACCGAACCGCCGAACTGCAGCGCCGGATAATAACTAGGTATTACGCAAAGGTACTTCATTATTTTCCTTTTTCATTAAAACCGCGCCGAAGAGCAGGAACATGATCCAGTTAAAAGGGAAAACCTCGAGAATAATGCTGCCGAAGGAGACCATCAGCATCAGCGGCACGAAAAGTATCGCCATATTGTCCACCAGCCGTTTCTGCCTGCGTTTAATTGCCAGCCAGAATACATACAGGCTAAGAATAATGAACAGCAAAAGGAAGACCGCTCCAACCTGCGCGAATACCGATGCATAGAGCGAGTCAGCGATGAACTGCTGGGCATCGTTTACGTTCTTGAGATTAGGATTTCCCAGGATGGTGACCGCGGCATTACTGCCGGTCCCGATCCCGGTACCTATCAGAAAACCGCTCCAGCCGGAGGAAACGACCAGCTCGTTTATTATCTCTATCCGCATCCACAGCGAATAATAGATGTCCTCGCGATTGGTAAGTACGGGCAGCGATAGCAGTATGAGCACTGGAAGCAGGGCGATCGTCGGAACGATCCCCGCTTTGACCAGTTTCGGCGTTCGGGAAAAAATAAAAAGGTATACCAAAAAGATTATGGCCAGGCCCAGCAATCCGGTTCCGGAACCGCTCAGCACAACAAACATCGTCGAAACCGTTAGAAATACCCAGCTCAGCGACCGGATGCTTCCCCGCGCATTGATATCCCGCGCCATATTCATCACCATCACCATGCAAATGAAGATGGCAAAACTCGACGGCTGGACAAAAGTGCCGAAAGGCCTTGCCGCCAGCCCGAAATACCCCGACCCCATGATCGGCAGGGCAAAGAACATCTGGATGACCGCCGCGGCGTATTCGATCAGCGCGATCCAGGTCATGATGATGGTAAGGGCATCGAACAGCCGGTCGTCAAAATACTTAGCGCCGATAAAGACCAGCATCAGGGGAAGAAAGACCCGGATCCCGATCGCGGCCATCATAAAACCATTGAAATGAAAAGTAATATAGGCAGCGACCACGATAAAGGCAAGCAGTGTCCAGACCAACGGCGAACGCAACATTTTCTTGCTTTTGATCACTTCAAAAGCGAAAAAGAAGAGAGCTCCGGCCAAGATAACATCTTTAGTAAGTTTA
The DNA here is from genome assembly GCA_035506255.1 of Candidatus Omnitrophota bacterium. Taxonomy (GTDB): domain Bacteria; phylum Margulisbacteria; class WOR-1; order XYC2-FULL-46-14; family WPAF01; genus CAIYXV01. The sequence continues at coordinate 3,795 of DATJPS010000054.1, read as the reverse complement.
AATATCAGGATCATCCCTTTATTTATCATACCCGCCATGGAAGGTATCAGGGAGAGCAGTTCCACGCTCCCGTAAAGCGGGGTCAGGATAAAAGCGATAAAGAGCAGTCCAATTATGACCGATCTTAATTTCATGGCACGCGGTCCTTATGCAAGAACTTTCCGGCAAGCCGCTCCGCCAGCCAGGGGCCATCGCCCTGCGCAATGTATGCCAGCGGTTTTATCATTCTCAGCGAGGCGACGGAGAATAAGGAGCCGAGCGAGCGAAGGAGCGGGACCTTCAGGGCGTACTTTTCGGTTATTTCCGCCAGTTCCATTCCGGCGGTATCGTGAAGATTGACGGTTTTGGAAGCGGCATGGACACGGAACGAAGCGAGATCTGACCGGACGAAACGGAACCTGCCGCCGCCAACCGCGAACTTTGCAAAAAGATCATTGTCCATGCAGTGGACATACTTCGGGTCCAGCCCCCCCACTCTGCGGTAAATTTCGCTTCGCCAGAACGACGCCGGCTGGTAGATCCCGTAACCGCCATAGATCATACCGATGCGCGAAAGCCACGGTATATGACCGATGAGACGCCTTTCGGATATCTGGAGGCCATTTCCGTCCACGATCTTCATATTGCCATAAACGACATCCGCCCTTTTATCCTTGCCGAATTCTTCCGCGATCAGCTTAAGCGTCCCCGTCTCGTAATAATCGTCCGAGTTGAGCCAGGCCATGATCTCGCCGGTCGCTCTTTCTAATCCCTGACGGATCGCGTCCGACTGCCCGCCATCCCGCCGCGAATGCCAATATGCCAACCGCTTCTCGTATTTTTTTATTATCTCTACGCTCCCGTCGCTTGATCCGCCGTCGATGACGATGTATTCCAGGTCCGGATATCCCTGATCGAGCACCGACCGGATGGTTTGCTCCAGATACGCGGCCTGGTTATATGAAGGCGTTACCACCGTTATTTTCGGCGTTCGGTTCACGGCCGCAACCTCCACTCCCCTTTATGATCAAGATAGATCGTTTTCCTCCCGGCCGCTTTCTTTATCCCCACGGGGAGCAGATGTTCCGCGATCTTGGTCAGGAACGCGCGGGTATGGTCGACGGCGTTGCTCCGTCCAGCGATCTCCCCCAGTTCCTTTAAATAACCGGAACGGTCGGACGAAAGCTGGCCGTGTCGGGTCCGGAAACCGGAGAGATAAGCATGCACCAGATAAAGATCAGTATGCTTCGCGAATGTCGCCCATAGATAATAATCACCGGCCAACCGGAAGCTGCCTAGCTTTTCAAGATCTATGCTCTTTATCAGATCGCGGCGAAAAAAGATCGACTCCTGCTGGATGAAAGGAAGGGTCCTCCCATACATCCCTTTCAATATCAATTTCCGGTCATAACCGAGCGGCAAATGCGACCCGGCCACCTTCCCTCTCTCATCGTACAGCACCGGAATACCTGTCAACCAATGTACCGCGCCGTACTTTTTGAATATGCGCGAGACCGCGTCGAAAGCGTTCGGCTGATAAAAATCATCAGCGTTTATGTAAGCGACCGCTTCGCCGGTCGATGCCTTCAGCCCTTTCGCCAGCGCCTCGTACATCCCGCGGTCCTTTTCGGATACCAATTTGATCTCCGCGCCGCGACAACGGACCGGGAAGAGGCCCGTCTCGATGCGCTTCCGGTAATGCTCGACGATCTCGAGCGTCCCATCGGTCGACGCCCCGTCAACGACGATATATTCTATCCGGAAATCGCCGCCCTGTCCGATCACGCTTTCGATCGTTTCGGCGATATATTTTTCGGCGTTATAGCACGGAGTGACGATCGATATCTTCAAAGGCTTGCCTCCACGCTTTTCACGATGTGATCGAGCTCGCCGTCGGTCAGCTCCGGGAAGTTAGGCAGGCTCACGATCCTTCCGGCGACCCGGTCGGTAGCCTTCAACTTCGGCTCGAACTTTTTCAATTCGTAGTAAGACTTCTGGCGATGGATCGGTACCGGGTAATGGATCACCGTCTGCACCCCCGCCTCCGCCATCCGGTTCTGGAATATATCCCGGTCCCCTACCTGGACCACGTACAGATGGTATACATGTTTCCGTCCCGCGGCTTCTTTCGGTAATACGACCGGCAGGCCTTTCAGCTTTTCGCCGTAAAATGCCGCGATCTCCCGGCGTCGCCCGTTCCAGCGGTCAAGATGCCTCAGTTTTGCGATCAGGATCGCGGCCTGGACCTCGTCTAGCCGGCTGTTGTACCCTTTGATCGAATGGTAATAGCGCTTTTCCTGGCCATAATTGCGCAGCATCAACATTCTCTCATATATTGCGACATCGCTGGTGACCACCGCGCCGCCGTCGCCATTGCATCCCAGGTTCTTGGAAGGATAAAAGCTGTACGCACCGCAATCGCCGAAAGCCCCCGCCTTTTTATCCATGAACTCGGCGCCGTGCGCCTGCGCGCAATCCTCTATTACCTTGATACCGCGTTCCCGCGCGATCCCCATGATCGCCCCCATGTCCGCGGTCTGGCCGTAGAGATGTACCGGCACGATCGCGCGGGTCTTTCTGGATACCGCCTTTTTCAGCGCTTCCGGCGACATGGTATAGGTGTTCTCGTCGATATCGACCAGCACCGGTTTGGCGCCGGCAAAAGTGATCGCGGACAGGGTCGGCACGCAGGTGTTGGCGACGGTTATCACTTCATCGCCCGGCTTTACGCCTGCGGCCAGCAGCCCCAGGTGTATCGCTTCCGTCCCCGATCCCACTCCCACCGCGAACTTCGCTCCGCAGTAAGCGGCGAACGAACGCTCGAATTCCTCCCCGTTCTTCCCCAGCACGTACCATCCGCTTTCGAGCGCTGACGACACCGCCGTGTCAATCTCCCGCTTGATCCCGTGATATTGTCTTTTTAGGTCGCCGAACGGTATTTTCACCAATATCTCTCCTTGTTCTTACGGTAGTAATCGATCGTCGCCGCTAAACCCTGTTTAAGCGCCGTCTTCGGCTCCCAGCCGGTCGCGGCTTTGATCTTAGAGATATCGGAATAGAAATCGCCCGGCTCCTGCGCCGCCCGCTCCGGGGAGAACGGCGCGTAATCCCATTTTCCCCGCCCGGACAGTTCCACGCACAGCTTAGCTACTTCAAGGAAATTGGAAGGCCGGTCGTGCCCGACGTTGAAAAGCTCGCCGTAGGCCGCGTCCGTTGCCGCGCAGGCAATGATGGCATCGACCGTGTCCTGAACGTATAGGAAGTCGCGCTTGATCAAGCCGTTGCCAAATACGGGAATATCCTTGCTATCCAGCGCCAGCCGGACGAACCAGTTGACCACGCCGAACCGGCTGTGCTTCATCTGCGCCCGTTCGCCGTAAATATTGGTCAGCCTCAGCGTGACCGACCGGATGCCGTGGTTGTCGTTATAGATCTTGAACAACTTCTGCGCTGTCAGGTTGGAAAGCTCGTATATCCCTTTGGGATGGGTCGGGTCGTCTTCCCTCACCGGCAGCCTGGTCGCCGGACCGTACTCTCCCCGGGTCCCGGTATAGATCACCCGCGCTTTCGGGTTGCTCTTCCGGCAGGCCTCGAGCAGCACCGCCGAGCCTTTGATATTAATATCGATGTCCGGGTACGGGTCGGTCTGGCTGATCACATGGTCGTTCTGCCCAGCCAGATGAAAAATATAATCTTTACCCTTCACCGCTTCTTTCATCGCCGCTTCGTCGCGGATATCGGCGATCACCACCGTTACTTTGTCCTTGACCGGTTGAAGATTGAAACGGTTACCGCCGTGGCCGTCTATCAAAGCGT
>DATJPS010000053.1:0-5254 GCA_035506255.1 Candidatus Omnitrophota bacterium | reverse complement strand
CCATGCCGGAGCGGAATGGAGCCCGATCACGCTCATTAAGCTGAGAGCTGGGGTTGACCAGAAGCCGAGCGCGGGATCGTCCATCACGAACCTGGCGGCGGGATTGGGGGTTAACTTCAAAGGGTTCACGTTCGACTACGCGTATCACACCTATGCGGAGCTATCGGAATTCGCGACGCATTACTTCTCGATCGGATACAGCCCGGAGCTGGTGAAGAAAGAAGTTAAGCCGGTGAGTACGACGGCGCCATCACAACCCACTCCAGTGGTACAGCCGCCGCTGAGGATGATCCAGCAGACCACGCCGATCAAGGCGAAGACGGTGGTCAAGACCACCACGGTCAAGACGAAAAATAAATAGCAGGTATCAGCCGAAAAGCGGATTTTCCTTTTTGAAGTGGTCGTCTATCCCTTTGTTGGATAACTCGTCGGCGTGGGCATTGTGCTCACGGTAGACGTGCTTGATTGAAAACGATTTGAATTTTTCGATCAATGAGCGGGCATGGAGGTAAAGGGGCTTTAAGCCCTCGTTTTTCACCTTGTATTCTCCTTTGATCTGTTTTACCAGCAGCTCGGAATCGCAAAAGAACTCGGCTTCCCTGGCGCCCATTATCAAAGCCTCTTCCAATCCGCGTACCAGCGCCATGTATTCGGCCACATTGTTGGTGGTCTGCCCGATATAACCGGCGATCTCCTTTAATGCTTTATCTCCTTCGGCGGACTTGATGACCACGCCGATCCCGGCGTCGCCCGGATTGTTCCTCGAAGCCCCATCGCAAAACACTTTGACTTTCATAGTTAATGTTCAGCATAAGATTATTTGCTATACTTGTCAATAAAGCTGAAAGGAGAAAGATATGTGGGACTATTTCGCGATGTGGAACACCTGGGGCAGGATCGGGATGATCGGAGGGATAATCGGTATGTTGATCGGGGCGATCGCCGCGATCGCGGCGGCGCCGATATTCGGGACACTTTTCACGCTTATCATGGTGTCGATTCTCTTTTTCACTTTCCGGTCAACGATGCAGCCGGGAGTGGAAGCGATGCGGCTGGCAAGGGACGGAGAGGATGGGACGGCGACCATACTGCAGATCAACGAAACCGGCTGGACGATAAACAATATGTACTACCTGGTCAAGTTCCAGCTGGAGGTACACCCGAAACAAGGGCCGGCGTACCGAACGGAGATCAAATCCATGATCTCGCGTCTTACCATGGCGCAGTTCCAGCCGGGAGCGGTGGTGCCGGTAAGATACGACCCGAAGAACTTAAAACGGGTAGCATTAACGGAGACGACAGAAGTTGATGATGGTCCCGCCGCGCAGGCTACGGCCGCTCCGGCGCAAATGAGCCCGGACCAGATCAAGATAGTGGAGGAAACGCTGCTGAAACGGGACGCGCTAAACAAGAAGCTGCTGGCGGAAGGGGAGGCGGCGGAGGCGGTGATCCTGCGCTGCTGGCCGATGGGGATCATGATCGACGGAGCAAATCCGATGATGGGATTTATGCTGGAGATCCATCCGAACGGTAAGGCGGCGTTCACCGCCGAGACTGAAGCGCCGATCAAAGCTTCCTCTATTTACAAGTATCAAGCGGGGAACAAGGTATTCGTCAAGTTCGACCCGAACGACACGTCAAAGGTTACGCTCGACCATTCCCCGATACCGTAGCGGTCACCTTTTTTGCTTCAGCAGTTTGAGCAGCTGCGGCAGCGGGCGCGTGTTTATGGCGTCTTTCGCCTCGATCCCGCCCCGCCGCGCCGTCTCCACCCCGTAGACCATGTTCTCCAATTGGCGGTCCAGGTGCGAATCGGTATCGATCGAAAGCATGACCTTTGCCTCTTTCGCCATCCGCGTGTGAATGTCGTTCAGGTCGAGCCGCTCCGGATAGGCGTTTATCTCCAGGAACGTGCCGGTCGCCTTCGCTTCTTTGATGATTCTTTCCATATCCACCTCGTACGGGTCCCGTTTGCCGATGACGCGGCCGGTGGGGTGGGAGAGCAGGTTTACGTATTTATTGTTGAACGCGGCGATGATCCTGTCGGTCATCTCTTTTTTCGGCATCTTGAAGCGCGAGTGCACCGCCGCCACCACCACGTCCATTTCCCTGAGGATCGAGTCGGGGAGATCGAGCTTGCCGTCCCCTAAAATATCGACCTCGATCCCCTTTAATACCATGATCCCTTTCAACTTGCCGTTTATCCGGTCGATCTCCTTGAGCTGTTTGGCCGCCTGCTTTTCGTCCATCCCGCCCGCCACCCGCACCGCCTGGCTGTGGTCGGTGATGGCGATGTAATCATATCCGAGCTTTTTCCCGTAAGCGGCCATTTCTTCGATCCGGTTATTGCCATCGCTCCAGGTGCTATGCATCTGCAGGTCTCCCTTGATGTCGGAAAGCTCGATCAGCCGCGGCAACCTCCCTTTTTCCGCCAGTTCGATCTCGTCCGTCCCCTGACGCAGTTCCGGCGGGATGTAATCGAGCTTCAGGCAGCGGAAAAGCTCTTCCTCCGTCCGTCCGCAGACGAACTTTTCTTTCTTGAACAGCCCATACTCGCTCAGTTTGTAGCCCATTTTGATCGCGCGTTCGCGCATGAGGATGTTGTGCTGCTTGTTGCCGGTAAAGTAGGCGAGGGCGGCGCCGAAGCATCTTGGTTCGACCACGCGCACGTCGGCCTGCATCCCGTTCTTCAGCAGCACCGAAGATTTGGTCGGCCCTTTTGCCAGCACGCGGTCAACTTCGCTGAACGAAGTGAAAGCGGCCATTACCTTTTCCGGCGATCCGGATATAACCAGGATGTCGATGTCGCCGATCGTTTCCTGCCAGCGGCGGAGGCTTCCGGCGGGAACGAGCTTTTCCACTTCTTTCAATTTATTGAGATGATCGACGATGGCGTTTGCGCGGGCGATGGCGTCGGGGAGGAGGAACCGGCCGACCGACCTTTTCTTGAGCTCGATCCCTTTGAGGATGTTCGCCTCTTTTTTCTTCCCCATCCCGCGGAGCTTTTCCAGCGCGCCCGCTTTTATCGCTTTCTCCAGTTTTCCGATCGAGTCGATCTTCAATTCTTTCAAGAGCGTCATCGCGGTCTTTGGACCGATGCCGGGGACCTCGATCATCTTGATGAAGTCTTTGGGGAACTCGGCCTTAAGGTCGCGGTATTTCTTGAAGGTCCCTTTTTTAACGATCTCTTCGATATGCTCGGCGATGGACTGCCCGATGCCGGGGATCTCCGTCAGCGCCTTCACGCCGCCGGAGCGGTAAATATCCTCGACGTTCTTTGAGAGCGCTTCGAGGTTGCGCGCGGCGTTCTCATAAGCGCGGACCTTGAAGACGTTATCCCCTTTGAGCTCGGAGAGCTCGGCCGTCTCGTAGAATATTTTCGCGAGGTCAGCGTTTTCCATCGGTCAGCGCTTTTACGATCGCTTCGCCGAACTTTGTCGCGTTCTGCGGGCCGTCGGCGGTAATAAGGTTGCCGTCGGTTACCACGCCGGTGTCAGTATAAATGGCGCCTTTGCTTTTGATCAGCGGAACTTCGGTAGGGAAAACGGTCGCCTTGCGGCCTTTAAGGACGCCGGCGTTGGCCAGGATCCCTCCGGCCGAACAAATGGAAGCGATCACTTTACCGCCGGCCGCTTCCTTCGCGATGCGGAGCGCTTCCGGATCGTCAAAATAATCGTGCGATCCGGGCCCGCCGACGAATATCGCCGCGTCGTAATCGGAGGCTTTCACTTTATCGAGCGTCAGGTCGATTTTGGCTTTTAGTCCGAACCGTCCGGAAGCAGTTCCGGCGTTCGACGACGCGGTCACGGTCGCGATCCCCGCCGCCTCCAGCACCGCCTTGGGTCCGGCGTATTCCTCGTCCCTGAACATCTCCGGAGCGACGATCATTAGCGCTTTCATTCTCCGATCCCCTCCTTGAGCTCAAAAAGCTTGACGATGTCCTTTTTTGAGACGATCCCGACCAGCTTTCCGTTATCTATCACCAGTACGCGTCCGACCGGGTTGGCGGCCATCCGGGCCAATGCTGTTATCAGGTCCGATCCTTTTTCCACTATCAGCGAGCTGCCGATCGGTTCCATCGCCTCGGCCGCCGAGGTGGCGCCCCAACGCTCGCGCGGTATCTCCTTGACGTCGTGGAAGGTGACGATCCCCAGCAAAGTATCGTCCTCCACCACCGGGAAGCCGGCGTAGCGGAATTTGAAGAAATAATCGTTGAGCAAAGCGTCAAGTTTGATCGCGCCGGGGACGGTCACCAGATTCTCGGTCATCACGTCGTCGACATGCACGGAAGCGAGCACTTTTTTCATCCTCATCTGCTGGTAGCTGTTCTCCGCCGCTTCCATCAGGAACAATCCCAGGAATATCAGCCAGACCCCGCGGAGCAGATCGACCGTGATCAGGGAATAGAATCCGCCCGCCATCATCAACAGCGCCAGTCCCTTGCCGAAGTTTGAGGCGATCCGGGTGGCGCGGCGCAGGTCCCCCGTCGCTTTCCAGATTAGAGAACGGAATATCCTCCCGCCGTCGAGCGGGAAACCGGGGAAGAGGTTGAAGACGGCGACCGAAAAATTGAGTATCACCAGGTAATCGAAGATCGGGGCGAAACCGCTCAGGGCGGGATAATGGTAGAACAGGGACGAAATGCCGAGTGAAACGCAGCCCAGCAGGACGCTGACGGTCGGTCCCGCCGCCGCCATTCGCAGTTCGAGGTCGGGATTTTGCGGTTCGTCCGACATCTGCGCCACGCCGCCGAAAATGAAGAGCGTGATGCTGAGGATGGGAAGTTTGTTAGAGACCGCCACCCAGGAATGGGCCAGTTCGTGCAGGAGGAGGCAGAGGAAAAGGAGCAGGGCGGTTACCGTCCCCATGATCCAGTAGACCGCGGGATAGAGCCCGGGGGAAGTGGCCGGGAAAACAAATGCCGACAGCGTATATACGACCAGTCCGAAGATGATGAACCAGCTGTAATTAATCTCCACCGGGATGCCGAGAACGGTGGCGAGCTTGAACGAGCGGTTCATGCCCGTGCCTTGAGCGCGTCAAAAATATTGTAGGCCCAGAATATGACGGCAAAAATGGTAGAGATCCCGAATACTGCTAGGAAGATCGCGCCGGAGACCATGAGTGAAAAATAAATGACGGCCGGAAGAGCGAAGTAGAACATGAGCAAGAACTTGATCCCTTTTTCGGAATCTCCCTTGACCAGCTGGCCCAGGCCGACGATAAAGAACGAGAACGCGGCGGGAAGCCAGTA
>DATJPS010000052.1:0-6010 GCA_035506255.1 Candidatus Omnitrophota bacterium | reverse complement strand
CCTTAATTTATTTGTCAGAGAATGGAGATCTCTGCTCCACGACCTGCTCTGATCGCGCTTTTCTGATATAATTCACGCATGGAGATCCGCGCTTTTATTACCGCTTTCCTTGTGATCGCCGGGGCCGAGATCGGCGACAAGACGCAGTTGTTAACGCTGGGGCTTTCCACTAGATATCCGGCCGCGGCGGTCCTGGCGGCGGTATCGTCCGCCACCGCCCTGCTGATGGCGCTGGCAGTATTATTCGGCCAGGCGGCCGGCCGGTTGGTGCCCGCTTTTTATCTTCAGCTCGCCGCCGGGATCTTGTTCATCGTTTTTGGGATCTGGACCATAGTCAGGCCGGAAGACGAAGAAGAGGAGGAAGCCGGGATCAAAAAGTTCAAGAGTCCGTTCCTGATCGTGTTCTATTCTTTCTTCCTGGCGGAACTGGGCGATAAAACGCAGTTCGCCACGCTCGCTCTCACCGCGCAATACGGCTCGCCGCTGCTGGTGTGGTCAGGAGCGACGCTGGGAATGATAGTCGTCAATGCGCTGGCGGTCTTTGCGGGGAACTGGGTAAAGCGCTTCTTGCGCGAAGATCATATCCGTTGGATCTCGGCGGCGGTATTTCTGGCCTTCGGCGTTTACACCCTGGCCAGCGTACTTATTTAGAATACTTCTTTTCGACCTCTTTGAGCCACTTCGCCGATATTCGCTGTTCGTCGCTCCACCCCATGGCCTTAAGCGATTCCAGCAGTTTAAGTTTGTACTGAACGGACGAAAGCGTGAGGATGTTCAGGCGGTTGTCTATCCATTCTTTCGCTTCGGGCTTGGCCGCTGCCAGGGTCTCGTCCCTTATTGTCTCGGTAAGTTCATGGTATTCCCGGCGGTCGTTGGTCAGCAACCGTTTAAGATGCAGGTCTTTGATCTTGAAGACTAAATTATAAAGGTCCTTTTCGTCCAACTGGAATTTTTCGACTATATCTTCGCCGGGGAGCTCAAGCTCATGGGCGATCTGCGCGGCCTTCCTGCCGATATCGACCGTCTCTTCGCTTTCCGGAAGTCCCGCTTCTTCCGGTCTCCCCCCCGCGGCGGGAGGCGTGGTCGGATTATTACCCTGCGGATTTACCGGCTCAACACGGCGCGCGGACTTACCGGGAAGCGCATGGGATAAAAGAGCGGCATGGTCTTTCCGGCGCTTTTCCAGCAGTTCGACCTCTATCTGGGTCCCGGCCTCCACCGTAGTATCGTCATTCTCCACCGACTTGGCAAGATCCCGTTGTTCCAATAATGCATCCCGGAACGTACGGCCCCGCTCCATCTCCCCGACCCGCTCTTCGATCACTTTCCGGTCGGTAGCGGTAAAAACTACCCCCTTATTACCGGCAACCGCTTCGCTCTGGCTGCCAAGGGCGGGTCCTATTGGCGCAATGAATTGCTGATCTGCCATATATATGCTTTATCGTATCTTGACGCCAAATACTTGTATATCGAAAAAATCGCCCTGAGTCAGGTCAAAGCCCTGCCATCTCCGAAGAACTTACGACCTTTACCCTATTCTTTTTCAATACTTCTATCGCCTGGTCAGGATCGTCGAATCGAAACACCAGGAGAGCTTTGTCGGTGAGTTTTTCCAGGAAGCCGTACATATATTCCACATTGATGCCGGCTTGCGACAGCACTTCGAGCACGCGTGCCAGCCCGCCCGGCCGGTCGTCCACTTCCACCGCCACGATATCGGTCGGTTTGGCCACCAGTCCGCCGTTTTTTAGCAGCTGCATCGCCGCTTCCGGCTTGTCGACCACGATCCGGAGCACCCCGAACCCCTCATTCTCCGCCACGGTCAAAGCGCGGATATTTATCCCGCCCTTTCCCAACAGCGCCGCCACTTCCGAAAGCCGCCCCTGCTTGTTCTCCAGGAATACCGATATCTGTACCAGTTTCATGACATTCTCCTTTTTAGATGACCCTTTTATCGACCACCCGCTTGGCCTTGCCCTCGCTCCGTTCGATGGTTCGCGGCTCCACCAGGCGGACGCGGGCGAATACGCCGAGGATCGATTCGATCTCTTTGCGGATCAGCTGTTCCAGCTCCTTTAGCTTTTTGATCTCGTCGGAAAAGAACTTCTCCTCGACCTCCACCAGGATCTCCAGTTCGTCCAGCTCGCCCAGTTTGCGGTCGACGATCAGCTGGTAGTGAGGGTGCGTCCCCTCGATGTTAAGAAGGACATGCTCGATCTGCGAGGGAAAGACATTGATCCCGCGGACGATGATCATATCGTCGGTCCGCCCTTTGATCTTACTGATACGCGGCGCGGTCCTCCCGCATTTGCACTTTTCGTGGCTGATGGTGACGATATCGCGCGTCCGGTAGCGCAGTAGCGGGATCCCCTGTTTGGTAAGGGTGGTGATCGCGAGCTCCCCCTCCTCCCCGTCGGCCACCGGCTTGCCGGTCTTCTTGTCGATCACTTCAGGATAGAACACATCCGACCAGACATGTAGTCCGATTTTGTGCTGGCACTCCTGCGCCACGCCCGGGCCGATGATCTCCGACAGGCCGTAAATGTCGAGCGCCTTCATGTTCCATACCGATTCGATCTCCTTGCGCATCAAATCGCTCCACGGCTCCGCGCCAAAGATCCCGATCTCCCAGCTGCTCTGCTTCGGATCCAGTCCCATCGCCCTGGCCTCTTCCGCCATGTAGAGCGCGTAGCTGGGGGTGCAGGCGAGGACGCGGGGTTTGAAGTCGGTCATCAGTTTTAACTGCCGCTTGGTCTGGCCGGCCGAAGCGGGAATAACGGTAAGGCCAAGCTCAAGCGCACCGTAATGGAAGCCGAGCCCGCCGGTAAAGAGCCCGTAGCCGTAAGCGTTCTGGACCAGGTCTCCCGGCTCGGCGCCGGCGCAGGCGATACAGCGGGCCATTACCTGCGACCAAAGCTTGAGATCGTCCTTGGTATATCCGACCACCGTCGGGTTGCCGGTGGTGCCGGACGAAACGTGGATCTCGGCTAGTGCTTTGACCGGCTTGGAAAAAAGTCCGAATGGATAACTGTCGCGCATGTCCTCTTTGGTCGTGAACGGCAGCTTGACGATATCGTCTATCGAATGGACGGACGAAGGCGAGACGCCCGCTTTTTCTAGCTTTTCTTTATACCGCGGGCAATTGCTGAAGACGTATTTGACGACCTCCTTTAATCTTTCCGATTGCAGGTTTTTAAGGTCCGCGGCCGCCATCGTTTCCATTTTTTCTTCAAATATCATATTTTCTCCTCACGGCCCAATTTGAACGCTTCCAGATTTTGGGCCAGATATTTTTCCGGTATCACTTTTTTGATCGCCGCCGTCCAGACGTCCGCTTTAAGCGGCAGAGACCTGGACAAGGCTCCCAACATGTAGATATTAAGGCATTTTTTGTCCGGGAGGTGCATTTCCGCGCGTTTGAGATACGGGAGCAGATCGTTTCCACCCGGCTTAAGAAAAGAAGAAAGCCGCTTTCCCTCTTCCGCGTCGAACGGGACCAGGTGATCGGCGCGTCCTTTGGGGATCAGCGGGGAGACGACCTCTTTGCCAAAACGAAGGTGGGATTCCACCGAGCCGCCCCGTTGCGCCATGCCGTGGACTTCGGACTTCTTCACATGCAAGCGGGTGTAAATAGCGGCCCATCCCACTACCTCGGACGCGGTTAGCACTCCCTGCCCGCCTCGCCCGCAGAAAAGAACATTGACCGGTCCCTTCATTTGGCGCTCCTCTTCTCCAGCAGGCGGCACGGATGCCGAGCGATGATGACCGAGAGCTTCTCTTCTGACAAACGCCGTTTTATAAGTTCTTCCAGCTCTTTAACTTTAAACGGATCGATCGCGTCGACGTTTTCCGCCCCGCAGACCCGGCAGACATCTTCCAGCACCAGCTTTCGCGTCGGCTCGCCTTTGAGCGTGATGCCGGTGCCGGGATGTGCCTGACCGCCGGTCATGGCGGTGGTGGAATTGTCCAGTATCAAGATCACGCCTTTGGTCTTGTTGTACGAAAGGTTGATCAGCCCGGGGATGCCGGTGTGGATGAAAGTGGAATCGCCGATCACTCCCACCACGTTGCGGCCCAACGCCTTCTTGAAGCCTTCGAACAGCGTGATCCCCGACCCCATGCAGATGCAGGTATGGAGCGCTTCCAGCGGTGGGAGCGCGCCGAGCGTGTAACAGCCGATATCGCCGGTCACCACCAGGCCCAACCTTTTCAATACCTGGAACACCGGCTGGTGCGGGCAACCGGGACATAACACCGGTTTCCGGATGCCGGAGACATCTTCGATCTTCTCTTCCCCTTCTATTATATAGGGGAGGTATTCCGGGCGCAGCTCCCCTATCCGGAACGACGGGTGACGGGCCTTGAACTTGATCCCCAGCATCATCAGATGCTCCTCGATATAAGGATCGAGCTTCTCGATTACGAACAGCTCTTTTACCTTCGATGAAAATTCAAGCGCTTTCTTGTCCGGGAACGGATTGGTCATCCCCAGCTTGAGGAACGACGCATCCGGGTACATCTCTTTGGCGTACAGATAAGAAGCACTGGAGGTGATGAATCCGATCTTCTTATTTCCCAGCTCTATCCGGTTGAGCGGACTCGCTTCCGAATACGCTTTAAGTTTTACCAATCTCTTTTCAAGGTCAAGGTGGCGCCGGTAAGCATTGCCGGGGACCATCACATACTTGGCAATATCGGGCTTGAACGGTCTCGGCCTCACCGCTTTGCGTTTTCCGGTCAACACGTCTTCCTTACTGTGGGCGATCCGGGTGGTGAGGCGTATCATCAGCGGGATATCGAACTTTTCGCTGATATCGAAACCGAGTTTCGCGAACGCCAATGCTTCGGAAGGCGAAGAAGGTTCAAGCAAAGGGACCTTTGCCATTTTCGCCAGCAGCCGGTTGTCCTGCTCGTTCTGGGAAGAGTGCAGGCCGGGGTCGTCGGCGGAAACGATCACGAACCCGGCGTTGATCCCAGTGTAGGCCGAGGTCATCAGCGGGTCCATCGCCACGTTGAGGCCGACATGCTTTGACGCGTATAGGGAACGCAGTCCGGCGATCGACGCTCCCAGCGCCACTTCGAAAGCGACTTTTTCGTTGACCGACCACTGGCCGTCCACCTCTTTGAACCGTGCCATGTATTCTAAGATCTCGGTGGCCGGGGTCCCGGGATAGGAAGCGGCGACCTTAACGCCTGCCTCCCACGCTCCCCTTGCCAGCGCCTCGTCGCCGGAAAGAAAATCTATTTTTTTATTGATCATTTATCCTCACCAGTTTAAGCCACAAGACGCTCACGGCTCCCGCCAGCGCCGAGATCAGCAGATCGTTCGGATGCATGAACGAAAAATGGAACATCTCGTTGAAGAACGGGACATACAGTATTATAGCAAGAAAAACGACCGCGCCCGCTAAAACCAGCTTGAGGGCGGGATTGTCGTCCGCGAATATATTGCGCAGGCTCCGGTCGCGCGTGAGATTGGCGATGATCAGCGAAAGGTTGGCCACCACCAGCGCGGTAAAGGTCAAAGTGCGCGCTTCCATTTCGCCCTTTCCAAGGTATAGCGCCAGGAAAAAGACCAGGAACACCACCGCCAGCACCGACAGGCCGTGGAAAAGGCTCATAGTGAACGTGGTCCGGTCGAACAGCGGCCGGTCCAGGCGGCGGGGAGGCCGCCTCATAATGTCCGATTCCTCCGGCTCCGCCTCGTAAACGGTGGAACAGGCGGGATCGATGATCAGCTCCAGGAAAGCGATGTGGGCCGGAAGCAGGACCAGCGGAAGCTTGAACAGCACCGGCAGCAGCGCCATCCCCGCGATCGGGACATGGACGGAGAAAATATACGAGATCGCTTTCTTTAAATTATCGTAGATCCTTCTCCCCATCCGCACCGCCTGCACGATGGAGGAGAAATCATCATTGAGCAATACCAACCCGGCCGATTCGCGCGCCACGTCGGTCCCCCGCTCCCCCATCGCCACCCCAATGTTCGCCAGTTTGAGCGCGGGCGCGT
>DATJPS010000051.1:0-5507 GCA_035506255.1 Candidatus Omnitrophota bacterium | reverse complement strand
AATTCACGTATTTATAGTTCCAGTCATAACCGATGATCTGGCAGCCTTCCAGCATATTGTCCAGCGTTTCCCGGTAATGTTCCTCGTTCTTCATTTCCTCAAGATATGCACCACCCCGCTCAAGTATGAACAAGACCAATAACGCTATAATGGAAAACAAGGCCGAGGCCGTTACCGCTATAATAAAATAACCTTTTATCGGGGCGTAGATCTCACTCCGGTCTATTTTTGCTATCACGTACCAGGGAGTATCAGCGACCGGCCGTATCGCCGCGACCACCGGCACCCCGCGATAATCCTTGCCCTCCACCACCCCGGTCCTTCCCAGGACCGCCATCACCGCGGGCAGATCGCGACTCGAAACGGGGAACCGAATTTGCATCGGACCTGATCTTTCATGGCGCAGTTCATTTATGAACACGACCTCATCGCCAACCCGCTCCACCAAGACCGTTTCCGCGCTCTTACTGGGGGTCGGCCACGATTTTATCAGAGGGAAGATGAACTGGTTCGGGTCGAGGCGGAGCACGATCGCGCAAAGAGGCTTTGCCGGTTCGTTCTCGCGGAACAACGGGACCACTATGTCCAAATGGACGCCCCAGCCGACCTTCCCGGTATGGAAGTCCGAAAAGATCGGCCTCTTTTCCGCGTACGCGCGATTTATCATCGACCGCAGGACATCGGACACCGTATCATCATGCAGGCTATCCTTGATCCGCACGCTCCATTCCAGGTCCACCAGATACATTCCGCTAAATATAAAATTCCGGCGGAAAGAAGCCATCCAGTATTGAATATCGCTTTCGCTGCCGCCCGCCAGATACTGCTCAATCTGCCTGCGCCGGACACGGTTCTCAAGTATAAAATTCGCTTCCGCCATTCGCGTATTCCGCCAATCGACGATCTGCGCGATCTTTAAATCCGCAATGGCCAGAAGTTCTTGTTGCTTTTCTTCGAATAGGTTATCGGTCTGCAGACGATAATAATAGTATGAGATAAAGCAGATGCCCGCCACAAGCACGATCGCGATCATCAGGAAACGCCAGAACGACTTTTCCCGCAATCTAATCACATTTATCAATATCGGTTGATCTGAAAATTTCATTATCCGCCCCGTTCGTTCAAGATCATGCCCGATTATACATCAGGAAGTTCACGCAATGGTTAGGGTTAAAAAAAATCGTTCCGGATATCAGGATTTGTCTTTGGCCGGAGGTTTTTTGGAATAGTCGGTGATGTGGAAACCGGGGCCTTTAAAAATAATACCGGCGCCGGAGATCAACCGCTTGACGGCCCCGCCGCATTTAGGACATTTTTTTAGTGGAGCGTCCGAGATTCTTTGCTGCTGCTCGAACTTGCCGCAGTGTTCGCAGCGGTATTCATAGGTGGGCATTTACCGTTCAGAATCCGGGGATTTTCCCCTTTAACATGTTCTTTACGTCTTCCGCGCTCTTGGGAGCGGTAACGGGCACCTGCGCCCCGCCGACCGAACCCATGCCGGGCATGCTCATCTTGCTAAAACCGGCCGGAACGGAAAAGAGGGATACCGGCTGTTTGCCCATTTTAATGTTCTTCATTTCCATCGCCCACGACCCATCCTCCGCCTGCGATTTGACCGGGATCATGTCCTTGGAAAGCCACTGGAACATTTTGGTGGTGCCGCTCTTGCCGGTATAGATCACTTCGTATTTGTCGCAGACCACGCCGTTGATCGTTTCGGTGCCGAGCTTGGTCCGTTTAATCTCGCCCGGGGCTTTTTGCGTCATGCCTACTTTCTGGTCGGTGGTCAGCGCCATTTCCATATAAGACTTGTTGGCGGGCATTACCATCCAGACCACGTTCTTGTCCATCCGGACGATGGACATCATCTTGCTGCCGTTCTTTTCCATGTCCGAGCGCCACTTATCGGTGCCGAAATAGACCTTGGAGTTCATGGTCTGCCCTTTGGAGGTGGAGACCATATCGGCCGAGAATTCGGCCGCCATCGATACGCCAACCATCGACGCGATCAATAACATTACCAGGAAGAAAGCTTTTTTTGACATGACAATACGCTCCTTTTTTGACAGGGTAATCATAACAAAGAGCGCAAGCGGTTGTCAATGGAGCGAAAACGGAGATCTTCGGATCAGACCACTACCGAGGTGTTGCCTCCGTGGGAAATGTTCATGGTGTTATAAATGTTGTTGTTGAATGAAAACACCCCGTTCACCGGCAGGTCCTTTCTCTCTTCAAGATGGCTCAAAGCGTTGTCGAATTTAGATTGCAACTCAAGCATAAAATCCTTATCGACGGGGGAATTCGCTCCGCCCGCCGGATATGACTTGCCGCTGATGCCTGACGATCCAATATTCCCTATGCTCATTTCATTAACATAATCGGGGCGGGATACGGAAAACTTGCATTAAAAACGGTTAAATAAGGTCTTTTTGGAGGTAAGGATTGAGAGCTTCCGGCACTTCCACCCGGCCGTCCTCCCGTTGGCAGTTTTCAAGGATAGCGGCAAAGGTCCGCCCCACCGCCAGTCCGGAGCCGTTCAGGGTATGGACGAATTCCGGCTTTCCGCCGGCCTTTTTGAACCGGATGTTCGCCCGGCGGGCCTGGAAATCCTCAAAATTGGAGCAGGAGGATATTTCTTTAAATTTCCCCTCCGACGGGAACCAGACCTCAAGATCATATGTCTTGGCGGAGGAGAAACCGAGGTCTCCGACGCATAACGCCATCACCCGGTACGGCAGGCCCAGCTTTTGCAGTATCTTTTCCGCGTCGGCGGTCAGCTTTTCGTGTTCCTCATAGGAGGTCGCCGGATCGGAAAATTTTACCAGCTCCACTTTATTGAACTGGTGCTGGCGGATGATCCCCTTTACGTCCTTGCCATAGGAGCCCGCTTCGCGGCGAAAGCATGGGGAGTAACAACAATATTTTATTGGAAGCTTGTCGGCCGGGAGAATCTCTTCGCGGTGCAGGTTAGTGACCGAGACCTCCGCGGTCGGGATCAGATAGAACGGATCGTCCTTGAGCTTGAACATCTCTTCTTCGAACTTGGGAAGCTGGCCGGTCCCAACCATGCATTCGCGGTTCACCAGCACCGGCCCCATGATCTCGGTATATCCGTTCTCCCTGGTATGAGTTTCGAGCATGAAGTTTATGAGCGCCCGCTCGAGCGCGGAGCCGAGCCCGCGATATACTACGAAGCGCGAACCGGACAGTTTGGCCGCGCGGTCAAAATCAAGGATGCCGAGGTTCGCGCCGATCTCGTCGTGGGCTTTGGGCTTGAAGGAGAACTGCCGGGGCGTTCCCCATTTCCTGATCTCTTTGTTCTGGGAAGAGTCGGAACCGGCCGGGGTCGAAGCGTGCGGGAGATTTGGTATATAAAGGATGATGTCGTCAAGCTCCAGGTCGATCTTCCTGATCTCTTCTTCCAATCCCTTTATCCTGTCGCCGATCCCTCTGGTCTCTTCCATCAGCGCCGAAGCGTCCTGCCCGGCACGCTTCATCTGCCCCACTTTTTCCGAGTATTCGTTGCGCTTCTTCTTCAGTTCGTCCGCTTCAAAGGTGATGGCGCGCCATTTCTTGTCGACCTCCATGAACTTGTCAACCAGCGAAGTATCGGCCCGGCGGGCGTTAAGCGCCGCGCGGACCTTTTCCGGATCTTTCCTTAATAATTTCGCGTCAAGCATTCCTGCTCCATTTCGTGCCGTAAGGCGTATCTTCGAGGATTATACCATTTTTCTCAAGTTCGTCCCGGATCCGGTCCGATTCCTTGAAGTCCTTGTTCTTACGCGCGGTTTCGCGGCTTTTGACAAGCGCTTCCACTTCGTCGTCCGGCAAACCGAGCCTGGAGACCTCACGGTCAAGCTGTTCTTCGCCGGACGACGGGCGGAGATCTATCCCTAAGACACCGCACAGCTCCAGCAGCAGCTTCTTATCGTCCTCCAGCGATTCCTTATCGATCTTCTCTTCTTTCACGTGCTCGTTGATAAAGCGGACCAGTTCAAAGATCGCGCCCACCGCCCCCGCGGTGTTAAAGTCGTCGTCCATCGCCGCTTCGAATTTTTTTCGGAAGCCGTCCAGCTCGTCGTCGGTCTCCAGCACTTCCACCTCCGCCTCCGCGTCGGGCACCTTGGATATAAGGAAATCAAGATGCGCGATCGTTTTGACCAGGCGGCCGTAAGCCTCTTTAGATTCGGCCAGCTGCGCGCCGGAAAAATTTAACGGGCTGCGGTAATGGGTGGAAAGCAGGAAAAGCCGGACCGCCATCGGGTCGAATTGTTTGAAAATATCTTTGAGCGAAAAGAAATTGCCGAGCGATTTGCTCATCTTCTGCTGGTTAATGGTGACGAAGCCGTTGTGTACCCAGTACTTTACCCACGGCACCTTGCCGGTGAGCGCTTCGGTCTGCGCGATCTCGTTCTCGTGATGGGGGAACTGCAGATCGAGCCCTCCCCCGTGGATATCGAATTGCTCGCCCAGGTATTTGGTCGACATCACGGAGCATTCGATGTGCCAGCCCGGCCTCCCCGCCCCCCACGGCGAATCCCACGCCGGTTCCCCCGGCTTGGCGAACTTCCAGAGGGCGAAGTCGAGCGGGTCGCGTTTGCTGGAGTCGACTTCCACCCTAGCCCCGGCCTGCTGTTCCTCGGTCTTTCTCCGCGAAAGTTTGCCGTAATCCTTGAACTTGGAGACCTCGAAATATACGCCGTCGCTCAATTTATAGGCGAAGCCTTTCTCCATCAGCCCGGCGATCCACTTCACCATCTCCGGAATATGCTCCGTCGCCTTTGGATAAACGGAAGCGCGTCGGACGTTAAGTTTATCCATCGCGTCAAAGAACGATGCGGAATATTTCTCCGCGATATCGCTGCTTGACACTTTCTGCTCGTTGCTTTTTTTGATGATCTTATCATCGATATCGGTGATGTTCTGGACGTGCTTGACCTTGAAGCCGGAATATTCCAGATAGCGGCGGATTACGTCAAAAGTAACGTACGCGCGGGCGTGCCCAAGATGGGATTCATCGTACGGGGTGATGCCGCAAACGTACATCCCCACTTCCGATTGATCGCGGGGGACGAACTCCTCGGTCCGGCGGGTAAGGTTATTGTGGATTCTTAGCGCCATTTTCCAGCTTCTGTACCCGCTTTTCCAGTTCCTCGATGATGTCCGGCAGGTCGGCGTGAGCGAGCGGCTCGATCCGCTTGCCGTCACGCACCACCACCCGCGCCGGGTTCCCCACCACCGTGGAGTTGGGCGGAACGGACTTGGTAACGACCGCCCCCGCGCCGATGCGGGAATTGTCGCCGATGGTAATATTGCCCAGGATGATGGCGTGCGCGCCGATCACCACGCTGTTGCCGATGGTCGGGTGCCTTTTACCGTGTTCTTTACCGGTTCCGCCGAGCGTCACCCCCTGGTAGATCGTTACGTCGTCGCCGATCACCGAGGTCTCACCGATAACCACGCCGTTGCCGTGGTCGATGAAAAAGCGGCGGCCGATGGTCGCGCCG
>DATJPS010000050.1:0-23266 GCA_035506255.1 Candidatus Omnitrophota bacterium | reverse complement strand
TTTCTGGCGTGGCGGGCGTGTAACGGTCCCCTTCCTTGATCCAGGCGTCCTTCTTCTCTTTCGGCCGGGTATCGAGATGCACGAACCCCTCTTTGGGGTAAATCCCGATGCCGTTCACTTCCGGCAAGGTCTCGGCGTATTTGAACACTTCGGCGATCGGAACCCCTTCAACCATGATGTGCACCGCTTTACCCTTGACATGGTAGCTTACTTTTTCGCGCTTCAGGCTTTCGTCGTAATTTTCACACCAGTATCCAGAGATGACCTTTACCGGTTTCTGGAAATGCTCGGCCATCATTTCCAGCGCTCCCACCAGCCCCAGATGAACTTTGTATTCAACGCCTTTGCATTCCGGGCAGTGGCAGGCAAAATCCTTGTGGTTAAAGTGGTCCGAAAGATCTCCCATATATGTCATTATACCGCCCATTCGTTGACATGGCAAACGCCCGCGTGCTACGATAAAGACAAGTTTCATACGAAAACCGGTCCGCTCGTATGAGGGAGGGGTTAATATGAAAAAGGGTACCCGTTTGTTCACTTCCGAGTCCGTCACCGAAGGCCATCCGGACAAGATCTGCGACCAGATATCCGACGCCATCCTCGACGCCATCATCGCGAAAGACCCGCTCGGCCGCGTCGCGGTCGAAACGCTCGTGACCAACGGCATCTGCATGGTCGCGGGCGAAGTGACCACCGGCTGCTATGTCGATATCCCGTCCCTATGCCGCGATGTTATAAAAGAGATCGGATATACTCGCGCCAAGTACGGCTTCGATTACGAAACGGTCGGCGTGCTGGTCTCGCTCAAGGAACAGAGCAAGGATATCGCCCGCGGCGTCGATAAGGCGCTGGAGATCAAAGGCGGCGAAGTGGTAAAAGAAGACCTGGAGGGGCTGGGGGCCGGCGACCAGGGTTTGATGTTCGGTTATGCCTGTGACGAAACTCCGGAGCTGATGCCACTTCCGATCACCCTGGCTCACCGTCTTTCAAAAAAGTTGGCCGAAGTAAGGAAGACCGGGGAGCTTGCCTACCTCCGTCCGGACGGAAAATCGCAGGTCACTGTCGAGTACGAAGGCGACAAGCCGGTGAGGGTGCATACGGTACTGATCGCCGCTCAGCATTCGCCCGACGTCGACACCAAACAGATGAAGGACGAGATCATCGAACGGGTGATCCTGCCGATCGTCCCCGAAGATCTGGTGGACGATAAGATAAAATATTACGTAAACCCGACCGGGAGGTTCGTGATCGGCGGGCCGCAGGGCGATACCGGCGTCACCGGACGGAAGATCATCGTCGACACCTACGGCGGCTATTCCCGGCACGGCGGCGGCGCCTTCTCCGGCAAGGACCCGACCAAGGTCGACCGCTCCGGCACTTACGCCGCGCGCTACGTGGCCAAGAACATCGTTGCCTCGGGACTGGCGAAAAGATGCGAGGTTCAGATCGCCTACGCGATCGGCGTGGCCCGCCCGCTCTCGGTAATGGTGGACACTTTCGGCACCGGCAAGCTTTCCGACGACCAGATCGTTCAACTGATCGAGGACAATTTCGACCTGCGTCCCGGGTTCATCATCAAGAGCCTGGACCTGAGACGGCCGCTGTACCGCCAGGTCGCCGCTTATGGGCACTTCGGCCGGCCGGAACTTAACCTACCCTGGGAAAAGACCGACAAAGCGGAAATACTGAAGAGATCCTTGGCAAAAAAGTAAGGGATTATTTACCCAAAGTGAATCGCTGGGCGTAGATCGATCTGCGGCCGTAACGATGGTCTTCCCATCCTAGCACGACGCTGTTATCGGGTAGTGCCGCCATCTTGGGGTGCCGTCCTCCCAGCATCGATTCTGCTACCAGATATCCATTCGTAGGAAGTAGTATTTTGCCGTCTTGCCCGATCTCCTGCAGGAAGATGTTGTAATTTCTGCCGTTCCGGTAATCCTCCCAGGCGACCAATGCGCCGTTCTTAATGGGAACGGCGAACGGTGCATACTGGGTGTTGGGCGCGATGCAGACCGGTATCCCTTCTTCGGTGAAGGTCATCTGCCCCAGGTCGCCCATCTTCTGCGAGAAGATATCCCAGTTGTCGAACCGGAAATCCTCCCAGAAGATCATTGTCGCGTCCGGAACTCTGGCCATGGTCACTCCCTGCTGGGTACGCGCCGCCTGGCAGACCGGGATGCCGTCCTTGGTAAAAGCGGCGGAACCCGTTGCGTCCAGCTTCTGAGCGTAAATATCGTAGCTTCCCCCTCCCCGGTCGGTCCAGGCGATCACTACCCCGCCCTTCCCGTCGTTCAAGATGGCGGGATCGCGCTGATTGTCCGGAGCTTCGCAGACGGGGATCCCGTCTTCCTGAAAAACGGTCCTGCCGGAAAGTTCAAGCTTCTGGGCGAAAATATCCGAATTTCGGTCGCCGTTCCGAAAATCGGTCCAGGCTACGAAAAAGGTCTTTGGCGATATCACGGGATCGTCCTGGTTGCCGTTGGCGGTGGTAACGACTTTTCCTTCGCCCCCCCACATCGGCGTCCCGTCCGGCCCGATCCTCTGCGCGTATATGTCCTGATAATTCAGATCGCTCCGATAATCGACATAGACAGCGATCGCTCCGTCCATCCCGTCTTCCACCAGGTTCGGCTTGATCTGGTTGATCGAAGGGGCTTTGGGCGCTAGCGGAACTCCGTCCCTCGCCCAACTAATGTCGCCATCCGCCTCGATCCGCTGGGTATAGATTCGCGGGCCCACGGTCGACCGGTAATCTTCCCAGGCCACGATCGCCCCCCCCTTCCCATCCGACACCACTTTGGGAGCCCGTTCATTGAATGATCCCGGAGCCGCCGCCACGCCGTTCTCTTTCCAGAGCATCTTGCCTTCTTTTGAGATCTTCTGCAGATAGATATTTGAGAAACCGTTGCGGAAATCGCGAAAAGCGAACACCACGCCGCCGGAGGTGACCGCCAGATCGAGATCGTCATGCACCACCGCACCATTGGTCTCGTTCACCGCCTCCAGCCAGCTTATCTTGCCGTCGCGTGATACCGCGCCGCCGTAAATATCGTTATTCCCTTTTTTCCGGTCCTGGTAAATATAAGTAAAGATCTCGCTTGCAGAAAAAACCGCTTCGCCCAGCTGAGGCTCGATACCCGAATCGGAAAGCGGGATCCCGTTCTCCGGAAGGAGCATTTCGCCTATATCCTTTATCTTCTGGCAATAGAGCTGGGTTTTGCCTTGGCGCTTGTCTTCCCAAACGATAAAATAGAGCGGTCCCCGGCCGAAGATCCGGGGGTTGTTCTGTTCGCCGCGAAGCTGGGCGACCGGTTGTCCGCCCATCCAGACCATCCTGCCGCTCGCGTCCATCTGCTGAACATAGATATCGGCGTCTCCCGCGTGCGGATCGCTCCAGACTATCATTGCCCCGCCCTGTTTGGTCGGCGCCAAGTCGAGCGCCGATACCAGGTCCGTATCCTGCGACACCATCGTTCCGTTGACGGGTAACAGCGGAGCCCCGTCTGGATTGATCTTCTGAACATACAGCCCGGGCGCGGTAGAGCGTGAATCCTTCCAGGCAATGATCGCACCGCCCGCTCCGTCGTCGATTATTTCCACGTTCTCCTGGTTGCCTTCCATCACGCAGATCGGGAGGCCGCTTTCCCCCCACAGCAACTTGCCCGAATAATCGACCCGTTGCGCGTATACATCGAAGTTTCCGCTCCGCCGGTCCATCCAGGCGATGATCGCGCCGTTGCGGCCGTCGGTCACCAACTTGGGGAACCACTGCGTGCCGGGAGCCTTGCAGACCGGGACTCCTTCCGGCGCGAACAATATCTGTCCCTGTGAATTAAGACGTTGCACGTAAACGTCCTCGCTGCCCGAGCGGTAATCGTACCAGGTAACGATCGCCCCTCCCTGGCCGTCGCTGATCACTTCGGGGAAGAACTGCCCGGCCGGGAATTCGCACACCGGGACCCCTTCCTTCGTCCACAACGGGTTCCCGTTCTCGTCGATCCGCTGGGCGTAGATGTTGAAATTGCCGGACCGGTTGTCCTGCCAGATGATGATCGCCCCGCCGGCGCTGTCGGTAACGATCCGGGGATTGGTCTGGTCCTCCGCGTATTTACAGACCGCCACGCCGTTAGCGTCAAGCATGAGGTCTCCCGCCTGGTCGATCTTCTGCATATATATATTGGAGCGCCCGGAGCGGGAATCTTCCCATACCGCGAAGAAGACCCCCGGCTTTATTTCCGCGATCCGGGGATTGATGTGCGAGGTCCGGCCAAGCGCGTCACCCACCACTAGACCGAAAGGGCCCCATTGCCCGGCCGGCGTCTGGGCGTGCGCGCACGCCGCCGCCAGTAGGCAAACGGTCACGGCCAGAAAGATCTTAAATATTCTCAATTCTCTTGGTCCGTTCTACGATCCGACCTTTTCCAGCTTCATCGAGACCATCTTGGAAACGCCCGGTTCTTCCATCGTGATCCCGTAGATCACGTCCGCCGCTTCCATCGTGCGCTTGTTGTGGGTGATGACTATGATTTGTGTCTTACCGGCGAATCCTTTGATGAAACGGGAGAAGCGGGTCACGTTCGCCTCGTCGAGCGCGGCGTCCACCTCGTCGAGGATGCAAAGGGGCGAAGGCTGGGTCTTTAGGAACGAGAGCAGGAGCGCGATCCCCGCCAATGAACGCTCGCCGCCCGAAAGTAGCGATAGGCTGAGGAGCTTCCGGCCCGAAGGGCAGACCGAGATCTCTATGCTGTCGTTACCGACCACCTCGATCTCCGCCTCCCCGCCTTCGAACAGGCTGGAGAAGATCTCTTTGAAGTTCTTGGTTATGGTCTCCAGCGTCCGCTGGAAATCCTGGCCGGCCTTGAGATCGAGCTCGGAGATCAGGGTCTTCAGATTTTCGCGCGCCACCGAAAGGTCTCCGAACTGCGTCTCTATGAAAGCGTGGCGCTCCTTTATCTTTTCGTATTCATCTATCGCCAGCAGGTTCACCGGCTCCAGCATGCGCAGGTTGTCCTTCAGCTCTTCCGCCTCTTTCCGGCTCCGCCCCACGTTCTCCGCCACCGCCGGCCGCGCCATCAGGTCCGCCTCTGTCATCCCGTAATCGGCCTGCACCCGGTCCGCGATCTGCGAAAGCTCCGCCTGCAGCCGGGCCAGCGCGATCTCTTCCTTCATAAGTTCGCTGGTCCCCGCCATTCCCTGCGAAGGCTGAGTTTCCAGTTCGTCCAGCGCTTTTCCGATCCGGTTCTTCTCTTCGCGCAGCTGCGCCATCGCCCGCTCCCGCTCTTCCAGCTGCGTCCGTAAACGTGAGAGCGCTTCTCCGTCGCTTTCCGGCCGCGCTCCCTCAAGTTGTTCGATCGATCTTTTCAGCGCTTCCCTCTTCGTCGTCAGCTGCTCAAGGCCTGAATTCTTCGCCTTCAGGCTGTCGGAGATCGACAGCTCGTCGTCCAAGATCTTCCGTTCTTCCGTCCGGAACATCTCGAACACCTTGTCGTCCTCATGGGAGCGGAGCGGGATCCCTTCCTTGCCGCAAAGGTCCGCCGTCAGACGGTTCAACTGGGCCATCGCCTTCAGCGAGATCTCGATCACCGGCGCTAGCTCCAGGAATTCCGCAGGGTCCGCCGCCGACCATTCCGAAATCTGTTTCTTTATCTGTTCCTTTTTCGCCTGCAGGCCCTTAAGGGAATCGTTCATCCGCTCCATCTCGAACCGGATGAACCGTTCCTCCTCGTTAAGATCGCGCAGCCGGTTCTTTTCGGAGAACACCTGCCGCTCATGCTCGATCAGTACGCTGTTCTGTTCGTTCTTGATGCTTTCCCTGGTCGATTCGATCGCCAGGCGGGAGGATTCGATCTGGTCGTCCAGCTGGCGGGCGTCCTCGCGCAGGCGCAGTTTTTCCTCGTAGACCTGCCGGCTCCGGTCCGAAAGCTCCTGCTCCTTCTTTTTAAGCTCGGCGATCCTGCCGCTGACCTCGTCGAGCCGCGGGACGAGGTTGAGCACCTGCTTCTTGAATATTCCCAGCTCCAGTTCTCGCAGGCGGGCTTGGGACTCCTGGTATGAACGCGCTTTTTTGGCCTGGGATTCGAGCGAGATCATCTGTTCTCCGATCTCCACCTTTAGATCGGATATGCGCAGGAGATTTTGCTCGCAGACGATGAGCTTGCGTTCCACTTCCTGCTTGCGGGTCTTATACTTCAGCACTCCCGCCACCTCTTCGAAGAACGCGCGGCGCTCTTCGGGGCGCGAGGTCAGGATGGCGTCCACCCGCCCCTGTCCGATGATCGAAAGCGATTCGCAGCTCACGCCGGTGTCAAGGAAGAGCGTCTTGATGTCCTTCAGCCGGCACGGCTGCTGGTTGATGGAGAATTCGGAAGTGCTGTCGCGGAAAGTGCGGCGCTTTACCAATACTTCTGAATATTCGATCGGAAGCAGTTTGCTGGTGTTGTCGAAACTGATGGAGACTTCCGCCAGGGAAAGGGGCTTGCGGACCGAGGTCCCGGCGAAGATCACCTCCGGCAGGGTGTTGACCCTAAGTTCGCGGAGGTTGCTCTCGCCCAACGCAAAGCGGAAAGCGTCCACGATGTTGCTCTTGCCGCAACCATTCGGCCCCACCACCGCCGTGATCCCGCCCTCCGACTCGAACTGGAAGTCGACCCGGTCGGCGAACGTCTTGAATCCGCGCAGCGTCAGGCTTTTCAAAAACATCTTCGCATGATTCTATCACAAAAAAGCTTCCTTGCAAACAAAACGGTTTATGCTAAAATATCAGCGAAAATGAGGAATTCGCTAGTCTGCCTTATTATCCTTTGCTCCCTGTTCTCAACCGGGAGCTTCGCCCTGCTAAAAATCGACCAACCCCAGGATAAAACCTTGACCAACCAGGACCTCCTCACCCTCACCGGGTCGGGCGACAATTTAAAGACCGTGAACGTGAACGAGATCTCACTGGATGTAGACGATGAAGGGAAATTCACCTGCGGATTATGGCTCAATCCGGGAAAGAACTATATCGTCGTAAAAGCCTGGGACGGCGCCGGAAAATACTACGAAAAGGGCATGCGGGTCCTCAGGCTGGTCTCTTTTCCCGACGCCGAGATAACCTATGAGGACAAAAAGCACTGGGCGCGGCACGAGATCCTGACACTCGCTTCGTTAAAGATCGCGGAGGGGTACCCGGACGGCAATTTCTACCTCTCCCAGCCGATCACCCGCGGGGAGTTCGCCACCTGGCTGGTCAAGGCCAAAGGGGTGCAGATCACGCCCGGTTATCAGGATGTTTTCTTCGATGTGCCCAAAGAGCACTGGCGCGCCCCGTTCATCAAAGCCGCCTGCCAGAAAGGCTGGATGAAACCGGTCTCGGCCAATACCTTCGGTGTCGACGATACGCTTACCCGGGGAGAAGCGGCGGACATCGCCTTTAAGGCCGAGGGCGGCAAGTTCAAGAAAGAGATCCCCTCGCTCTTTTACGATGTGCCGGAGAACAATCCTTATTATGTCGAGATCAAAAAAGCCAAGCAGAGCGGTCTGATCAAAGGCATTTCCCGGACCGCATTCGTTTTCCAGCCTAACCGCGAGATCACCCGGGCGGAATGCGCCATCCTCTTTTCGCGTTTCGCCCGCGTAAAGTGGCTGGAAAAATGGCTGTTCGATTTCCGCCAGGGTTATAACACTGAAGCTTATTGCAAGATCAACACTCCGCCGCTCGTAGATTGGGTAACGGCCGATCCGGCCAGCTTCAGCATCTTCGACGAGAATCCCGGGATCTCGCTCAACGCCATGATCGTTGACCGCCAGGGACTGGACGACATTCTCTCCGTCAAGGCCGACATCTCCGATCTGGGCGGCCCTCCCGATGCCGAAATGCGTGACGACGGGACTTACGGCGATGAGAAGAAGGGCGACGGCATCTATACCTTGCGCTTTGTGGCCACCACCGAGGTTTACGGAGAAAAGACCGTTACTATCACCGCGACCGATAAAGCCGGCTCGACCGGAACGGGACAGGTCGGGGTCACGGTGGTCAGATGAAGCGTATCGTAGACCGAGCGGCGGCCATCGCCGCCATCCTGATATTGGCCTTCTACGGAAGTTCGATGGCTTATCTTGCCGAGATCGGCATCACGCCCCTCATGCTTCAATCGGGATCCCGCCCGCTCGGCATGGGCGGCGCGTTCACGGGACTGAGCAACGACGTCAATTCCACCTTTTACAATCCCGGCGGGCTTCCCTGGGCCAAGGGGATATCGGTCAACGTAAGCGATCTTAATAACATTTCCGCCAGCCAGGCCTACCCCACCGGATATGGGTCCACGCTCGGCATCGCGGTGGTGCAGAACGGCGCGACCGGGATCCCGCTCGTGAACGGGCAGACCGCTGACTTCAACAGCAGCGTGCTGGTCCTCTCGGCCGGTTCCAAGTTATCGGCCATTCCCCCGCTCGCGGAGAACAAGATCGCCCAGAGCCTGGGCCTGGGTGCCAGCGTCAAGGCCATGATCGGCTCCTCGCTCCGGGAGACAGGGATGAGCGACCGCACCGCCCAGGGATGGGAATTCGATCTGGGCGGGATCTACCGGCTCAACCGCTTTACCACCCTCGGATTCAGCGGCACCAACCTGCTCCCCTACAATTTCCTTGGAGGAGGAAAGATCACTTGGGACAATGGCACCTTGGAAGCGACGCCTGCGGCAGTGCGGCTGGGTGGGTCGATGAAGGTGATCGGAGATGTCTGGTCGCCCCTTTATGTTGAAGATGAAGAGTTGACCCTCGCTTTTGATATAGAAAGTTTAAGGTCGCAGTCGCCCAATTATTACGTCGGCGCGGAATGGGCGTTCGGCGGGACGTATTTCTATCGCCTCGGGTACGTTAAC
Source organism: Candidatus Omnitrophota bacterium (assembly GCA_035506255.1). Taxonomy (GTDB): domain Bacteria; phylum Margulisbacteria; class WOR-1; order XYC2-FULL-46-14; family WPAF01; genus CAIYXV01. Next base: position 14,405 of record DATJPS010000050.1, on the reverse strand, counting down.
CGCCCGCAAAAATCGAGCGTCTGTTTCGGGGCCGGGATCAAGGCCGACGCCTGGGGATTCGACATCGCTTCCGCTCCTAACCCGATGACCGGATCGAATGCGGTCAGCTTCTCTGTCCTCTATTTCCCCGAGGAATGGGTGTTCGTCCGCCGGCCGGTAAAACAGTACGCGGCGATGAAGATCCAGGACCCGGTAAAGAACATATCGCCGGACGACAACCTCATCACTTACGACGACCATATACTGGTCTCCGGGCAGGCCAAGCCGGGGGTGGAGGTTTACCTTAACGAACAAGCGGTAAATGTCGATCCCAACCTTAACTTCTCGGTAATGGAACCGTTACGGATCGGCAAAAATCTGGTGGTGGTGGACGCTTTCTACGAGGGGGCCAAGCTATCGGTCGAAAGAAAGATCTTCCGCAAGGCCAAAGTGATCGTGGCGGAAGAAAAACAGGTCGACCAGCAGATCAAGGTCGCCAAGACCCCGGAGCAGAAGAAACAGCTGGAACAGCAAAAGGCCCAGATCGCGGAGAAGAAGGACCGCCTCGAAACGTTGGTAACGATGGGCGTGGTCGAGGTCTCGCCCGAGGCTTCGTTCTCGATCGAAGCCCCGGTGACCAGGGGCGAGCTCGCCAGCTGGCTGGTCAAGGCCGCCAACTATCCGCTACCCAGGATCACGCGCGATCCGTTCTCGGATGTTCCCAAGGAACATCCTCTCGCCGTTTATATAAAGGTCGCGGTCGACCGCGGGCTGATCAAAGCCTATCCCGATCGGAGCTTCCGTCCCAACGCCACCATCTCGGTGGCCGAAGGCGCGGAGATCTTCAAGAAATTCGGAGTGATCAGATGAGAAGATTTAAACTGCTGATCGCCCTGTACATCCTGCTGATCTCGCTCTCGGGAGCCGTCGCGTTCGCCGACGAGTCGATGACCCGGTCGGAAGCGATCGACCTGCTCTCCAAGAGCCAGCAGGTGAAGAAAAAAGAGAACCAGATGATGAACTGGGGCGTGGGCTATGACATCACCAAGATCAACCGGGTGCGGTTGATGCCGGTGATCAACTGGATCAAGGCGGTGCCGAAGAAGATCCCGCCGGACGGTAGGACCATCATCGAAGTTTCGGCGATGGTGCAGGACCCGGGCGGGCCCAAGGACATCAGCGGGGTCAAGGCCGACCTGAGCGGGCTTGGCCGGCTGGCCAACGCGATCATGGTGGACAATGGGCTGTGGGGCGATCAGATCGCGGGTGACGGGGTCTTCACCCTACAGACCACGGTCAATCCCGACATCCAGATGGGCGACAAGGAAATACCGGTCACCGCCGCAAATAAAAAAGGCTGGATCGCCATATCCAAGACCTCGCTCGACGTGGAGACCAATCCGGAATTGCTCTCCGCCACTTCTACGCCCGATAAGGCGTCGGCCGGCAGCTACGTGGTCCTGACGGTCCGGGTGGACAACCCGGGTCGGATCGAGGATATTTCCGAGGTGAGCGTCGACCTGAGGGATATCGGCGGAGACAAGGTGAAATTGCCTTTCGTGAAAGACGACTTCTTCTCCCAGAACGTGATGATCGGGACCAGCGTCCCCTCCGGCGTTAAAAGGCTCCCGGTCAAGATCGTAAACTTGGCAGGCGGGGAAACTTCAGGCATAATTGAGCTAGAGGTCCAATAAATGCTTACCACCCTTGCGTTCCTTGGCATCTTTACCGAGATCTTCGCGTCCGGCATTTTGTTGTCGGGCATCTACACCTTTTTCAAAAAGTTCCTGGAAGACCGGGACCTGAAGGACCTCGCGCTCTCCCTGATCTTCCTTTGTTTCTCCTCCTTCACCATCATGACCATTCTGTCGCAGATCTTTTACGACCTGGACCGCAAACCTTCAGACCTTATCCTTTTACAGAAGCTGATCGAGATCAGCCTTCTGATCGGTTCGTACCTGCTGGTCTATTTCCTTAAGGAAAAGATCGGGCTTAAGTTCAACTGGGTGATGGGGCTGCTCGCGCTTCCCGTCCTCTTTCTGATCGGGCAGATAATCATGACGCCGGACTCCTCCACTACCCTAAATTACCATTCCGACGTGCTGGAGCCGCTGGTGACCTTCGGCAATATCCCCGCCCTCTCCCGGCCGCTATTCACAATTATCTGGGGTTTCGGCGGATTGATCGTGTTCATCCGTTCTTTCTTTGAGAACAAGGGGAAACGGTCCCTCTCTCTGCTTTTCGCCTTTTCCTGCCTGCTTTTCATTGTCGCTTATCTGCTGACCATGTTCTATGTCAACCTGGGGGACAACATTTACCTGGTCCTTTCCTGGGCGGCGATCCTTTTTGGCGCGCTGGGAATATTCCTTTCAGAACTGATCCCCGTCAATTCCATTTACGCTGGAAGGCCGATCGGCTTTCTCCGCTCGCGGATACTTTTCAGGCTCATCTTCATTTTCGTCCTTTTGATCGTGGTATTGTTCGGCGTCACCACGCTGGTCACCCTTACCCTGAGTAAGCAGGCGCTCTACACCTCGATCATCAATAATTACAAGGAGATCGCGCAGAGCACCGCCTCCAAGGTAGACGAGTTAGGCGGTCTGGACCAGGCCGCACTGCAAAAGCTGGTGAACGAGAAGACCTCCGGCATGCGGATGGTTTACGTGGTCGACCGGAACGGCAAAGTAATCGCTCATGCCGATGTCGGACGCATCGGGTCATCGGTCGCCGAACGCGCCCCAATCGCCCTCGCTCTTTCCGGCAAGACCGGAGGCGGTCAGTTCCCGCCCGACGAGTTCGGCCAGGAGAACGCCGGCGCCTACGCGCCGATCCGTAAGTTCGGCGGCGCGGTGATCGTGGAAGAACCGCTCCGGCAGGCCTATGTGCAAATGCGATTGCTGGAGACCAACTCCCTGCTTTTCGCCATTGCCGGGATCATTCTGACGGTGCTGACCGGGATCTTCTTCGCCCAGAGCATCGAGCGTTCCATCCGGCAGCTGATCCACGGCACCGAAGCGGTGTCCAAGGGAGACCTGAACACCCGGATCAACATCGATTCCGCCGACGAGATCGGGATGCTGGCGACCGCTTTCAATAAAATGACCAAGGACCTCAAGGACAGCCAGGAGCGGCTGATCCTTTCCGAAAAACTCGCTTCGCTGGGGACCATGGCGGCGGGGATGGCCCACGAGATCAAGAACCCGCTGGTCTCCCTCCGCACCTTCAGCCAGTTGATACAGCAAAAGTGGGACGACCCGGAATTCCGGACCAAGTTCGCGCAGATCGTCCCCAACGAGATCGAGCGAATCAACAAGATCGCCGAAAGCCTGCTCAAGTTCGGCCGTCCGGTCAAGCCCGAGCTGACCAAGATCAACGTCAACAATATCCTGGACGAGATCATGATGCTCTTCGAGAGCGAGTGTAAAAAGAACAATATCCGCGTCACTACCAAACTGGCCGAGCTGCCGGAGATCACAGGGGACGCGCAGCAGCTTTCCCAGGCCTTTGTCAACATCATCCTCAACGCCATCCAGGCGATGGAAGAGACCAAAGGCGGCGAACTTACGATCAAGACCGATATCGGCGAGGTGGTGAAGATCGGACGGCCGTCGCACACCGGAGTGGAGACGGAAAAAGGCGAGATCGTCTGGGAAGCGGAAGAAACGCAGCCGGCGCCGATCCCGGTCGTCTTCATAGAGATAACCGATACCGGGCCGGGAATAGATTCAGAAAAAATAAAGAGCCTATTCGATCCTTTTTACACGACCAAGATGAAGGGGACGGGGATGGGACTGCCGATCACTTTACGGATAATCGAAGAACATATGGGAAGTATAAAAGTAAAAAGCCGTACCGGGAAGGGGACCACCTTCATTATCACTTTGCCTCAGAGGATGGATCAGGTTTAGATTTCTTGCCCGAAAAATAGCCGTGATAATTCTCCTCAAACTCGCCCAGTTTGTAATTGGCGCTCGCGAACTTTATGTCCGTTCCGTCTCCCAGGTCGATATTCCCGCCGGTCCGGATCTCCATGAACCCGCCATCGGGCATATCTACCCTGCAGACTCCCGGCTTGGCCGGGGGCTCCAGCTTTATCCCTCCTAGCACGAATTTTTTAAGGTCAATGGCCATAGCTTCTCTCCCTACTATAATATCGTGTCCTGGTTGATAAAACTTGTATTTACCTCTATAATGCGGCATATGTTCGAACGTTTCAGCGAACGTGCCATCAGGGTGATCATGGCTTCCCAGGAAGAGGCCAAACGGCTGTCTGCCGCCCAGGTCGCTTCCGAGCACCTGGTGTTGGGCATGCTGCGCGAGAATGAACAGAATATCATCAAGGTTTTCGAGTATTTTCGCGCCTCCCCCTCCGAGGTAAAGGAACGGATCGAGCGCGAATCGACCGCCGCCAAGGAAATTCTGCCGGCGATCGAGATCCCTTTCTCCCCCCAGGTCAAAAAAGTGATCGAACTGGCGTGGGAAGAGGCGCGCGCACTGGGCCATAATTACATAGGCGTGGAGCATCTATTCCTTTCGATACTGAGGGAAGGTACCGGTGCTTGCGCCGCCATCCTTGCCGATTTCGGCATCACCACCGCCACGGCCAAATCGCGCATCATTTCGATGATGAGCGAAGAAGCGACGGTGGAGAAGAAATACCCGCCCCGCTCCGGAACCCCCACTCTCGACCAGTTCAGCCGTGACCTGACCCGCCTGGCCCGCGAGCGGAAGCTGGACCCGGTGATGGGAAGGGGAAAAGAGATCGAAAGGGTGATCCAGATCCTTTCCCGCCGCAAAAAGAACAATCCGGTGCTTATCGGGGAGGCGGGCGTGGGGAAGACCGCGATCGTGGAAGGGCTGGCCCAGCGGATCATATCCGGTAATGTCCCGCCGATACTGCTCGACCAGCGGGTCTTGACGCTCGACCTGGGGTTGATGATCGCCGGGACCCGCTACCGGGGCGAGTTCGAGGAGCGTCTCAAGAAGGCGCTGGAAGAGGTCAGGAAAGCCCGGAAGGTGGTGGTGTTCATCGACGAGCTGCACACGCTTATCGGCGCGGGGGCGGCCGAAGGGGCAATGGATGCCGCCAATATATTGAAGCCAGCGCTGGCTCGCGGAGAGATCCAGTGCATTGGCGCCACCACCCTTGACGAATACCGCAAGAAGATCGAATCGGACCCGGCGCTGGAGCGCAGGTTCCAGTCGGTGATGGTATCCGAGCCGACCGCGCAGGAAACGATCGACATCCTCAAGGGATTAAAGAGCCGTTACGAGGACTTTCATAAAGTAAGGATCACCGACGAAGCGCTGGTCGCCGCCGCCCGTTTGTCGGAGCGGTATATTTCGGACCGCCGCCTTCCCGACAAGGCGATCGACCTCATTGACGAGGCGAGCAGCCGGGTGATGCTCAAATCTCAGACCGCTCCACCCGAGCTGGTGGAGATTACGGCCGAGCTGGAAAAGATCAAGACCGAAAAGGAGACCGCGATCTCCAACCAGGAGTTCGAGAACGCCGCAAAGTTACGGGACCTTGAAGAAGAGACCAGGAAAAAATACGAGGAGGCGGCCCGCAAGATCAAAGTGAATTACGACAACCTCCCGCTGGTCGATCAGGAATCGATCGCGGAGGTCGTCTCCGCCTGGACCGGAGTGCCGGTTACCCAGCTCACCGCGGAGGAGACCGAACGGCTGCTCAAGATGGAGGACGAACTGAAGCAATATGTCATCGGGCAGGACGAAGCGATTAAGCTGATCGCCAAATCGATCCGCCGGGCGCGCGCCGGGCTCAAAGACCCCCGCCGCCCCATCGGCTCGTTCATTTTCCTCGGACCGTCGGGCGTGGGAAAGACCGAGCTGGCCAAGCGGCTGGCCCAGTTCCTCTTCGGCGATACCGACGCCATGGTCAGGATCGACATGTCGGAATACCTTGAATCGCACACCGTTTCGCGGATGCTTGGCTCCCCGCCCGGCTACGTCGGGTTCGGCGAAGGCGGCCAGTTGACCGAGCCGGTGAGGCGCCGCCCGCATTCGGTGGTGCTGTTCGACGAGGTGGAAAAAGCGCATCAGGATGTCCTCAATACGCTGTTGCAGATACTGGACGACGGGCAGGCGACCGACGCGCAGGGGCGCAAGGTGGATTTCAAGAACACCGTCATCATCATGACCAGCAATGTCGGCGCCGACCTGATCAAGAAAGAGACCAATATCGGGTTCGTTACCAAGACCGATGCCAAGGCTAGCTACGAGCGGATGAAGGAGAAGATACTCGAAGAGATAAAGAAGACCTTCCGGCCGGAGTTCCTCAACCGGATCGACGAGACCGTGATCTTCCGCCCGCTCTCCAAAGAGGACCTGGGCCAGATCGTCGGCATCATGATCGGCGAGCTGAACAAGCGTCTGTCGGAAAAGGACCTTTCGCTCTCTATCACCAAGAAAGTCTCTGATTTCCTGGTGGAAAAAGGGTACGATCCGAAGTTCGGGGCGCGGCCGCTCCGCCGGACGATCGAGGATTACATCGAGGACCCGATGTCGGAAGAGGTCTTGAGAGGAAAGTTCATACCCGGCTATCGCATCAAAGCCGACATCAAGAAGGACGAGATCGTGTTTACCGGTAAAAAGGTCTCCCAGCCGAAACCGGCCAAGGAAAATGCCCTCAAAAACTGAGACCCGTTTTTTTTGCCAGAGCTGCGGCAATGACTACCCCCGCTGGTACGGCCAGTGCCCCTCCTGCGGCACCTGGAACTCATTGGTGGAAGAAAAAATCAGAAATCCTAAATCCGAAATCCTTAATAAATCCAAATCCCAAAATCTGGAGATCCAAAAACCTCTCCCTATCGCTAAGATCGATTATAAGAAAGAGGACCGGATGCCGAGCGGGATCGCGGAGCTCGACCGGGTGCTGGGAGGAGGGATCGTTCCCGGTTCGGTGATCCTGTTCGGCGGCGATCCCGGGATCGGGAAATCTACGCTCATGCTCCAGATCGCCAATCAGATAAAGGGGACGGTCCTGTACGTTTCGGGTGAGGAATCGGCGCGCCAGATCCGGATGCGCGCGGAACGCCTAGGGACCCTCTCAAAAAGCTTGAACGTTCTGCCGGAGACCGACCTTTTTTCGATAGAGAACGCGGCGAACGAGCTTAAACCGTCGCTGCTGATCATCGATTCGATCCAGACCGTTTATCGCGACGATATCCCCACCGCCCCCGGCTCGGTTTCGCAGGTCAGGGAATGCGCGGCCTACCTTACCCGTATCGCCAAATCATCGCATCTCCCGATCCTGATCGTCGGGCATGTCACCAAGGAGGGATCGATCGCCGGGCCGCGCATCCTGGAGCACATCGTCGATGCCGTCCTATATTTTGAGGGGGACATGCACAAGCAGTTCCGCATCCTGCGCGGGGTCAAGAACCGGTTCGGCTCGCTCAATGAGGTCGGGATATTCGAAATGAAGGAACAGGGATTGGTGGCGGTGGCGAATCCTTCGCAGATGTTCCTCTCCGAACGCTCATCCGGGCAAAGCGGATCGGTGGTTACCTCCACTATCGAGGGGACCAGGCCGCTTTTGCTCGAAGTACAGGCCCTTACCTCCCATACCGGCATGGCGGTCCCGCGCCGCACCGCGGTCGGGGTCGATTATAATCGCGCCTCCATCGTGATCGCCGTGCTTGAAAGAAGGGCCAACTTCAAGCTTGGCTCGGATGATATCTATATCAATGTCGCCGGCGGCATCCGGATGCAGGAACCCGCCTGCGATCTTCCGATCGCGGTCGCGATCGCCTCCTGCCACAAGAACAAGCCGGTCGATCCGAAGACGGTGGTGGTGGGGGAAGTGGGGCTGGCGGGAGAGATACGGGCGGTCGACCTGATCGAATCCAGGGTCATGGAAGCGGAAAAATTGGGGTTTGAAAGGATCGTTATACCGAAGGGAAATTTATCCCAGTTGAAGAAGACCGGGATCCTGCTCGAACCGGTGGCCAATATCAGCGAGGCGCTTCAAGCATCCCTTTGATCCGGTCGTGTATCGCTTCCGACGCCTGTTCGAACTTCGTTCCAAATTGTTGCAGAGTGACCGGCTCGCCGATCTTTATCGTTACCGGGACTATATCGTAAAATACTTTTTTGGGCGGCATGATATTGAAGCTGCCCGAGATCGCGATCGGCAATACCCGCTTTTTGGCCTTGAACGCCAGCAAAAGGCTTCCCCGTTTGAACTCCTGTAACTTTCCGTCTTTTGACCGGGTCCCTTCGGGGAAAATAAGGATGCAGTCACCCCCCGCCAGCACGCTTTCCGCCGACGACATCAGACGATGCGCTTTATCCCCCGCCCCCCGATCGACCGAAATATACCCGGCCTTGCGCAGATACCAGCCAAAGAACGGTATCTTAAAAAGCTCCTTTTTTATAATAAAACGGAAATAGACCGGGAGGTAGGCCAGCAGGATCAGGATGTCGGCCGAACCCTGATGGTTGGCCACCATCACCAGTGCTTCGTTCCGGGAAAGATTCTCCATCCCCTCGATCTTTACCGGGATGCCGGAGATCCATGCCAGCATCCGGGCCCAGATCCGGGCGGAAGTTTGGTATGTGCGGACCTGGTCGCGACTGAACCAGGCGAGCGGGATGGTGATAAACGTGCCGATCACAAAACTAATGGCGACTATTATATAAAATATTATTGACCTGACCGCTTTCATTAGCCTAGAATAACTTGAAATTAACGGTTTGGCAAGGCGATAGAAAAACATGGAAATAGAATCAGTAGCCCTGGAAGAAATGCATCTGCAAAAGGCTCTTTCCCCCAAGAACACGGGCCTGACCAACTGCCTGTTTTATAAGACCGAGGCCTGCTCCCCGACCAAAATGAAGTTCAAGATCTGCGCTAAATGCCATCGTTGCCAGGTCATCACCATGGAGAACGCGATCCCAAGGATATTCGATAAGATCGTGGGAGTGGCGATCTTTATGATGGCGACTTTCGGGATCCCCGGTGGAGGTAAAGGCGGCGCGGCTTCGGGCGGGACCGGAGGAGCGGGTGGCGGCGGCGGTCACTGATCGAAACAGACCGCTCTTTCCACTTCTTCCCGGCTAGTTGTTCCCTGCTTGATCAGTTCCAGTGCTTTGTCCTTCATCGTTTTCATCCCTTCACGCGGCTCGCATCCTTCCATGATCTCGAAGATCGCGCGACGGCCGGACGGCTTTATCCTTATAAGCCTCTGTGCCACTGCTCCCACTATGCAATCTTTTATCAAATATCCTTCTATCCCCATTTCGCAAAGCCTGATGGTGGACGACAGTGCGTCGCGGGTATGGAGCGTCGCCAGCACCAGGTGCCCGGTAAGCGCCGCCTGGACCGCGATCCTTGCCGTTTCCAGGTCCCGGATCTCGCCGACCATGATGATGTCCGGGTCCTGCCGGAGCACGGAACGGAGAATGCGCGCGAAGGTAAGGCCGGACTTCTGGTTGACTTGCACCTGATTAATGCCGGGCAACTGGTATTCGACCGGGTCCTCGATTGTGATGATGTTGTTCTCCCGGCAGTTGAGCTCTTTGAGCGATGCGTATAGCGTGGTCGTTTTACCGGATCCGGTCGGGCCGGTGATCAGCAGCAACCCGCTCCGGCGCGAGATCATTCTTCTGTAAGCCATCATGTCCGCCGCATCCAATCCCAGCTCTTCCAGCTTCAGCGCCACTCTTCTTCGCTCCAGTATTCTTATGACCGCCTTTTCACCATGGACGGTGGGAAGAGTGGAGACTCGCAGATCGTAGTCGCTTTTCCCGATGTGGACGCTGCCGCGGCCATCTTGCGGCAGTCGCGACTCGGCAATGTCCAGGTTGACCATTACTTTAATTCTGGAAATGAGCGCGGGCTGTGATTGCTTGGGAATGGTCTCGATATCTTGTAACAGGCCGTCCACGCGGAAGCGGACCCTCACATATTCTTCTCTCGGTTCGATGTGGATGTCGGAGGCGCGCTCCGTCGTTGCCTGTTCGATAAATCTATCCAGCAGTTTAACTACATCGTCCGGCATGCGAAACATATAGCAATCACAACGCCTGAAATATCGGGCATTGAACGCTCTTCGGTCCTCTTTTCCGCCTCGATGTCGCGAATTTCGTCGTTTCTGCTATAATTTGAGCGTGAATTATAAGCTGATCGTATTCGTTCCCCGTTCGTACCTTAAACCGATAAGCGAAGCGCTCTTCGCCGCCGGTGCCGGCCGGATCGGCAATTACGACCATTGCATGTTCTATTCGGATGGGATCGGGACCTTTCGCCCTTTAAAAGGGGCCCGTCCGTACAAGGGGAAGGCGGGACGGTTGGCAAAGGTCAAGGAAGATCGGTTGGAGATTTTTGTCCCCGGCAAAATCAAAAATAAAGTGATCGCCGCGATGAAAAAAGCGCATCCGTATGAATCGCCGGCGTATGATGTTATCGAATTGGCTCCCAATTAACATCCGGCCGTCCATATTCTTAATCAGCTGTCTGTCGAGTATGATTGCCTTTTCGTCCGATAGGTCTTACTTCTCCAGCAATTGAATTAATAACAGCCTTTGGAGAAGCCTATATATTTTGGCTTAAATCCTAACCGCCCAACAATTTATTTCGCCAATTTATCTTCGATCTTTTCGAGGCGGTCCTCGAACTTTGCATTTCTAGCCTTCAATTCGTCGTTTTCCTTCTTCAGATCACTGTTTTCTTTCTTTAATTCTTTTATCGATTCAACTATCAGCTCTTCATACTCAAATGGCAAACTGAGGTTTTTTATCTTTCCGTCTTTAGATACGAGGCTGACGTCTTGCCCCTGTGGATCCGATTCCTTGACCCACGACGGAAAGATTTTTTCAACATCTTGAGCAATAAATCCGCCATTTATACCATAACTGTTACCATGTTCTTTTGGATTAATCCATTCATAATTGATCCCTTGAAGCCGGGCAATTTTATCCAACGCCCCTGTAATAGGATGTATATTTTTTTTGAGCCGAATATCGGATGAATTCCCCCATGAACCACCATTGGGTTTATAAGCATCATCCGCTCCGAGCTGTAGCAGATGGGCTGGGCCTGTCATTCCGATCCCTACATTGCCGCCTGCATATAATCTTCCAGGAAAATATCCTGAAAACCCGCTTCCCCCCGCCGATCCATAAACACCTATTCCTCCACCTGTATTTACTCCCCAGACTGCCACGGACGAACCCCCACTGCTAGTAGAAATCAATCCATGCCCACTTGTTTCGATTTCTAATTTAGCGGTCGGGTCCGTTTTCCCAATACCAACAGAGCCGGAAAAATAGTTGTTATTTCCAGTTACGCTGATCCCAGGCCCACCGCCTGAATTCTGGAATACCGCGGTTGATTGACTGGTTGAATTATTAACCCCCAGAACCGCCATCCCGGCGTCCGCATGCCCTTCCAGCGCGCTGTCCCCAGCGTTCGAAGATGTATTTCTTGCCGCAACCCCAATCCCAGAGGAGGTAATAACATCAAGCCTAGCACCGGTAGGGTCCGTCGATCCTATCCCCACATTTCCAGATGTATCGAGCATCATGCCCGGCATACCTCCATAAGTAAAAAAGTAAAGATTATGATTTGATAAAGTGCCCAACCATCCTCCGTTAACCCCGCTAATATTCCCGACGTAAGTTCCGATTGTCCTTGTTCCATCTGTGTGTGCCATTCCATAGCTTTTTGTCCCGGTCTTAATCGTTAACTGGTAATCGGCCTTCGTAGTCCCGATCCCAACATTGCCGCCGCCACTCGCGATCGTAACTGCGTCATTGGTGGTGCCGTTCAAATACAGCATTCCGCCATTGCTGTTGATCACAAGGTTCTGTTGAGAATTCACCGCATTGATTTGATTATAAAATGCTCCCGCCCCGATCCCAATCGCTCCCATTACATCAAGCGGCGCGCCGGGGTTCGTAGTCCCTATCCCTACATTCCCCGCCGCTGACACCCTCACTCTTTCGGTGCTGTTGGTTCTGACCTCCACCTCTCCGGTTCCCCCGTTACTCGCCACTACCGCGATATTGCTATCCCCCATCCCATATAGTCCCCCTAAAATATTTGAGGACACATCCGCTATCCGGTACCCGTTCTGTGCTGAACCGGACTTTTGATATAAGATCCCTCCGCCATATACATGCAATGCATACTGTGGATTGGTAGTACCGATTCCTACATTTCCGGATGTACTTATCAGCATACTTGCTATTCCGCCATTATTCGTAAAAAAGCCCAGAGGATTATTGGAATAAGTCCCTATCCATCCTCCATCTACGCCTCCAGAATTGCCCACCCATGTACCAACCGAAATTGTACCGTCCGTATGTGTTATGCCACTGCTTGCCGTTGAAGTTTTGACGGTTAAAGGATATGCCGGTGCGCTTGTCCCGATTCCTACATTATCAGTTATTGTTTCCTCGGTTATCCTGCCGCCGCCTTTTATCCATCCTCCCGCCTTATTCCCTAAAGCGGTAATTTGAGTCGTTCCATCCGGGAACCTAACTCCCCCGATCCCCGATGTCTCGATCGTTCCTACAACCGATAACTTATATCCTGGACTTGTTGTCCCAATGCCAACACAATTGGAATCTCCATCCACCATCATCGCGGTTTGCAATAATGTATCGTCATATAATTGAAAATCGTTCGCGCCTCCAACCCCAAAGTTCACGCTTGCCATTTCCCATTTATTGACCCCGTTATTGTGCAAAGAAATCCCGGAATTGTTTGCCGATCCGATACTGTCAACAATCAATCTTGCCGCCGCCCCATTGCTGCTTCTGAATCGGCCGGCATAATAATTTGTTCCCGCATCAACATCAAGCTTAACCTTTGGCTCCTGGGAACCAATGCCGACATTACCTGAATTTGAACTATAAATATCATTCCCGCTCGTATTCCAAGAATTTGAGCCAGATGCTGTTTTCTGGATCGTCCCGTCAGGGAACCTGATCCCTACCGTGCCGGAGGTCTCGATCGTTCCAACCACGGACAGCTTGTATCCGGGGTTGGTCGTTCCGATCCCGACATTGCCGGTAGATGTTACCCTCATCCGATCCACGCCGCTGGTCCTGATATTAACCTCCCCTGTCCCGTTCCCCTCCGCTACCAAAGCCAGATCATTGTCATTGTATGCCAACAATCCCCCCAATAAATTGCCATAAGCGTCCGCCATCCTGTATCCACTGACTGCGGGCCCGGGTTTTTGATATAAGATGCTCCCGCCATAAACGTGCAGTGCATACTGAGGTTCCGCCGTCCCGATCCCGACATTGCCGTTGGATTTGGTCGTCATGAGGGCGTTTGATAGATTATCTCTCACATTAAAAGCGCTAGAGCCGTTATGGGTATCCAATTTAAGATCTACATCTGATGCGATGGCGGCGGTGTAAAATGCGGAGAGCAAAAGCAATGCGCTAATAAATATTTTATTCATGAATGCCCCCTAAAATACTGTTAAACTAATTTTATCAGGGTTTTTTGGCATTACAATGAAATAAATTAATTTTCTCTCAATATTAGATGGCCCATGAAACAGGCGCCTCTATACAAAGAACCGACTTGTGAATTTTAGGATTAAATATCGCCTGATCCGTTACTTCTTCTCGCTCGCTTTTAATTCTTTTACTTCTCTTTTCAGCTCGTCTATATCTTTTTGTTGGCCTTTAATCACGCCCAACAGATAAATCGCCACACGGTCATACTTCACTGATTCCGGCTGTCCTTTCTCATTGTATATCACCAGGTCCTTTATCTGTTTTTCCACTTCTTCCGCGATCAACCCGATATCGCGCTTTTTGTCCGTTTTGGATGTGAATTTAACCGGCCTTAAGCTCAGCACCTTCTGTTTATCAACATCAAGATCGATTATATTTTCCTTATATCGCAAACTGGACGATTGCTTATAAAGATATCCACTGCCATCCACGATCAAAGTCGTCCCCGAACTTGTCGTAGGAAGATTTTGGAATTTTACGGTTCCATAAGTGTTAAGGGCTATTCCGGTCGTAGCGCGCCCAAAAAGCCCGATCCCGCTCGTCGCTTCTCCCGATACTCCGCACCCGCTTGAAACCAGGCCCCGAACGCCGATCACCCCGGACCCGTAGAGTCCGACTCCCTGCGGAGCGTAGGCATACACTCCAAAGCCGTTCAGAAAATTACAGGTGAACGTTCCGCCATAAGCACTCCCGTAAGCCAATACACCAATAGATCCCGTCGCCAGAGATACATTATTTGCTGTATCGTGCCAGGCTTCGAAAGCGGTCTTGGAACCGTCGTTGGCAACGGTCAATGTTTCGTTCGGATAAGTGGTACCGATACCAACATTTCCATTGTTTCTTATCGACATTACTACGTCCGATTCTGTCGGGACTGTTGAATCCGCCGAAGCGTTCTGAAGGAAATAAAAAGACCCGCG